>CAYVDJ010000084.1:0-13059 GCA_964450755.1 uncultured Campylobacterales bacterium
ACCATTTCAACCACTTCCATTACCTTTTCGGTAGTTATTCTCTGTCCTTCGTGAAAACTTGTTTTGATACTCAGTTTTTCAAGAAGCTCATTTATCTTTTTTCCGCCTCCGTGAACAATAACCGGTTTTATACCCACAAGATACATCAAAGCGATATCTTGGGCAAATTTCTCTTTTAGTACGGAGTTTGTCTGAGCAGCTCCGCCATATTTTATAACAACTATTTGATTGTTAAACTCTTTTATAAATGGAAGGGCATCCAACAGAGTTTGAACTGTTTGAATTTTTTTCTGCAAAATGAAAGTTCCTTACTGAAGTTTTTATGGAATTTTACCAAAATCGGATATAAAAGTATCTATTTTTCGGATAATTTTATCATCAATCTCCAAATCAAGTTCCAAAATCGAAAGATTCAACCCAAATCTCTCCATCTTCACCGCATCTTTTTGGGTGGTTAAAAGAGAATCGGCATTATACTCTTTTATAAGCTTCTCCAACTCATCCTTTTTAAATTCATAATGATCAGGATAATAGACCTTTCCTACCACAAAAGGCAAAAACTCATCAAGTCTTTTGGGTTTTGAGATAGCGGTAACAAGAAGCATTCTTTTGGTTTTGTTTGTCAGACTCACAACCCTTTTAAAATCGACCCCCTCTTTTGCAACGATATCAGCATATCTCTCAAAACTTTCAGGCTCTCTGTAAGGACCGCTTGGGATACAAAATGGATTTGAATACTCTTTTTGAGGTTTTAATAAAATATCATATTTTTTTATATCAGCTTTGCTGAAACCATCATCCAAAAATATCACTTCACTCCCCAAAGAGATCGCCTTTTTGATCCCTTTTTTTCTGTCCTCACTTACTATAACGGTTGATTTTGAAAGAGATTTTGCAAAAAGCATGGCTTCATCTCCACTTACATCGACATTTTCCAAGATCTCCCCGTTTTTTGAGATAACAACAGTGCCTTTTGATTTTCTTTTGTAACCTCTTAAAATAATTGCAGAGTTTTTATATCTCTTTGCCAAGGAGATGCAAAAAGGGGTTTTACCGTTTCCTCCGACAGTCAGATTCCCTATACTGATAACAGGGATACCAAAACTCTCCTCTTTTGCTCTTTTTCGTTTGACGATAACCACCACGCAGTAAAGGGTGCTGAAAGGAAGCAGCAGATATGAGAGCAGTTTTTCAAAAAAAGACGGATTGAAAAGATATTTTTCAATCCGTAAAACAGTTTTTTGGGCTGTTAGATCCAACGATTCGCAATCTCGGCTATATTTTTACAGATATATTCTGCTTCCTGATCTGTCAGTGCGGAATATATCGGAAGTGATAAGATTTGCTGATAATTTGCAAGAGCATTCGGAAAATCAGACACTCTTAGGTTATATTTTTGTTTATAGTATGTCAAAAGATGCAGAGGAATAAAATGAAGTCCCGTATAGATACCTTTTTCTTTTAGTTCTCTTGCAAAACCGTCTCTGTTTTTATCTATTTTAATAATAAAAAGATCAAAATTGTGTTCTCTTACTTTTTGAGGAAGCTCAATGTGAGGCAGATTTTGCAACTTTTCATAATAGATTTCTGCTATCTCTTTTCTTCTTTTGATAAAATAGTCATTTTTTTGTAACTGCGCCGTACAGTAAGCTGCATTCAATTCACTTAGATCATATTTGCAACCGATATCTATAACATCATAAACATAGCCTAAATTCCCGTATTTATCCCATTTTTCACTGACTATGGCATGATTTTTGAGAAGTCTTGCTCTTTTGTTAAGCTCTTCATCTTCCGTAACCATTACTCCTCCGTAAGCCACGGCATTCATTCTTTGAGGATTAAAACTAAAAACAGTTATATCCGCACCCAAAGAACCTATTTTTTCACCTTTGTAGGTAGCACCGAATGCATAGGAAGCATCTTCTATTACTTTTACTTTATACTTTTTGGCAAGTTCATAAATAGCATCCAAATCAGCCGCCTGTCCTGCAACATGAGAGAGGAAAACACCTTTTAGTTTTTTGTGTTTGTGTTTTATAAGCGCTTCTTCCAATTTTTTTGGATCAATATTAAAATCATTTTTATCAATATCAACAAAAATCGGCTCTGCATCAAAATGCCTGATTACTTCTGCAATTGAGGGAAACGCATTGACAGAACAGATAAGTTTATCACCCCTTTTTAAATCCAATGCGCACATGGCAAGATGTTTGGCAGCCGTACCGTTACTTGTGGATATGGCATATTCACACCCTATATATTTTCTAAAATTTTTTTCTAACAATTTTACTTTGTTTTTACCTTTCAATTCCAAAACTTCATTGATAAGCGACTTTTCCGTCTCATCGATATCCGGTTTAAAAAACGGAATTTCCATAATATTTTCTCCTTTTCAACATCCCTTGTTTATTTATGAGGACAAACCTCACCTTATTCTTAAGAATAATTATATTGGATAAAGTCTTAATAACTTCTTTTAATTTTAATGTTATTTTTTAAGAAATCTTATTTAAAGTAAACATTATTTTAATGCTTGTCTATTATCGTAAATAAATATTATACTTTAGATTTTATATTACATTAATAGTCTATTTACAGATATTACGAAATTACCCGGCTTTAAATACCTCTTTGCTTTTACAGTAGGCTTTTAAAAAACACTCATCACATTTTGGATTTTTCGCAGTACAGATATATCTGCCAAAAAGCACCATACCCTGATGAATAATATGAAGATCATTTTTGAAAACTTTTACCAAATCCTCTTCGGTTTTTTGAGGAGTTTTGGCAAAACTGAGTCCGAGCCTGTGGGCTACTCTGAAAACATGGGTATCAACCGCCATCAAATTTGCCTCTTTATATTCTATCATCACAACATTGGCGGTTTTTTGACCGACACCGGGCAGTTTTACAAGCTCTTTTGCATCAAGAGGAATTTTTCCGTTATACTCCTCTTTGACCATTTTTGCCATTTTTAAGAGATTTTTGGCTTTGTTGTTAAAAAAAGAGCAGGATTTTATCAGCTCTTTTATATCATCCAAATCAGCCATTGCCAATTTGTCAACCGAGGGATACTTCTCAAAAAAAGAGGGTGTTATGAGATTTACCCTCTTATCGGTACACTGGGCAGAAAGCATGACAGCTACCAAAAGTTCATAAACAGTTGTATATCTAAGTTCCGTTTTTGCATCTTTGTAATGTTCTATAAAGAGTTTTTTTATCTCCTCTGCCTCTTTTTTGGTAGCTTTTTTCATTTTTCATCCATTTTATAAGCCAATATTTCCGGTTCACTGTAATTTGGAACATCATCATAGACAAAAACGGCATAATATTTTCCTACATCCGGTGTTCCGAAATTATCATAAGTATAGTTATCCTTTCCTGCATACAGTTTTACACCGTCAAAAGGAGTTTTGGGCGGATGAAATCTGTTTCTTACCACATAAGCGCCTACAAAGTCTTTATCATCAGGATTTTCCCATGTAAGTTTGATCATCCCCTGATCCATAAATGCTTTTAGTTTTTTCGCTTTTGGGAGAGGATATTTTCTTTTTGGAATATACTCTATAACAAGAGTCGCCGCTTTTTCATGATCTTTGGGATACCAGTTCACCGTTTGATTGGGCGATGTCTCAAGGCTTGTGGCTTTTACGATCAAAGAGACATTTTCATCTTTTTTATGCAGTTTTTCAAGTTCCAGTTGGGAATAGCTGTCAAAGATAAAATAGTGTTCTTTGTTTGCTATCAGATCATTTCTGCCTATATCATATCCGACATACTCTATACTTTCCCTCTCTTTTATATATTTATAAGATGAGTCTATGATATCTATAAATTCTATATTAAATCTTACATCTTTTTTTGTTGAGAGTTTCGTTTTGTTTTGCAGTTTTATGTAGGCGTTTGTTATAACGGTTCTGTCGGGATCAGGAAGAGATCTCAGATCAAACTCCATATAGCCGTATATTTTATTGCCCTCTTTGTCAAAACCGGATATCAGAGTATTATAAATGACTTCATCGAAATAGATGGAGTTTAATTTAACAGGTTTTAACTCCACCTTTGTAGGAGGAATGGTATATTTTATATCAAGATTGGGACGGTAATGGATACCTCCACCGAATTTTCCGTATCCGATATCAAACTGCATCATTTGGGAATCTCTGCCAAGAGGAAGTTTTTTGGGTCCTTCTATTTTGAAGATAACCTTTTGTTTCTCGATATGATCTGCCAAAATCTTTCTCTCAAAAGCGTTAAGATGCCAATGACTCCAAATGCCTTGAGTCAGTTTTTCAGATTTGATTGTATCACCGAGAGTTTCAATATGTTTGGCGGCATGAACCTCATCAAAATCGGTAATATCTCCCAAACTATCCTCATCGATAAACGATATTGCCCACTCTCCGTACTTCTCTATTTTCACCCCTACTCTGTTCATCGGATACAAAGACAATCTTGCATATTTGATTATCGCATTTTTCGGAATCGAATCAAGAGAAAACTCCATCACACCGTAACATATTCCTTTTGATTCATTCACACCGATAAAAAGAGAATTTTTACCAAAATGAGATCTGTTCTGCTCTTTTGTATTTTCTCCCACATATCCCACTTTTTTAGACAATGGAAAAATTGTTTTTGCAAATTCATCACGATCAAGCATCGTTTTGACTCTTAGTTTGGGAGCAAAAATAGACTTGATATTATTGATACGATCATAAACTCTGATATAGTAGTAGTACTCCGTCCCCGATTCCAAATCCATATCGGTATATTTCGTATCTTTGGTAACGGCTATGAGGCTGTCTTCTTTGCAGGAGTGTTTGTTTCGTATGTTTCTGTATATCTCAAAATAGACATCTTTTGTATTCTCATAATCCCAGACAAGTTTTACACAGTTTGAAGTTATCTCCTCAACTGTAAAATTTTCAACCATCTTGGGTGCTATATTTGAGTGATTTTTGGCTTCATTGAGAGCATATATGAGTGCGGGAATATGTTCATGGACATTTTCACTCATATTCTGCATATAATCTGGTATATTTCTTGTTCCCACCTCCACAACAGTTGCGGCTATTCCTTTTGAGTAGTAGTACTCTCTTCCACTTCCGCTGATGAGTTTGGTAGGCGGTTTTCCTCTGTGGATTCCGTATTCCCTTCCGGTTACTTTTTTGATCTCATAGTTCATATTGGCACATATCATATTGATATCGGTTCCTTCCAACTCCGCTTCATGTCTGAATTTGTGAGCTGGAAAAAATACATTTCCCTGAGAATGATAATCAAGAGCCATTGTGATATTGTCATGAGAATCAACAAACTCTTTTATCGCTTTGGTTTCGGGTTCACTAAACGGATATGGACCTCCGTAAACATTTGAACTCGTATCTTTTGATTTTGTAAAACCCACACTGAAATTCCTGTTTAGATCAACTCCGAAAGTTCCGTCTTTGTTGTCTCTTCTGTTTTTTCGCCAAAAAGCAAAATGATTCCTTGAATACTCAAATCCGTCGGGATTCAAACAGGGAACCATATAAAGAGTATTTCTTATAAGTGCCGAAGAGAGAGTAGGATCTTTGTCATAATTGTTTATAACATACTTTATAAACTCTATCGCAAGTTCATGCCCTATCCACTCTCTTGCATGAATCGTTCCCGTATATAAAAGGGCAGGTTTCAAATCGGCATATTCGACATCCAAAGAGACGGTGGCGAGTATGATATCCCGCCCCTCCCATGTTTTACCTATACTTTGAATTTTTATCAAATTGGGATGAGTTTTTACACACTCTTTTAAAAAATCAATACTATCTTGATACGATTTATACTGGTTTTTCATATATCTCCTAAATGAATCTGCTTGAACTTGTGCCAAGCTTTGGAAATTTTCTTTAAAGTTTTATCCTTTATACCTTTAAATTCCAATAAAAGTTCGGGTTCTTTTTCCAATATGGCTATAAGTTTCTCCTTTCCAAAATGTTGCATTAAATTATTTGCTTTTTTTCTCCCTATACCTTTTACTTCATTGATAAACATCTCCATCAATGACTGCTCACTTATCTTTGACGCTATATTGTCACTTGCCTCATCATCACCTTTTTCAACAGGAGTTTCAGTTGCTCTTTTTTGATTTTGGAGTCTGTATCTGTCCTGATAGTTCCAAATCTCGCTTGGCCACTCTTCTTTGTCCGTCTCTTTGGTCAAAAGCATCGGAAACTTCTCATCAAGCTCTCTCACTTTCAACTCTCTTCCTGCCACTGCTATCTCTTTATCGGTATAAAATTCACCGTCTCCGCTTGGAACATATCTTCCAAACGAAATATAACGCATCGTTCTTAAAAGAGAACTGTCAATCTTCCCAAGTTCCTCCCAGTTATACATAGGGAAATAGGGTTTTTTAAATCTGCCGTTACCAAACTTCCACATTATATAAGAACCTATCCAGTCTCTGATATAAGGAAATGCGGCAAAAGCGGTAGCACACTCCAAAAGCCTGTACTCTCCGTCTTTTCCAACCGCAATATCAGCGGCAAAATATTCGGCGTTTGCAGCTTTTGAAGCTTTTACGGCAACTTCCAAAAGTTCAACGGGAACATTATGATAATCCATACTTCCGCCTTGACTCGTATTTGTCAGCCACTCTCCCTCCGGTGCTCTTCTGAAAAATGCGCAGACAGGTTTATGCCCTATCAACATCACCCTTACATCAGCTTCCATAGGCACAAAATCCTGAGTATAAACAGGATGATACTTTTTCTTTCTCAAAAGCTCTTTTGCCTCTTCATAAGAGTCGGCTTTGTGAACAAAATAGCCGCCATAATTGGAAGGACCGTAGGATCTTTTGATAATTCTGGGATATGAAGCATTTTTTAAAAATTCATCAGCTTTTTTATGATCATAAAAAATATTGGTTTTTGGGATAGGAATATCATATTTCCAGCAAAATCTTGTAACATTCTCTTTTGATTTATTTGAAAACTGGGCATCCAAAGAGGGTACAAAACGGACATTCGGAAGCGCTCTTGCTATCTCTCTGAAAGTCTCATAGGCGGTTGCGGGAATATTTCCTATCAATACATCAATCTTTTTTCTTTTAACCTCTTTTATAAACCTCTCTTTATCATTTTTCCAATGATACACTACTGTTTCTATTTTATTCGGCCATCCTCTGAAATTTGATTTGTCAAAAAATCTCATAACATAATCAAGATATAAAAGCCCCAATCTTGGCAGTTTTTGTTTTTTCTTTTTAGTTTTCATTTTTTTCCTTTATCTTTTTTTCTATTAAATTTACAATTGCATCAATTTTTTTATCATTAAAATCAAGACCCATCTCCTCCTGCTGCGGTGTTGCAAACGCCGGTATGCCGTTTACTTCCAAAACGATATATTCCTCTTTGTCAAGATCATAAATGATATCAACCCCCGCTATCTCCAAACCGGTGATTTTTGCCGCCTTTTTTGCAACTTCCACAAGTTTGTCGTTAGGCTCTCTAAGTATCACGCTGCCACCGCTTGTAACATTTGTTTTCCAGTCGTTTTTGGGCGCTTTTCTGCCGTAACAGGCGATAAACTCTCCGTCAACAATATCAATTCTGTAATCACTGTTGTCATAATTCACAAACTTTTCAACATAAAAACATCTAAGATCCATTTGATTTAGAAACGGCAAAAGCATATCCAAAGAATTTTCATCCTCTATCTTTGCCAGACCTATTCCGCCCCATCCATCAACAGGTTTATAAATCATTTTTCCGTTCCATTTTTTGATAATATCTTTTAGATGATTGGTATCATCTCTGTGACATAAAAAATACTCTGTCGTAGGAACATTATTTCTTTTTAAAAGATGAATAGTTTTAAATTTATCTTCTGTTATGGAAAAAGATTCAAAATTGTTGATAATAGGGATAAATTCATTCAGCATTTCGTAAAGATAGACCTGATACTGGGTCTGCCCACCGGCATTATATGAAAAATAGAGATCAAGATTTTCCATTATAACACCGTTGCAGATAATTTTACCGTTACCTGCCACCGCTTTTCTGAGATTTAGATCGGTAATGGTTTTTATACCTCTCTCTTTAAGTTTCGATACGAGTTTTTGTTCGATTTTATCACCGCCGCCGTTTTGATACATCCACATCCCTACAGTATGCTCAGACACACTCCGCTCCTTTTAATTAGATATACAACTATATAACTACAAAATCGGAAAAATAGAGATTATTTCAATAAAAAGATTGCTTTTTTTTTACATCTTTTAAGAGATCTTTGACGGCAAAAAAGTTATAATATTTATTTATCTCAAAAAGTTGCAATAGATAATATTTATTGGCTTAATTTTTTTTAAAATTATATAAAACTATACATAAAAGGAACTTTAAAAATGGCTGAAAGTTATAATTTTTTTGAACTTTCCACTCTTATAAATATCAACTCCTACACTAAAAACAAAGAGGGTGTAGATCAAAACGGAAAGCTTATGATAAAGAAATTAAAAGAACTTGGATTTGAATATAAAATATTTGAAAGAGAAGAGATAGGAAATCATATTTATTTTAAAAGCCATAAAAAAGAGGGAAAAAAAATATTACTTTTGGGTCATCTTGATACGGTTTTTCCTCCTATGAGTTTTGAAGAGTTCAGAGAGGATGACGAGTGGATTTACGGTCCTGGAGTCTGTGATATGAAAGGTGGTAATTTTGTAGCACTTGAAGCCCTAAGAAATATCAAAAAAGAGATAGGCGAGATATACAACATAGATTTTCTTCTCGTAAGTGATGAGGAGACCGGAAGTGATGATTCCAAAGAGGTAACCGCCAAGATAGCAAGAGATTATGATTACTGCATGGTTTTTGAAGCAGCAGGAAAAAATGATGAACTTGTTACAGAGAGAAAAGGTGTTGCTACATTTTATATAGATATAAAAGGAAAAGCCGCACATGCCGGAAACAGTTACAAAGAGGGGATAAATGCCAACCTTGAAGCAGCTGAAAAAATCATAGCCATCACAAATCTTACCGATTTGGAAAAAGGAACAACGGTAAATGTAGGCAAAATAGAAGGCGGTATCGGAGCAAATACGATCTCTCCCCACGCTAAACTGACCGTTGAGATTCGATACTCTTCTGCCAAAGAGAGAGACAGGGTTTTAAGAGAATTTTACGATATAGTTCACACTTCCACCGTTTTGGGATGTGAATCGATCCTGACCGGTGGCATACAAAGAGATGTTATGCAAAGTACGCCAAAACAAGAAGAGTTTATAAAAGTAATAGAGAAACTGACAAAAACCAAAACAGTTACCGAAAAAAGAGGCGGAGTCAGTGATGCCAATATCGTAGCTTCCGTAGGCACTGCCGTCATAGACGGTTTTGGTCCCTACGGAGACGGTGATCATACGATCCATGAAAGAGCTTTGAAAAAAAGCTATATACAAAGAATCGATTTTGTAACAAAAATATTAAAAGGGATCATAACATCAAAACCGGATATTATTTAATTGTAAGTATTGAGATATTATAATTCATCCTATGAAAGCTATAGAAATATCAAGAAGACGATTTTTACAAGGCAGTGTGGCACTTTGTGTCTATGCCACCTCTTCATCGGCGCTGACTTTTTTACCGGATGATATTACCCAACCGACAAGCAAATTTGCCGAAGATATCAGAAAAACTCCTTTTCTGTGCAATATGTGCAGAAACAAATGTGCAGGTATCGCAAGAGTCGAAGAGGAGATAGTAACAAAAATCGACCCCAATCCCTACTTTCCAAAATCAAGAAACATGATTTGTCCCAAAGGCAATGCGGGTATTCAGGCACTTTATGACAAAGACAGACTGAAATATCCTCTTATCAGAATAGGAGAAAGAGGATCAGGACAGTATAAAAAAGTTACATGGGATGAAGCATACGAGTATATAAAAAACAAACTGGTAAAAATTCTGGACGAAGAAAAAGACAACCGTTCGACCATAGCATACTGCAACGGAGAGGGTTTTAACAAAGATGAATATATCTCTTTTTTTGGTGGAAAAATAGGCAGCAGTAATTTTTTGGACGAAGGTTCCATCTGTTTAAATACAAAACTCGGTGCTACTGTTTTAACTATCGGTGATGTAGGAGAAATGAATGTCGCCGGAAGTGATTTTGTCATAATTTCAGGTGCAAACAGATTTGAGTCTTTGATAACTCCAGACAGCATAGATCTTGCAAAAGGAAAACAAAAATTGGTTGTCATAGATCCAAGAGCAACCGTTACGGCACTGAAAGCAGATGAATTTTTACCTATAAATCCCGGAACCGATCTTGCCTTGTGTCTTGCTATGACATATATTGCCATAAAAGAAAAACTTTATGATAAAGAATTTGTTAAAAAATACTTTGAAGATTTTGATAAATATAAAAAACATATTTTAGAAGAAAAATATACTGCAAAATGGGCGGAAGAGAAAACAAAAATACCTGCAAAGAAAATTGAAAAGTTGACAAAGGAGTTTTTCAGCGCAAAAAGACCTCTTTTTTATCTTGGAAGAAGAAGCGTCTGGGCTAAAAACGACTTTCAACTCCGCCGGGCAATGGTGCTTTTGAATGCACTTGCCGGTAGTATTAATCGAAAAGGCGGAATAATATTTGGCAAACCTATCAAAATAACTTATGATTATGAAGAGTTGAATACCCCTTTATATGAAAATGCAAAAGAGAGATTTGATCTTGAGGGAATAGTATATGGTTCAGCAAAGGGAGGAAGTTGGCTAAACTTCAGAGAGATGCTTATAAATAACAAAACTCCGTATAAAGTAAGAGCTATGTTTATAAGAAAACACAACATTATGCAAAATATGCCAAATATAACCAAAACAAAACGGATGTTAAATAAAATGGATTTGGTAGTTGTTATAGATACCATGCCCACTGATACTGCCATGATGGCTGATGTCATACTTCCGGAATGTACCTATTTTGAAAGAGAGGACATGGTAGTCAGTTTTGGAAGAGCGGAACCGTCCTTGGCTTTGAGGCAGAGAGTTCTAAAACCTATGTTTCACACAAGAACTATACAGGATATTTTAAAAGAGCTAGGTGAAAAGTTAAATAAACCGCTTTTTGAAATAAGCAAAAAATATGATAAAGAACTTCAAGAAAGCATACAAAAAGCAGGTGAAAAAAAGGCTTTTATCGAAGGCGGATATGATTTGGCAGAACTTTATAAAAAAGATATAACTACAAGGAACAAAGAATTAATAATTAAAAATTTTGGGAAAAATGCTTATAAAAGTTTAAAAGAAAAAGGTGTATGGTATCCAAATATAAATAAATACCACAAAAAGAAATTTAACAACTTCTACGAGTATTATCCTGAGGATAAAAAATATTATACAGTCAATAAAAAATTCAAAGTCAAATGCTATCTCAAAAAGCTAAAAGAGCGTGGTTTTGATCCTATGCCAAGTTGGAGAGATGAATATAATTTTCAAGTAAAAAAAGACAAATTCAGATTTATAACCGGCAGATATGTAATGTTTACCCAAAGCGCCACTACAAATAATATTATGCTTAGAGATTTAATGTCAACAAATCACCTCTGGATAAACGATAAAAAAGCAAAAAAACTTGGATTAAAAATCGGAGATATGGTTGAAGTGAAAAGCAGTATAGGAAAAATCAAAATAAAAGCTTATCCAACCAATAAAATACATCCAGATGTAATTTGGTTTGCTCACGGATTTAGCTCAAAAAATTATCATATGAAAGTTTCTTATAACAATGGTGCAAATGACAATGAAATCATAGAGGACAGTTTTGAAAAAATATACGGATGTGCGACCATGCATCATACCGATGTTGAAATAAGGAAAGTATGATGGCAAGATACGGTATGGCATTTGACTATAACCTGTGTATAAACTGCAAAGCCTGTGAAATTGCCTGTAAAGAGGAAAACGGAATTGATTTGGGAGCCAAAAATCACAGACTCTGGATAATTAGTAAAGAACCGGAAGGTGATTTTTGGGAACTTGACAGAAGTACAGTAGAGTTCATGCCCAAACAATGTAATCACTGCGAACATCCTCTCTGCCTGGAAGCCTGTGATCAAAAGGCTATATCCATAAAAGACAATGGTATTGTTATGATAGATAGAAAACTTTGCGAATTGGCACAATTGTGTATGAGTGCATGTCCATATGGTGCAATATATACTGATGAGGACGCAAATGTAGCCGATAAATGTACATTTTGTTATGATACAAGACTTTCTCAAGGCAAAACAACAACAGCCTGTCAAATAACATGTCCTTCAAAAGTAAGAATTTTTGGAGATTTGGATGATCCAAAAAGTGAGATAAGTCAAGTTTTGAAAACGAGAGAATATTTTACTCTAAAGCCTGAAAAAAAGACTAAACCAAAACTTTTTTATCTAAAGGGCAGGATAAATTCTTGAATTACCTTTGCTTCGGGTAGTCCTACCAAAATCTTATGCCTTATTTGCCTTCTGTGGACTGTATAAGTTTTTAGAGATACCCTGAAATAATCAAAGCCACAATCTCCAATAAAAGTGGAAATTATGACTAAAAAGAGGCTTATGTAACTCTTTGAAGAATCGCTGTTTTACCCTTGAGAGTTGCATACATTTTATCTCTAAAAGGGATAATATCCTGTAAAAGTATATCAAAACTTTCCGAGAGATTCTTATAAACAGTGATAACAAGATCTTTGTCAAATAAAAGTTTATATTCTGCCGGAAGTTCCGCTCCTGTTGAGAGATTTTTTAATTTGGCATATTTTTTACCGTTTTTGTCGAAAAAGGATAGTTGCATATCCTTGTCTGCAAATTTCCATATACTGTTGTTTAACAAAGAAGACAACGAAAGAGATTCCTGCTCTTTATTGCTCTCTCTTCTTTCATTGAGATTGAATGGCTGAAAATAGTTTGTAGTTAGAAGAAGACCAAAACCTATGACGGGAAGAAAGATAGAATGTTTAATGTCCATGTAAGTCCTCCTTGTTGGTGTAGAAGTATTGTACTATTATTTCATTAACAGAGAGTTA
>CAYVDJ010000085.1:0-12562 GCA_964450755.1 uncultured Campylobacterales bacterium
ATAAAGATATTTTTGATGCTGTTTTTAACGGCTCTTTTGCTAAACGGAGGTGAGATCAGGATCGCCGCAGCCGCCAATGTCAGTTATGCGATAGATGATCTGATAAAAGAGTTCAACACTCTCTATCCCAAAACAAAAGTAACTGTGTTGCTTGGAAGCAGTGGAAAACTAACCGCACAGATAAAAAATGGCGCACCGTATCATATTTTTATGTCGGCAAATATGAAATATCCCAAAGCTCTTTATGATGAAAAGTCGGCAGTAACAAAACCAAAAGTCTATGCAAAAGGCTCTTTGGCATATCTCAGCGCAAAAAAGCTTGATTTTTCAAAAGGAATACTTTTGACAAAAGAGTCAGATATCAAAAAGATCGCCATAGCCAATCCAAAAACAGCGCCTTACGGCAAAGCAACCGTAGAAGCGATGAAAAACGCAGGAGTCTATGAAAAGATCAAAAACAAATTTATCTACGCAGAATCCGTCTCACAAAGCGTTGTTTATGCGATAACTGCCGCTGATATGGGATTTGTCGCAAAATCGGCTCTTTACTCTTCCAAAATGAAAAGATTTAAAGAGGGAATCAACTATAAAAGTGTTGATCCAAAACTCTATACACCTATCTCCCAGGGAGTTGTTATACTCAAAAAGGGTGAAAAGAATCCTGAAGTAAAAGCATTTTATGATTTTATTTTCAGCCCAAAAGCAAAGGAGATATTTAAAAAATACGGTTATCTTATCCCATGAGCAAGATTGTATGTACGATCAAGTCTATAAAAACCCATCACTCCTTGAATGTTTTTACGCTTGATTTTGAAGGTTTTGAGCTTAAAATGATCTCCCTTGAGATTGATGAGAAGATCAAAAATGCAAAAAAAGTTATTGTCGGTGTTAAACCTTTTGCGGTTGGAATTTTAAAAGATTTTCATGGAAATATCAGCTTTTCAAACCGCCTCAAAGGATATATCTGTGATATCGATAACGGTTCTTTGTTAAGCAGTATCAAGATAAAAATTGGTAAAACAGAACTTGAGAGTGTCATGCTGTATCAAACGGCAGAGGATATGAAACTTCGTATCAAAGATGAGATAACGGCAGTGATTAGAGCAAGTGAACTCTATATCGTGGATGTTTGTGATGTTTGAGATTGTAAAAAATATAGATATGACACCTTTTTTGATCTCTTTCAAACTTGCTTTTATCACAACTGTCATCCTTTTTTTCATCTCTTTGCCTCTTTCGTGGTATCTTTCCCAAACAAGATCCAAAATAAAACCTTTTTTGGAAGCATTCAGCGCTTTGCCCATTGTTTTACCTCCTTCAGTACTTGGATTTTATATCCTGTATGCACTGTCTCAAAACTCTCCGATAGGTGCTTTTTTTGATGAAATGTTTGGAGTAAAACTTGTTTTTTCTTTTACGGGGCTGGTTGTTGCAAGTTGTCTTTATTCGTTTCCTTTTATGTTACAACCTCTTCAAAGCGGTTTTGAAAGTCTGAATAAAAGTATGCTTGAAGCCTCCTACATCAGCGGCAAAAGTACTCTGGAGACTCTTTTTAGAGTTGCCGTTCCAAATATCAAACCCTCTCTTTTAACCGCCATTATCGTTACTTTTGCCCATACGGTCGGAGAGTTTGGAGTCGTTTTGATGGTGGGAGGAAGTATTCCGGGTGAAACAAAAGTTGCAAGTGTGGCAATTTATGAGTTTGTGGAGATCATGGACTATAAAACAGCACATATTTACAGTGCCATAATGGTCATTATCAGCTTTTTGGTACTGTTGTCAGTCTATCTTTTCAATCAAAAACAGAATAAGAGATTTGGTGCGGTGTGATGATCAATTGGAAATTATCAAGGTCAGTTTTTAATTTTCCAAAAGTGTTTCCAAACTTTTTTGAGGTTTTTTCCCTTGCAGGATATGCCATACTTCTGTTGCTATCGGTATGTAAACAGAGTACTTTTGTGCTATAGCATAAACCGCATTTACCGTATAAACTCCTTCTGCCACCTCTCCCAACTCGTGTAAAATATCGTTTAACTTTTTATCCTTTGCAAGAGAAAATCCTACGCGGTAGTTTCGTGAAAGTTTGCTGCTTGCAGTCAAAAAGAGATCTCCGGCTCCGCTGAGACCCAAAAATGTCTCCTCTTTTGCCCCGAAATATTTTCCAAAACGCTGCATTTCCACAAGTCCTCTTGCTATCAGACTTGCTCTTGCATTGTTTCCAAGTTCCAAACCGTCACAAATTCCACTTGCTATGGCTATTATATTTTTATATGCTCCGCAGATTTCGGCTCCTATAACATCATCACTGATATATGTTTTGATAAATTTCGGAAAAAAAGATGCAAACTCTTCCGCCGTATTTTTTGAAACGGAATTTATAACAACAGCTGTTGGAAGAGCTTTCATAACTTCTGCCGCAAAAGAGGGACCTGTTAAAAAAGAGAGGTTTTGAGGGGGAACATATCTTTCAAAAATCTCATTTAGAAATTTTTTGCTTTTTGTATCTATCCCTTTTGATGCAACCAGAATCTTTTGATCTTTTTTGTATCTGAAATTTTTTTCAAGCCACTCATTTATCTGTTGGGCAGAGATAACGATGATAAGATGCTTTTTATCCAAAGCCGTTTGTAAAGATACGAAATCTTTTATCTTTCTCTCTTTTCGTGAAGTTATAACAACATCATTTTTAAAAGACAGGGCAAATTTTATAGCCTGTCCCCATTTTCCGGCTCCTATAACGGCTATACTCATCTTCTGCTCTCCTTCATATCCTTTATAAAACGGTAGATATCATCTTTGTATCCTATCAAAACCAAAATATCTCCGGCATCCATTTTGTGATTTATGCCTCTTGTTACAAAAACAAAATCATTTCCGGTCTCTTTGTCTATAATTCCTATGAGAATGAGATTGAACTCCTCTTTGAAGTTTATATCTTTTATATATTTTCCATCCAAAAAAGAGCCTTTTTCTATCTCCACTTCCCTTGTATCTATCTCATCATCCAAAAAGAGGATCTCTTCTATGGCTTCTATGACTGCCGGTTTTTCTATCAGATGGAAGATTTTATTTGCACTTCCCTCCATTGTGTCTATGACTTTGTTTGCTCCGGCAAGTTTCAGCTTTCTCTCACTCTCTTTTGATTCACAGATAGCAACTATTTTGAGATTGTCCCAGATGGATTTTAGTGTAATTGTAAAATATACATTTGTCTCTTCATCATCCATTGCACAAAAGACCGTACTGAAATTCTCCTGCATAAGGATAGAGGCGAGAACTTCGTCATCGTTGATATCTATCGTAAAAAGCTTGTCAAAGCCGTTTTGTCTTGCTCTTTGGATATGATTTTCATCTATGTCAATGATATAGAGTCCAAACTCCTTACCGCTGAAAAATTTTGCTATTTTTTCTCCGTAACGACCATAGCCGATAAGCAATATACTATCTTTTTTTTCTTGCATGAGTCAAACTGCTTTCGATTACCAAAGATTTAAAGTGTGAAACACTTATACTGTATCCCATTATTATCAGAAGATCTCCACTTTTTAAGATAAAATTGCCAGAAGGGTTAAAATGAAATTTTTTACCGTTTTCATCGATTCTTCTTACCCCAAGAAGAATCAATTTGTATTTATCCAAATCTATATCTTTTATCCTTATATTTTCCAAAAAAGAGTTTTTTAAAACTTCGGTTTCATCACATACCGCATTTTTCTTTTTGGAAAGGATGTTTATAACAGCTTCGATTGCAATAGGCTGACTTAATATCTTTGATGCGATAAGTCCTGCCGTCTCATAGGGAGAGACTATATAATCAACACCGGCAAGTTTCAGTTTTTTGTATGAGTTTTTATTGAAAGTTCTTGAAATGATAGGTATGCTTTTTGATAGACTTCTGATATTTAGAGCAATGAATATATTGTGAATATCATCCTGAGCCAGACACATTACCGCTTTGACTCTGTTTTTTAGATTTATCCTTTCCAAAACCTCCCTTTTGGAGGCATCCTCTTTGATAGCAAGATAGGATCTTTTTTGGATTGATTCATATTTTTTGGGATCTTGTTCTATAATTACAAATTCTCTTTTTTCACTTTTTAGTTTTTGTGCTACAAGTTCCGCCAGATGACTGTAACCGCAGATAAGATAAAAATCATTCAGTTGTTCTACTTTTGATAAAACTTTTGATTCTTTTATCTCATCTATTTTTTCGGTAAAAGATGAAACGATGATAGAAGTAAAAAAGGAGATCAAACCCAAACCCGCCAGTATAATAATAACCGTAAAAATTCTTGCTTCATTGGATGTTGGGGTAATATCTCCGTAACCGACTGTGGAGATCGTAACAAAAGACCAGTAAAAAGCATCCAAAAGAGAGTGGACATTTGGATTTGTTTTTGCTTCAAAAACATATAAACTTGCACCGCTTATAAAAACGATAAACAGTACCAAAAAGAAAAGCATTGTAAGTTCGGTTCTTTTGGATGTCAAAACATCCAAAAACTCAACAAGATTTTTTGAATATCTAAAGATTTTAAATGCTCTGAAAAGTACAAAAATCCTCAAAATTCTAAGTTCTCTGTATGCCGGCAGGATTGCCAAAAGATCTATAATGGCAAATGGAGAGAAAATATACTGTAATGTTTTTCTCCATATTTTCAGCAAAACTCTTTTTGTATTAAATCTGCTCTCCAAAAAAACCGAGTTTTCAAACTCTTCTATAACTATTTTCCTGCGATCGACATATACCCAGAGCCTTAGAAGATATTCGATGATAAAAATTGTCGTAACGATATAGATATCATAGAAATTGAGCCAGTAATATAAAGGATGTTCGGTCTCTTCTATGATGATTGCCACACTGCTTAGGATGATAACAATCATTGTGTAATCAAAATATTTTTTATATTTGTAGTTGGAATTTTCCAAAAGATCATAAAAGAATTTTTTGGTTTTTTTATAAAAGGGGCTGCCTTCCAAAAAGAAGGCAAAATTTACCAAAAGTCTTGTAAAAAGATTCAACTACTTAAGTCTCTTTTTCAAAAGTTCATTTACAACTTTGGGATTTGCGCTTCCCTTACTGGCTTTCATAACCTGTCCGACAAAAAAGCCAAACAGTTTCTCTTTTCCGCTTTTGTACTGTTCTACTTTGTCTCGATTGTTGTTTAGTATCTCATCAATCATCGCCAAAATGGCACCGTCATCACTTACCTGTTTGAGTCCGAGTTTTTCAATAGCCTCATCCACTTCGATACTGTTTTGCATAAGATGATCAAGCACATCTTTTGCCGCTTTTGCGCTTATAGTGCCGTCTTCTATTCTTTTTATGATTGAGGCCAATTTTTTGGAGTTGACCGGTGAGTTTTCTATCGAAGTTTCACCTTTGAAGCGTCCCAAAAGTTCCACTGTAAGCCATGTAACGCCA
The DNA here is from genome assembly GCA_964450755.1 of uncultured Campylobacterales bacterium. Classification (GTDB taxonomy): domain Bacteria; phylum Campylobacterota; class Campylobacteria; order Campylobacterales; family JAADDG01; genus JAADDG01. The sequence goes on from CAYVDJ010000085.1 coordinate 5,426, forward strand.
AGTTTCGCAGATGCACCCTCTTTTATCATATCCTCAAAAAAATGAGCCATTTCAACAGAAGATGTTATGATGATGGCATCATACTCTTTTATACCGTACTCTTTTATAAATCTTTCTCTTTTTTCATCGGGAAGTTCGGGGATATTTTTTCCCTCTTCAAGCATTTCATCACTTAAAATCACGGGCAAAAGATCAGGTTCTGGAAAATATCTGTATTCGGCACTGTCCTCTTTTCCTCTCATACTTTTTGTTTCAAGAGTTTTTGTATCAAAGAGTCTGGTTTCTTGTACGACTTCCTCCTCATAAGTACCGTCTTCCCACGCTTCAATCTGTCTTTGGATTTCGTATTCGATAGCTTTTTGGATAAATTTAAAAGAGTTTAGATTTTTGATTTCAGCTCTGGTATAGAGTTTTGTATCTCCTTTTGGTCTGATAGATAGATTGACATCGCATCTAAAAGAGCCTTCTTGCATATTTGCATCACTGATATCAAGATATCTGACTATCGAATGAAGTTTTTTCAGATATTCAACCGCCTCATATGCGCTTCTTATATCGGGTTCACTTACGATTTCCAAAAGAGGAGTTCCGGCTCTGTTTAGATCCACATGACTCTCATTTCCGTGATGGATGTTTTTACCGGCATCTTCTTCCAAATGCGCTCTTGTTATGCCGATCCTTTTTTGTGTTCCGTCTTTTAGGTTTATAAACAATTCGCCGTTTTCAACTATCGGAATTTCAAACTGGCTTATCTGATAGCCTTTGGGGAGATCTGGATAAAAGTAGTTTTTTCTGTTAAAAACAGATTTTTTGTGAACGGTTGCATTTACGGCATATCCGAAACTTATCGCTTTTTTGACCGCCTCTTTGTTCAAAACCGGTAAAGCGCCCGGCAGTCCCAGACATACAGGACAGACATTGGTATTTGGATTATCTCCGAAACTTGTTGCACATGAGCAAAATATTTTTGTTTTTGTGTTCAATTGGGCATGAACTTCCAAACCTATGACAACTTCAAACATAAACTGCCTTTTCAAAGTTTTTTTGAATTTTACTCATTTAATCATTTAAAACTAATAAAATGGAGAGGCTTTATATCAGAACAACCCTGTTTCTACCCTCATTTTTCGCTTTGTAGAGAGCCTCATCTACTCTTGTTACGATACTGTTTGCGGTATCTCCCGTTTTCATCTGTGTTACTCCAAAACTACAGGTGATATTTTTGCCGAATTTAAAATCATGTTTTTCTATCTTCTCTCTTAGTTTTTCAGCTATCTCTCCTGCTGTTTTTTTATTGATTTTGGGCATAATAACGGCAAATTCTTCTCCTCCCCATCGTGCGAAGGTATCACTCTTTCTTATCTCCAAGGATACAAGTTTGGCAAGTTTTATAAGTATCATATCTCCTGTTTTGTGTCCATATTCGTCATTGATCTTTTTAAAGTGGTCTATATCGAAAAAGATCAGACTAAAAGGCTGTTTGTATCGTATGAAAATCTCTATCTGCTTATCCAAAATCGTATCAAACTGAAGTCTGTTGGCTATCTTGATGAGAGGATCGGTGGTTGCTACAAACTGAAATTTTTTTCTCTGCTTTTCAACCTCAGTGATATCTGTAAAAACACACACATATCGTGCTTTGTTTTTGTAGTCCATTCTTTTTGAAGTAATGACAAAAATATGCTCTTTATCATCTTTTTTCATAACTACTTTGTGAGTAAGTTCGGGATATTTATAAACATATTTAAACCATGGTTCTCCCTTTACTTTTCTTTGCAGATACTCTTCACCTTTGTTTACAAAAAATTCACAGATACAATCGTGCTGTTCTTTGAAATTACTCATATCTTTGAAACCGAAAAATTCAAAAAATGATCTGTTTGCACTTATCAGATGAGAATCGGTTACTACAACAAGGCTGTCTTGGGTATCAAGCATGAGTTGAAGATACTGTTGGGAAAATTCCAGCTCTTTTTTTGCCTTTTTGTATTCATCTATCATTGCATTGGCTGATCTTGCCATCTCTTTGAATTCTTTGAAAAAGAATTTTTTAGAATCTATCTTGACAAAAGTTTTGGTGGCTTCCTGAAAAAAGTCATTAAATGATCTAAAACTGTTTTGAATTTTTTTGGAAAAATATTTTGCCACAAGAAAAGAGAAGAGGAGGGTAAAGAGAAAAACAAAGAAAAACTTTAAAATCTTTATCATTATATACTCTTGAAGAAGCTTTTCTTGATACTTTATACTCTTTTCTATTTTTGCAAGACAGACAGTTCCTCCCACTATCCAGTTATATGGAGGATAAAGTTTGTAATAGATCAGTTTTGAGGCATCATTTCCTTCCAATGTTTTAATATTTTGGAAAAAGAAACTTTCTCTCTTCTTTTTGATATCTTTTAGATATTTCTTTGCATATTCTATTCCTTTTTTGTCTTTTATCGTATCTGAGATATATTTATTGGTTAATTGGGGTTTGTTTCTCTGGATGATAAATTTGGCAAAATTCTTTCCGCCTTTTATGTTGTAGAGTTGAAGCAAAGAGATATCACAGAGAAATTTGTTGTCTCTTTTTGAATGAATAAAGTTGGAGATAACTCTTTTTTCTACACTCTTTTTTATATTATCTATATTTTTGGCACATCCTATATTGTACTGTAATGGCTCAAAAAATTTATTATATGAACGAAAATGGATTCTTCTCTTTTTCAAAGGCCAGAAAAAATCATAATAGTTCTCTTTTTTTTCACGAATCATAAGTGAGAGATTGACAAATATATAGTTTCCTTTTTTATCTTTTATATTTACCAAAGAGTTGTTTTCAAATTTTTTGTTAAAAGGGAAGAGAAATGTTTTGAAGTTTCCGCTTGTTTGATGGATATAGATATATTTATGATTATTCTTCTCTCTTTTTGTTATAGTTTGGACAATTTGAGTTCTTATTTCGTCTATTGAATTGGTATCTTGCATCATTTGATAAAGAAGCAAACTTGTATCATAAGTTCTCAATGTGCAGTATTTAAGTTCTAAATCAAACTCTTTTTTTGCCAGTGATCTTTCATAATCCAGCTCTTTTATTAGTTTTTCTACTTCTGCTTTTAGAAGTTTCTTTTGTTTGGTGATATAATCGGTTTTTATCTTTTGAGATTCGGTATGAAAAAAATCATATTTTTTATAGATCCAGTATGAACCGAAAATTACGGAAACAGTTAAAATCATAAAAAAGATGCTGAAAAGAAATGTTTTTGCTATACTGTCAATATTAAAAGGTTTCATTTTTTATTCTTTATGTTAGTTTACGAAATATCTGATTGATGCAAATCCGTAACATCCGCATTTTTTGCAGATCTCAATCTCCTTTTGTCCTGTTATACCACCGAGTGCAAAACATTTTATATCAATACTTTTTATTACCTCTTTTAATTTTTTTTCACCTTTGGGTTTGCCTTTGTTTGGCGTATAAAATACAGGGCTGTAAGTGATCGCATCTGCTTTTAATCTTTGTGCCAAAAGAGCCTCTTTTAGGGTATGTGTACTTATGATTACAAAAAGTCCCAGTTTTTTGGCAAAAACTATTTTATCAAATTGAGAAGATGTCAGATGAACACCGTCTGCACCAAGTTTTTTTGCAAGTTTTATATCTTTATTTATCAAAATTTTTTCTATCGAAAAGTATTTTGAAATTGTAACAAAATTTTTAGCGGTTTCTTCAAAATTTTTACCTGTTTTATCACGAAAAACAGCAAAAGAGGGTTTTTTGTTTTGATAGATATCTGTCAGATAATCTGTAAAAGATGTTATATCGTTGTAATACTCAGGATCTGTTATCAGGTAACTTTTCAATCAGCTCTTTTAAAAGGATATTTTGTTTCTTTAACTCTTCAGAATTTTCAAAAAGCGCTTTCATGCTTTCAAATACAACTATCAGAACAAATCCAAATATCATACCGAAAAACGCCGCGATAAAAGCTGTAATAAGCCCTAACGGTGTAAATATAAAGAAAAAGAAGAATGCTCCCAAAAAGACAATTGCCCAAGATACCCCGAGTAAAAAATCGAGTATATTTTGGACAATTTTTCTATTCACTACAATGATTCCTCATGTAGCAGTACGGCACCTGCAAGATAAACATAAGTCAATATCATAAAGATAAATGTTTGCAAAATTGCAGAAAAACCCAAAAGTGCATAAGCGGGGAGAGGCGCAATAACGGGAGCCAACATAAGCACAACCGCCAAAAACAGATCATCTCCTTTTATGTTACCAAAAAGCCTGAATGATAAAGAGATAATTCTTGAAAGATGAGAAACTATCTCAATAGGAAACATTAAAGGTGCCAACACTTTCATAGGTCCCATGAAATGGGCAAAGTAGTCAACCACTCCGTTCTTTCTGATACCCTCAAAATTGTAGTAAAAAAATACTATCAGCGCCAATGTCAATGTAAAGTTGATATTTCCTGACGGAGATTCAAATCCCGGAATTATACCGATCACATTTGCAAAGAATATAAAAAGACCCAAAGTAGCTACCAAAGGAAGATATGTTCTTGCATTTTTTTCACCGATAACATCTTTACCCATTGTAACAACACCCTGAAGGTAAGCTTCCATGATATTTTGTGTGCCTCTTGGAACCAACTGCAGAGAAAGCACAGCGCTTCTTGCAAATACCAATACAAGAATAAACACTAATATAGTATGGGAAGCATATATATAAGAGTGTCCGTGAGATACGATGCCTAAGAAAGTAAAAACCTCATTCATTCTCCAACCCTTTTTAAGAAAATTTTAATGAATTTTATCGAAAAGAGTTTTAATATTTCATAAAAATTTCTTCTCTTGTCTATAAACTTCGCCTATAAATTCCATAAAATCAGAACTTTTCATATAACCTGGCATTTCATCTACAATGGTACCGTCATTTTTCATAAGATAAGTTGTCGGGTAATATTTTATTTTAAAAAAAGATGGTATATTGTCCCTTCCTTTTTTAAGACGCACTATTATATATTTTTGTTTTATTTTTGCTATCCTTTCGGGATTGTCAAAGATCACCCTATCAAGAGCTTTGCAATAGGGACAGTTCTTTTTTGAGACTTCCACCATTATCAGTTTATGCTCTTTTTTTGCTAGTTTTACCGCTTCGTCGATAGAGGAAGCGTTTAATGAAAACAGAACAAAGATCAATGCCAATAATACTCTTATCATTATTTTTCCTTATAATTGTATTTTTGTAAGTATAGCAAAAAATCTTTGATAATGGTAGTTATTTGGGAGCAAATTTAAAACAAAATTCCGCTCTTGGATTCAAATCTCTTGTGCAGGGATAAGGATAAGAATAAGATGGTTTAAACTCTATAATATCCTGAGGTTCATCTGTAACAGTGATATCGCTTAATCCTTTTGTCAATGTAATCTGCTCTTTTTTTCCGTTTCCAAGCGCAATATCTTTTGCTTTTGGATCTTTTTTGAAGGTATAGGCACTAAGAGCATCTATATACCTGAATATCGCATAATAATCAAGAGCATCAGCCTGATATTTTGGACTGTAGGGTATAGTATGTACCGCTTCATAATTGGGGCTGGAGTTTATTATGAGAAAATCTTTTTCACTGTTTGGAATATTTATATTTTTATACAGATCTATTAAAATTCTTGGATCATCTTCATCTTCATCATATCTTTGGATGATCATTTTTGTATCACTCGGATAATCAGAGAGTATAAAAGAACCTTTGTCATTGTAAACTTTCATTCCAAGATCGTACCATGGAGAGAGTAAAAATAAAAATCTGCCGTTTTCTCCCCATCCCTCCTCTTTGAAAAGCTGATATCCCATACTTACGATTATTCCCCCTCCGGCGGAAAATCCAAGAAGACCTACTTTGGAAGTATCTATGATCCCGGAATATCTGAATGCCGTTTCCAAAAATCCGTTTTTTATCTCTTCATAAAGCTGATAACTTTGTGTATATGGAACAAATACGGCAGCATATCCTTTACTTGCTATAAATTCCAGTAATACTTCATATTTTTTGTAACTTATCGATTGATTGTCATACCAGCCGGGTGAGAAAAAAACAGCCGGTACTTTATCTTTTGTAACAGGATAAAAGAGAGTTATATCTTTATCATAGTTTCCGGCATAGGAGACTCTTTTTGTTTTGTACCCTCCCCATGAGCCGTAATTTTCAGGCAGAGTCTTTATCTCTCCAACGGGTAATGCAAAATCAGGTATATTGTTTTTATCGGATGTGATGCCGTATTGCAACAAAAGATTGATAAATTCGTCAGAACTGATAAAGTTTTTGATAATCTCCTTTTTTCTGATGCCCTGATCAAACAAAGAGAGCCAAAAAGTTTTTCCTCCGTTATCCGGTTCTCTGTCAAGAAGTGTTCTGTAAGCAAGGGTTATAAACATCTCATCATCATAATTTTTTTCTTCAAACTCTTTTGAAAAGAAAAAATAAGAAGCTATATCTCCGGCACTTTTTTGGGATAAAATTTCATTTTTCCAGTAAGCCACTCCCTTATAATCTCCTCTTCTGTTAAAAAGAATATTGTAAAATCTTTCGATAAAGGCCGTTAGCTTGTCATCACTGTTAAAAGCTGTTATGTTGTATCTGTTTAATAAAAGATTTTTAAATTCTGATGAAAAAGAAAATTTGTATAAGATTTGATCTTTAAAAATGTTTTTATTTACCATCTCATTAACCCAGTAATCCAATCCCTCTTTATCGGCTTCTCTTTCCAAAACAGTATCATACAAAGTTTTGACATACTCCTCCTCATTGAGGTTTTTATCTTCAAACTCTTTACTTCTGAAAAATGCTTTTAGGATAAATGTGGCGCTTTTGTTTTCGTCAAGTTTTGATATCCAATACTCTTTTTCCTTATTTGAAGGGCTTCTTTGCATGATTTTTTCATACAGTTTTGTTATAAAAATATCTCTGTTTTCAAATCTGTAAAATTTATCCAAACAGAGCAGGGAAGAGGGAGCGAAAATAGTTACCATAAATATAATCTTGTATATGAAAATTTTTCTCATTTTTATACCTCAATAATAGAATTTTGGTTAACTATATTTTACAATATAAAGCTTATAGCCAAATAAAGTAAAAAATAAGTAACTAATAA
>CAYVDJ010000086.1:0-21999 GCA_964450755.1 uncultured Campylobacterales bacterium
GAGCGAAAATAGTTACCATAAATATAATCTTGTATATGAAAATTTTTCTCATTTTTATACCTCAATAATAGAATTTTGGTTAACTATATTTTACAATATAAAGCTTATAGCCAAATAAAGTAAAAAATAAGTAACTAATAATTGTTGTTTTTCACCATAGCTTTGGCTATGCTAAAAAACAACCGCCTTGCATTAGATACTTTCTCTCTTTACTATGGATACGATATAGTGCGTAAGGTCAGTTATAATTTTTGAAAAGTTATTTTGTTATAATACTTCGATTAAAAACTGCGAGGTATCATTATGAAAAAATCGTTTAAATTTCTGTTTTTGTTAATACTGCCTTTTTTATTATTTGTCGGTTGTGCAAAAACTCCCTATACAAACAGAACCCAAATCGTTATGGTTTCTCCTGTTCAGGAATCACAGATGGGTTATCAGGCCGCAAGAGAGATTTTGCAAAAAGAAAAAATCAGCCACAATCGAAGATTGAATGCTTTGGTTAAAAGAGTCGGTATAAAAATAGCAAGAGTTGCAAATCAGCCCGATTACAAGTGGGAATTTTTTGTGATAGACAAAGATGTACTAAATGCCTTTTGTCTGCCCGGAGGAAAGGTTTTTGTCTATACGGGAATATTTAAAGCCGCAAGAAACGAAGATCAACTTGCCGTTGTGATGGGACATGAGATAGCCCACGCCATAGCAAGGCACGGTGCGGAAAGAATGAGTATGATCCAACTTAGCAGAATGGGAAAAGAGATCATCTCTCAGACTGTTTTGAAAGGAAGCGCCTACGGAGGACTGTTTGATACGGCTTACGGTCTGGGAGAACAGTTTGGCGTAGTTTTGCCTTACAGCAGAAAGTTTGAGTATGAAGCTGACGAGATAGGTTTGTATCTGATGACAAAAGCGGGATATAATCCAAGAGAGGCTTTGAGATTTTGGCAAAATATGCTCAGACTGAAAAGGGGAGGTTCTCAACCTGAATTTTTATCAACCCATCCGGCTGATCAAAACAGAATCCAAAGATTAAAACAGCTTATCCCAAAAGCTTTGAAATATTACAGATAGGGATTTTTATGATAGTTGCCATAGAGGGAGAAGTTGTCAAAAAAGAGCCGTCTTTTGTTCATATCAAAACAAAAACGGGGATTGTCTATAAAGTCTTTTTATCATTGAACACAAGTTCCAAAGTAGAAAAAAAAGAGATATATCTGCATACCTCGTTTATCGTAAAAGAGGATAGCCAAACGCTTTACGGATTTATCGATTTTGATGAGAAAAGAATGTTTGATCAGGTGATCAAACTAAACGGAGTCGGTCCAAGTACCGCAATGGCTATCTGTTCCACTTTTACTCCGGCTGAATTTTCAAAAGCGATAGCCCAAAAAAGTGTTGAGATGTTAAAAAGAGTTCCCGGAATAGGACCAAAAAGCGCAAAAAGAATACTTGTGGAACTGAATGATTTTGATCTAAGCAGTGAGAGTGAAGAGAGATCGTATGAGAAAGAGGCGTTTTTGGCTCTTGAGAGTCTGGGATTTAAAAAAGAGGGCATCAAAAAGGCTCTAAGAGAGTGCAAAAGTGATAATGTTTCCGATCTTGTCAAAGAAGCACTTGCAAAATTAACTAAAAAGGGATAGATTTGAAGATAGCACTACTTTTTGGCGGTATAAGCTATGAGCATGAGATAAGTATCGTAAGTTCCATAGCTTTGAAAGATGTTTTAAAATATGAAAAAATTTATATATTTTGTGATGAAAAGAGAGAATTTTATCTTATTGACGAAAAGAGTATGAAGTCAAAGACATTCAGCTCTTACGAATATAAAAAGTTTCCGAAACTTAATCTAAAAAGCGGAGGTTTTTACCAAAAATCTCTTTTGGGAGAGAAAAAGACGGAATTTGATCTGCTTTTGAATGTTATCCACGGAGCAGACGGTGAAGACGGCAAGATAGCATCCATGCTTGATTTCTTCCGTGTTGATTATATAGGTCCCGGTATAGAAGCGAGTGTGATTGGTTTTAATAAACTCTTTACAAAACTGTATGCAGAACAAAGAGGTATAAAGACTCTTGAGTATGAGGTTTTAAGAAGAGGAGAATACAAAAGTTCATTTGATTTTCCGATCATCGTAAAACCTCTGAGACTCGGAAGTTCGATAGGTGTCAGTATCGTCAGAAAAGCAGAGGATTTGGAATATGCTTTGGATGTGGCTTATGAGTTTGACGAGGAGGTTTTGATAGAACCCTTTATAGAAGGTGTCAAAGAGTATAATTTAGCCGGATGCAAAGCGGAGGATTTTGTCTTTTCTATCGTCGAAGAGCCTAAAAAAGAGGAGTTTTTGGATTTTGAGAAAAAATACCTCGATTTCTCAAGAACACAGAGAGTTTCAAAAGCAAATATCGATAAAGATAAAGAAAATGCCCTCAAAGAGGCTTTCAAAAAGATATACTCCAATCTGTTTGAAGGTGCTTTGATACGGTGTGATTTTTTTATGATAGAAGATGAGATATTTCTAAACGAGATAAACACGGTTCCGGGAAGTTATGCAAACTATCTTTTTGATGATTTTAACGATGTGATACAAAAACTCTCCTCCTCTCTTCCATCCAAAAAAGAGATCAGGATAGATTACAGATATATAAATTCGATCCAGAAAGCAAAAGGAAAGTAGTGATGCTTCAGCACCACCCAAGGTGCGACTGAAGCCCTGCTTCCAAAAAGCCTTGAATGATTAGTTATTTTTGCTCTTTTTTTTTATGCCCAGATTTTCGTGTGCTAGACCTTCTATATATCTGTTGTTTATGCTGTTGATGTAGTCGTCTATGTTCTCTTTTGTCAAAACATCGCCGAAATCTTTCGGAATTTTTGGATCATTGATGCCCAAAACTTTATGTGCTATGAGTTTTCCTATGCGGGGATAGAAGTGGTTTGTATCGACATAGTTTTTTGTATAGTCTGTTGTAACGGAATTTTCCGTCATGAAGTTTGTTACTTTGCCAAAAGTCATCACAAGTTCCCTGAGCCATCTTTCGTAGTCTTTTAGATGACCTTCATTTAACATCAGGTTAAACAAAAAGGAGCTTACGGGAGTTGTGAAAACGATAAATTTACTGTTGGGATTGTTTTTTTGAAGCTCTTTTAGCGTATCTATATAGTGATCATCATATTTGTATTTCTCTTCCCAGTGTTTTCTTGATTCGATAATTCTTCTGGCAGTTTTTTCATCCAAGATATCGGTTGAGGCTACATTGTGTCTGTTATAGGATCTTCTGTATTTTTTACCGGTTATAAATCTTCTTATATTTGCTGCCGAATTTTTCAGGGCATCTATGCTAAAGAGCAGTTTGTAACGGTATAGAAATGATGTTGTATTGTCTATGATGGGTTTTGGATTTTCCGCTTTTTTCAGTTTGTTGGTTGCAAAAAAATCAAGAGCCAAAATGATATATTTAAAATCCCTGCCGTTTTGTTTTTTTGCAAATTCGATATAGTCGTTAAATTCTTTGGGCAACATCATGGAAACCGCATAATTAAATGTTTTGATACCTTCAAAATCGTTTTGATCTATCAAAGTTGTTCTGCTGCTTCCAAGCAAAATGGCATCATAGTCAAATTTGTGAAAATAGACATAATTTGTTTTTTGCTGTCTTTCGTTGGAGCCTGACTGCATTTGGTTAAATCTGTTTTCATGATCAAATGCCCAGTAAGAATCCATGATAAAATTTACCGTACCGACAGTTCCCATGATCAAAAAATAGACTGTTGCCATATAAATCAATGTTTTTTTATAGTTTTTTTCAATAGTTTTCATAATAAGCCTAAAAATTAAAATATAAAAATTCGCTTACTCTTGTTAGAAAAAGCGTCGAAAATGCGAAAACTCCTCCGCCTACCAAAGCGACTCTAAATCCCGGACGAAAATCTTTGATCATCTCCATAGAATTTTTGGCAAACAGTGCCGCGATCATAGAGACAAAAAGAACAAAAAGAGGCAGATATGTTTCACCGTTGAAATAGTAGGTCGGAAGTTTCAAACCGTTTAGTCCAAACATTCCTTTTAAAACCTTGATGGCATCATCCCACTCTTTGGCTCTGAAAAAGACCCATGTAACATTTACAAAGAAAAATGTTACAAACCATGCCAGATAAAAATTCATACTTTTGCCCATCTGTTTCCACATTCTGTGGATTACCATCGCTATACCGTGCAAAAATCCCCAAAAGACAAATGTCCACCCCGCTCCATGCCAGATACCGCCTATCAGAAATGTCATAAAAAGATTATGATATGTTCTAAATTCTCCTTTTCTATTTCCACCTAAAGGGATATAGATATAATCTCTCAAAAATCTGCTCAATGTTATATGCCATCTTCTCCAAAAATCCTGAATACTGACAGCTTTATAAGGACTGTTGAAGTTTATGGGGAGTTTGATATTGAAAAGAAGTGCGCTTCCTATCGCCATATCGGTATAACCGCTAAAATCATAATAAAGCTGCATGGCATAAGCCAAAGTCGTACTCCATGCTTCCAAAAAGCCAAGTTGGGGAGAGATGTCAAAACCCTGAGCCACATAAGGGGAGAGACTGTCTGCAATAACACCTTTTTTGAAAAGTCCGATAGCAAAGATAAATATACCCATTGTTATATTTTTATAGTTTATCTTTTTATTCTCTTTATCATCAAACTGCGGCATCATCTCTTTGTGGTGGACAATAGGACCTGCTATGAGTTGAGGGAAAAAACTGACAAAAACCATATAATTTAACAAATCATACTCTTTTGTTTCACCTTTGTAACTGTCAACAAGATATGCGATTTGTTGAAAAGTAAAAAAGCTGATGGCAAGAGGAAGTGCTAGATGTAAAAGAGGGATATTTGCATCTGTTATAAAGTTGATGTTGTTTATAAAAAAATCGGCGTATTTGAAATATCCCAAAAGAGCTACATTAAAAACGATTCCGGTTATCAGAAGAATATTTTTGTATCCTTTTGCTTTGTCATTTGAGATCGTGGTTCCGATACCATAGTTTACAAACATGGAGATTAGGATCAAAGGCAGATATACGGGATTCCACCAGCTGTAAAAAAACAAAGATGCAAGTACCAAAAGAGTTTTTGATGCTAAAAGCCACCCTTTTTTGACAAGAAAGAAATAGATAAAAAATACTGCCGGTAAAAATGCAAATATATAGATATATGAGTTAAAAAGCACTTTTAATGATCCTTGTGTGAAGTTTTTTGTAATTATATTAAATATGGTCTAAATGTATTATCGGAAAAACAAATAAATATTTAAATTTGATTAAGTGAAATTTATTTGACCTAATATTATAAATAACTTAAGTATTATATTTAATATTGTTTTAAAGAATCATTAATAACGAGCAAATCCAAATAATTTATTTTTTTACTAAAAAGGTTTTGATTTAAGTAGAGGTGGGCAAAAACAGCTATAACACCCCCGTGAGTACACAGAAGTATGTTTTTGCCTTCTATTTTTTCAATTCCTCTTTTTATCCTTTTGATAAATTCTTCATAACTCTCTTTTGCTATAAAATCACTCCATCTTTCGATATTGTCAAAAGCATTATCGGGGATTTTTACACTTTTTTGTATATCGTCAAAATTTTTTCCCTCCGCAAAATCTTTAAAAGCAATTTCTCTAAACTCTTTCATAACCTCAAACTTTTCAAATTCTAAAAGTTTAAGAGTATTTTTGCATCTTATAAGATCAGAAGAGTAAATTCTGTCAAAATTATTATTTCTTAAAATTTTTTTTAAATTATTTATTTTTTTATCATTGTAAGCAATTTCTATATCTATATCAATCCAACCGTTGAAAGAGTTGAGATATCTTTTTTTAACAGGTGCATGTCTCAAAAGTGTTATTTTTTTAAACAAATAAAATCCCCATAAATTTTACTATTTAATATTATTTAACTTTTAAAGAGATTATTAAACTAATTAAAAGGAAGGTAAAACATTAAATATAAAATTAATTTATATTTAATTATATTATTATAAAATATACTAAGAAAAATATTAAAATCATATAAAAGGATGGAAAATGAGGAAAGGTTTGTTGATTTTTGGCGTTTTTACCAGTCTGCTTTGTGCCGATGCCGTTATTTATGAAAATGCGGAAAGCGGGGATACTGCAAAATGGAGTATAGCCGATAATACGCCTTCGGGGGCGTTGATACAAAGAGTTTACGATGAAGAAAGGGCAAGTAATGTTATCGAACTTAAAGGAAAAGGGGAGGAAAACTCCTTTTTACTAAGTAATTCTGATAAAACACCATGGAATGATGAATCTCATTTCATTTTGAAGTGGAAACAAAAAAGTGATTCCAGTTTTGTGATTTATGTAAAAATAGTTACTGATCAGGGAGACAAATATCTCACTTTTTGTAATTGTCCGACTGACAGAAAAGTTATAAGAGGAAGTGAGTTGTCTTTTGGTCTCGGACATGATGCTGATGATGGCAAATGGCATGAATTTGAAGAGGATCTTCAACAAAGACTTCACAGTTTGATTCCGAGTGCGAAACTTTTAAAAGTAAACGGTATTATTGTAAGAGGAAGCGGACGGTTTGATGATATAGTTTTAAGTGACGGAAATGATGATACTACACTCTTGCAAACTCCTTCAAATTTTTCAACTTCGGATGTAACTTCCCACTCTGTTACGCTAAACTGGGAGGATGTTGAGGGAGAGAACAGTTATGTAATTTTAAGAGACGGTGAGATCATATATACAACGGCTGCCGATGTTACCACCTACACCGATACAAATCTGACTGCCGCCACTTCTTATAAATATGAGATAAAAGCCGTTAATGATAGTAGTGAGAGTGAACCTGCAACGGTTGAGGTTACAACAGATGAAGAGCAACAGCCTACCTTGCCTCCGGCTCCTTCAAATTTTTCAACTTCGGATGTAACTTCCCACTCTGTTACACTAAACTGGGAGGATATTGACGGAGAGAACAGTTATGTAATTTTAAGAGACGGAGAGATAGTTTTTGTAACGGAAGCAAATGTAACTTCTTATACTGATAATAATCTGACAGCCGGTACAACCTATACTTATGGTATCAAGTCGGTAAACAGTGCGGGAGGAAGTGAAATCGTAACCGTAGAAGTAGCCACAGATGAAGAGACAACTCCTCCTGCTGATCCTTCAAATATAGAGAGTGTAAATGTAACTTCTCATTCTGTAACGATAAAATGGCAGGATAATTCCGATAATGAGAGTGGTTTTGAGATATACAGAAACGACCTTTTACTTTTTACAGCCGCTGCTGACACTACCGAATACACCGATGATAATCTAACAGCCGGTACGGACTATCTCTATATCGTAAAAGCTGTCAATGAAGCCGGTAAAAGTGAAGGAATCTCTTTGGAAGTTACAACACCTTCCGAGACGCAAACACCTGCTGCCGCCAGTGATCTTAATGCCACTGAAATTTCACAAAACAGTATAACTCTTGTTTGGAGTGATAACTCCGATAACGAAACGGGATTTAAGATCATAAGAAACAAAGAGGAGATATTTGTAACCGAAGCAAATGTTACGACATATACAGATGAAAATCTTACAGAAGCAACGACTTATGAGTATGAAGTAAAAGCATTCAATGATGCCGGTGAATCGGCTCCTACCGAAATGTTGAGTGTTACAACAAAAGAAAAAGTGGTTGAACTTAGTATTCCTGCCAATTTAACCGCTACGGATGTTTCAACAAAGAGTGTAACATTGGGATGGGAAGATTTGTCAGATGATGAGAGCGGTTTTAAGATCATAAGAGACGGGAATCTTATCTTTACAACAGATGCAAATGTTACTACATATACCGATACAAATCTTTCTGCCGGAACAACCTATGAGTATGAGGTAATCGCAACAGACGGCAAAAATGACTCCGCACCGGCTAAAGTGAGTGTTACTACAGATGACGGTTTGGCGGCTGATGTGGAGGAGTTGAATGCTGCCGTAGATGGTAACAATATAACAATTACATGGAAAGATGTTTCTGATAACGAAACGGGATTTAAAATCATAAGAGACGGAGAGGAGATCTTTACCACAAAAGAGAATATCACAAGCTATACCGATCAAAATCTGTCTGAAAATACAGAATATGAATATACGGTAAAAGCTGTAAACGAATACGGAGAGTCAAAAGGTGTCAGTGTAAAAGCCACTACGGCGGCGGATCCTGTTGATACTTATGTTACCTATCTTTATCATACGGTTTTAGATAGAGAACCTGAAAAAGAGGGACTCGGATACTGGACAAACAGGCTCAAAAACGGAGACAGTGCCGCTTCTGTCGCAAAAGGATTTTTTGTGATTACACATGAACTTGAAGGAAAAAATCTGACAAATGAAGAGTATATAAGAAAAATCTTTATCACTCTTTATCAAAGAGAACCTTTCAGCGGAGAACTTGCTTATTGGAAAAAAATACTTGATGAGAATGCTTTAAACAGAGGATTGGTATTTGACAAGCTGGTTTATACAAATGAATTTATCAAACTTGCAAAATCTTATCATTTAAAACCTTTTGATGAAGATGAGATGCTTTATTCAAGGATAGAGAGTCTTTATTATCTCATTTTGGCAAGAAAAGCATCTTACGGAGAGATCAAATACTGGGCTGACGAGATAAAAAAAGGTGATATCACTTATGAACAGATCGTAAGAAACTTTTTTAATTCCAAAGAGTTTAACAACAGAGATATAAGTGATGCCGATTTTATAAAAGCCGCTTACAGAGCTATTCTAAACAGAGAACCCGAAAGAGCGGGATTTGAATATTGGCAACAAAGACTTCAAAACGGTATGAAAAAAGAGGAGTTGATAAATTATATCTTTGATTCTGCAGAGTATAAATTTATCTCATCTTTGGGATAATCTTTTGATAACGCAAACTGCGGTTTTATAACCGCAGTTTTGCAAAAAAAACATTCAAAATCTCCTGTTTCCCCTCTATAACTGAAATTGTATTTTCAAATTTATCTGTTTTTATTGGTTATAATATCAAAAAAATATCAAAAGGTTCTATTATGAAGAAAAAAGCGGTTTGTATCATAAGCGGAGGGATGGACAGCGCTCTTAGTTCGACTATCGCAAAAAAAAGAGACGGATATGAGATAATAGCTCTTCATTTTAACTACGGACAAAAAACAGAGACAAAAGAACTTGAGAGTTTTAGAAAGATAGCAAAAAATCTTGATGCTTTAAAAACAGTGGAACTTGATCTTCACTTTATAAAAGATATAGGAGGTTCGGCTTTGACCGATGAGAAGATCACTGTTCCGACAGAGGGTTTAAAACCCGGCATTCCCGTTACCTATGTGCCTTTTAGAAACGGGATATTTTTATCGATAGCGGGAGCATTGGCGGAAAAAGAGGAGGCGGAAGCCGTTTATATAGGTGTTGTGGAGGAGGACAGCAGCGGATATCCTGACTGTACGGAAAATTTTATAAAAAAGATGCAAGATGCCATCAATGAAGGAACAAAACCCTCAACAAATCTGACAATAAATATGCCTTTGGTTCATCTGAAAAAAGAGGATATTGTAAAAGAGGCTTTTAAATACGGTGTGCCTTTAAAAGATACATGGAGTTGTTATCAAAATGAGAACAGAGCCTGTGGAGTTTGTGACAGCTGTCGATTGCGATTGAAAGGCTTTGAAAAAGCCGGTTTGAAGGATGAGATAGAGTATCTTTGAACACATCTGCCGTTATCTTCCAAAATCTGTTAAATAAAATCATTTAAAGTCCGATTTTAGTAACTGACCTTATGCACTATATCATAAAAGAAAGTATCTAATGCAAGGCGGTTGTTTTTTATCATAGTTTTTGACTATTATAAAAAACAACCCGGTTAGTTAAGAAAATTATATAAAATTAAGGAGTTTTGTTATGTTTGGTTTTGGAAGCAGCAGCAGTGATGTTGTAGAAGATCATATGGAAGAGATAGAAGAGCTTCGCAGGGAAAATGAAGCTTTGAAAATGGAAATATCAAAATATAAAAGAGAAAAAGAACAGTATCTTAAAGATTTAAAATCTAAAAAAATAAATCAAGAATTATTCAAAAGAGTAACCGAAGATACACAGGAAAGTGTTTTGGATATTCAAAACGATATAACCAAAAGCATCAGTACTTTGGGAGATATTGACAGAGTATTGGAAACTTATGCAAGTAAAATACAAACCATTGAAGATGATATCGATGATGTTTTTGATACCGAAAATATTATTCAAATGGCAAATGCTTTAAGAGGAAATGCGGAACATCTAAACCACAGTGTCAGCGAAATATCGCAAATCATCAATCTTATAAAAGAGATCTCCGATCAGACAAATCTTTTGGCGCTCAATGCCGCCATTGAGGCTGCAAGGGCAGGGGATTACGGAAGAGGATTTGCCGTTGTTGCCGATGAAGTCAGAAAACTTGCCGAGAGAACACAAAAAGCAACTGCCGAAGTGGAGATAACCATCAATACTCTAAAACAAAACTCTTCTGCAATGTATGAGGACAGTGAGAAGTTGGAAAAAGAGGCAAATAACTCTTCATCCCATTTGGAACAGTTTAAAACCGACCTGCAAGAAGCGATAGAACTTTCATTGAATGTAAAAAAGAGAGTAAACGGGGAGTCAAATAAAATATATACCGGACAGTTTAAAATGGATCACTTCCTTTATAAAATAAGAGCCTATGAAGTGGTTGCAAAAGGTGATTCGTTGGAGTTAAAAGATCATAACAATTGCAGATTTGGAGAGTGGTATCAAAATGAGGGTAAAAAATTGTTCGGTAAAACAAAAAGTTATCAGGCACTGCAAAGTTTTCATAAAGAGTTTCACGACAATGTAAAAAAGGCTGTTTTATGTATAGAAGATTCCAGTTGCAATGATAATAAGTTGATAGAGTATTTTGAAAATATTGAAAATGCCAGTAAAAAACTCTTTCCTCTGATATCTCAAATGGCTGAAGAGATATAGCTTTTTTAAAAAACTTAATGAAACTCTTTTGGGTGTTTCATCTTTGCCGGAGTTTTACTTCGGTGAAAAGGAGATTTCGGGGTGAGAAATATAATTTGGATCTTTTTACTTTTTTTTAATACACTGCTTTTTGCGCAAAATGATGACGGATCCAGACTTTATCAGACTTTTGGAGAGAAAAAAGCCTATCAGCTTCTTGTTGATTTGGCTGACAAAGGCGATGCATGGGCGATGTATGCTTTGGGAGTTTCCTACTATAAAGCAAGAGGTATAAAACAGGATTATAAAAAAAGTTTTTTTTGGCTTAAAAAAGCTGCCGATAAAAATTATGCCGATGCCCAGTATCTTTTGGGAACTCTTTATTATCACGGCAGAGGAACGCTAAAAGATCTTTCAAAAGCTTACAGTTGGTATGAAAAAGCTGCACAAAACGGAAATGTAACGGCTATGTTCAATCTGGGGCAGATGAGTGCAAACGGTTGGGGTGTGTCAAAAGATTATACAAAAGCTTTTTTCTGGTTTGAAAAAGCCGCACAAAAAGGTTCGGTTTTGGCTCAAAGCAAACTGGGACTTATGTATGCCGGTGGACTCGGAGTAAAAAAAGATATGAAAACAGCAAAAAAATGGATTAAAAAAGCTTATGACGGCGGTGACAAAGAGGCAAAAAAAGCGTGGGAAATGTTTAAACTGTGGAAATATTGATTGGAGTGATAATAAATGATAAAAGTGTTAAAAAGACTGAATATTTTTAGTGAAAACAGCAGATTTTATACCTTTGTAATTCTGTTTTTAGCGATAGCGACGGGATTTGTATATTTTTATCTCTCTCCCAAATATTATAAAACCTATACAAGTATTCAAATCACATCCAAAGATATTCAAACACAGATGGATATCATCAGATCAAGAAAAGTTGTAAAAAATGCAGTGGAATCACTTGGAACGGACAAAGCCTGTTATACAAAAAATCTTTTATTTAAAAAAGAGGATCTGTATGGTCACGAACCTTTCAGGGTAGTTGATTTGGAGATTAAAAACAGTGATTTTTATGATAAAGAGATCATTATCACCCCTCTCAATCAGGAAAAGTATCTTTTGAAAATAAAAGAACCGATACAAAAACAGATACTCTCTTTGTTTCATCTTTCAGATAGTAAAAATTATAATTTTGAAGGAGAGTTCTTTTTTTCCAAAAAGGCTGTAACGCCGTATTTCTCTTTTGTGTTACAAAAATCAAGACCGGTATCTCTCAAAGATTATTATATAACCTTTTATAAAAAAGATTTTCTTATAGACAGGATAAGAAGAGAACTTCATATCTATCAGTCTTCCAAAAACTCATCTTTGATAAAGGTTGAGTATCAAGACAGCAATCCAAAAAGATTAAAAGATATGTTAAATGGTTTGATAAAAAGTTATATTTCCCAAAAAGAGAGAGCAGAAGAGAAAAAGACATCCAAAATGCTGTTTTTTATAGAAAACAGATTGAAGGATGCAAAGTTAAAAGAGAGTAGGGCGCTTGACGAATTAAGAAATTATCAAAAAGAAAATCACATAAATATTTCCAAAAATATCTCTTCCAATCTGATGCAACTCTCTATCGGTTACGGGGAGGAGCTTAGAAAGATTGGTTTGGAGTTAAATACGCTTTCGATGATAAAAGATGAGATAAAAAAGGGCAATTTTACCGTTATAAGTGCTTTGGATAAAAAGTATCCCGAACTTGCCTCTTTGGCAAAAGAGATTCAGGTGATGAAAAATTCGGTGGATAAATTAAATGATTTAAATCCAGAAGTTATTTTGGTAAATCAAAAGATAGATAAACTAAAAGAGAGTATGAATTCTTTGATCAAAAATATGCAAAAAAGTCTTTATGCCCATAAAAACTCTATCAAAAAGGCGCTTAAAGGCAGTAATAAAGATTTTGACAAACTGCCTAAAAACGAACAAAAACTTTATTCACTGGAACAAAATTATCAAATTAGCAAAAAACATTATGCCTATCTTTTAAAAGAACGCTCCAGACTTTTAAATGAATCTATGCCGGATCATTTTGATATATCCGTTATCGATCCGGCTGTTGAGGTTGATAAAGCTTTTAAACCTGATTTTTGGAGTATCATGAGTCTTAGTCTGTTGGCTGCTTTGGCTTTGTCCGTGCTTTTGGCACTTATCAACAACAAAGAGGGTGATACGATAAACAGTGAAGATGATTTGAAAAAGATATCAAAATTGCCTGTTTATGGCATGATACCTTATGTGACAGACCACAGACTTTACAATAAGATTTATGTTATCGATACCCCTTTGACTGTTCAAAGTGAAGCATTTAGAGGCATTCGTACAAATATAGAATATGTAAAAACAGATGACAAGTGTAAAGTTATAACGGTTACTTCAACAATTCCCGGAGAAGGCAAAAGTGTTGTTGTTTCAAATCTGGCGGCTGTTTTGGGAATGAGTGACAAAAAAACCATCCTGCTTTCCTGTGATCTTAGGATATCGGAACTTCATAATAAATTTCATCTTTCCAATAAAAAAGGTTTGAGTGAATTTTTACAGGCAAAAGTCCCTCTTAAAGAAGTTGTCCAAAAATTTGACAAAGTTTCCAATCTTAGTATCATTCCATCAGGTGGAAATGTTGAAAATCCGTATGAACTGCTTGACTCAAAAGAGATGAAAACTCTTATCAAAAATTTAAAAAAATATTTTGATTATATAGTAATTGATACACCTCCTGTTGATCTTGTTTCAGATGCTTTTATCCTGGCGGGATATTCTGATATTACTCTGTTTGTATGCAAATCGGAGGTGAGCAAAAAGAGTTTTGTAGAAAATATCGACTCTTTTGTAAAAAAATATGAGATTAAAAATGCAGGATTTATTCTTCATTCTCTAAAAAAAAGATATATGAAACAGATTGCTTATAATAAAGAGTATATGTTTCATAAGAGCCGCTGATGATTTTTATGCTTGTCAGGTACTTTTGGAAAAAACTCTTTTATCGGTATATCCAATATGTTACATACCTCTTTAAGCCTGTCAAATGAGATAGCGCCCTCTTTTTCAGCTCGTTTAAGCGCTTCTTCTCTGCTGATAAGACCTGATCTGACCATATTGCTCAAATATGAATCTATATAGGTCATATTGGATGTTTTTTTAAACATAAAATTTTTCAATTCATTAAAAGAGCAATCCGCTCTCCATGTGGAATTGCAGTTTTGAGGAATTTTCCATCCTATATCATTTAAAAATCCGATAACGGCATTTTCGTCATATTGGGTATAGTGATAATATTGCATTGTATCTATATTGGGATAGCGAAGTCTGAGATAAGGGGTATCAGGTGTTATATAAAGGATAGAACTTTTAAATGATACGACAAAATATTTAATTAATTGAGGAGTTTCAAAAAGCAGTTTTGCACCTCTTTGAGCGATCAGAAACATCTTTTTAGTCTGTCTCCATAAAGAGTTTGGAGTATTTTTCAGTTTTGCACTGTCATTTCTGAATTGGGCTGCTCCTCCCTGGAATACCTCAAATTTATTTCCTCCGTATATAATATGTTTGATGCCGTATTTATGCGCAATTTTTAATATTTCGTGATTTAACTCTTTACATGGAGCACAGGCGAGATTTGCAATAATAGGTTTTGGTTTTTTAAGCCAGAGTTTTATCATCTCCTTTGCAAATTTTCTGTGCTTTTCAAGGGGAATCTTAATTTCTATAAGAGGAACATTGAGCTTTTTGACAAGCATTTTGACATTATCATCTACTGTTTTAGGGGTAAAAGGAGTTTTGTAATATGCTCCGAGACATCTTAATTTGTGCTTTGTAACAAGAAGATAAAGTAGATAAGCGCTGTCTCTTCCCCCGCTTACTCCTACAAGGCAGTCGTAGGATTTTTCTCTGCCCTCTTTTTTGAACTGCTCTATTTTGGCTTTCAGTTTATTTTCTAAAACCTTTTTTTCATCCGAACTTAAATCATTCTCTGTTGAATGATTGCAGATACTGCAACACCCGTTTTCATCAAATTTTACAAATTCTGCCGATTTTGGTAAGATGCAGTTTATACATCTGTCCGAGCAGTTCATTTTCTTTCCTTTTTTTTCAATTATAGTAAAAAAATTTTTAAAAAAGAAAGTAAAAATTCAGTAAATTAAAGCTATTAAATTACTTTTTTACAAGGTGTGTTATTTTGTTATATATCTCTATTGGCCAATAAGCGATTTATCGGCTGAAGCGTTCATTTTCAACCAGGTAAACCGCTTTTTTGACAGGAAGTGTCAGAAAAAGAGAGATGTATGTTTCTTCGTTTATACCCAATTTTTTAAGATGAGATGGTTTATAATCTTTTACATAACTTTTTAAAGTTTCTTGTGTCTTTTTATTATAAATTCCGTTTGTCTGTATCTTGTAACCGTGAAGATAAAGCATCCTTTGTATCAGGGCGGTTGCAAGTTTTTTGTCTTTTTTTATGCTTCTGAATTTTCTTTTCTCTTTTGCTATGACCATTTCATCTTTTTTACCGTTTGGAAGAAGTTTCCAGTAAGGTATATTATAATATTTCCCCACAAGTTCCAATATGCTAAATTCTACCAATAATCTTAAAGCTTCATGTTTCCCCTGGTTTGCGCTTACGCTGCCATTGAAACCAAGACCGTTTCCAAAGATGGAAAAACCAAATTCTCTCTCTTTTGAACGCCTGTAAAGAATAATACTGTTTTGTGTCTGTAAAGACGGAAACATTGTCATAGTTTTATAGTTTAAAAGATGAAGGTCAAGAGCTATTTTAGTATTGCTTTTATCGCTGCTTTGGGAGTATCCTATATCGGTATCTCCTTTTCCGTTTCCAAAGGCAAAATCGGCATTTAATCCTCTGTTTTTCTTATATACATCTTTGTCAAATTCGGTAATTGCCCCTGATATTACGATATCGGGCAGAACTCTGTTGATTTGCGCACCGGTTTGGGCTTCATTTAACAGATATTGTGGATCATAGGGAACATATATGATATTTTCTCCTATTTTATTGACAGCGGTGATAAGCATTCTTGATATATCTTTTGGCAGTTCCTGTTCACTGCTTGTATCATTTGTTATAAATTTGCTCTGTATTTTTATCGGATCTCCCTCGTATGCCGTGATCATCTCTCCCAAATGTCTTAGCGCATTGGAATATCTTGTAACCTCTTCAAAGGGAGAAGCGATCTCTTTTTCCTGTTTTGTCAGGGTGGGAGTTATATCTGGAGCACAGCCTGTCAGTAAAAGAAATATTGCTGTTGAATATATTGTAATACCGGTTAGTTTTTTCATTTGATAGTCTCCTGCTTAAGAGGGAAAGATATCGGGAAAAAAAGAAAAATTTCCCGATAAAAAGTTATTTTATATTTACACTTCCTGCTTCCAAAGATGCGTTTTTACCTACTTTTATGTTTTTGGCACAGGATGCATTGGTTACAGTTGATGATTTGACTGTACTGTTTTTTATCTCAGTACTTCCGATTTGGGCTTTTGCGTTTTTACCCATTACCACATGTCTTACTACCGCATTGTTGTAAACCTTTGAATTTTGTACGGTACTTTTCTTTATATGAACACTTCCGATTTGGGCTTTTGAATTTTTCCCCATTTGAATATCATCTATATCGGAATAGGCGTTTATTTTGCTTTTTTCAATTTTACTCTTTTGAATGTTTACATTTGCTATATCTGCTTTTGCATTTTTTCCCATATGAACATTTTGAACACTGGTACTGTTTTGGATTTTCGATCCCTTTGTAACTTTACTGTTTTCAATCTCTGTACTTCCGATTTGGGCTTTGCTGTTTTTATCCAAGATGACATGTCTTACTTTTGCCAAATTGCTGGAAGATGAGCTTTGAATGAGGCTGTTTTTTACATTTGTACTTCCGATTTGGGCTTTTGAATTTTTTTTCATCGTAACATCATCTATATTGCTACTGTTTAAAACAGTTGAATTTCTGACTCCGCTGTGATCTTGTATATCAATACTTCCTACAGTTGCTTTTGTATTTTTTTGGGCATCTATATTTTTGATTATAGAAGCGTTTTGAACTGTTGAATTTTGGACATCGGTAGGGTGAGAACCATCTGCAAAAAGAGTTCCTCCCATCAAAAGTAAACTTGTTGCCAATGCGATTTTTTTCATCTGTAACTCCTTGTATTTTTTGGATGCATTTAAGATATCGTCTGAAATTTTTTTTACTTTACCTCTTTTAGTATTTTCATATTTGCATTGGTGAGAGTATTTTCCAGAGCTTTATAGCTACTGAATGAAAGATTTTTCAGAGAGATTACTCTTTTTGAAATCATAAAAAGATTTACATTTACAGAATTTTTATGACGGATAACATTCATTTGCTCTATATTTCTTAAAATGATAATTTTTTTAACTCCCTTTTCATGATATATAAGAGCGGCATTTTTGAACAGTTTTATATCCGATGCAAATATTATATCTATGATCATAAAAAACATTATTAACTTTTTCATTTAATTTCCACTCCTTTTTTTAATTTTAATTCTACATTTATTTTTCTTATCATGCTTCTGTGATCTATTGTCGGCGATGCGATATCAAGCTCTTTTATATTTTTTGCTTTTATAGGATTTTTGGCATTTACAACTATATGAACTTCTCTCAAAGGAGTTTTTTTGTCTATATTGGGACTGGCTATTTCTATTTTATTTCCGTTTTTTTGATTCTTTAATGCATTTTCTATATCTTCATCATCTGCATATATATAAGTTTTTCTGCTGTTTTTGCTTATCCCGTATCTTTCCTGTTTTGCCGCTCTGTTTTTTACTATCTGATGATAATAGGTTTCATTGGCACAAAAGAGGTAACTAAAAGCTGTTAAAATCAATATAATGATTTTCATTACTCTCTCCTTAATATATTTTGAAATACTTATCTTTTATATCGAATAATTGCCGTTTTTCTTTAAATTGCATCTGTTTATTAATTTTTATTCTAATTTTAAACTTTAAATAAAGAAATTTCTTTATAATGTAACTCTCTATTATCCTAAACTTTTTTAAGTTAAATTTTGTTAAAATTAAAGAAGAATAAGACGATTTAGTTAGTGAAGGTAAAATAATATTTAAGATACTGAGGTATCGGTAAGGAAAATATGATGGGCAGAAAAATTAATGTATTGGTTTCCGGTGCGGGAGGCGATGTCGGGCAGGGAGTTATCAAAGCTCTGCAAAAGTCTAAACTGGATCTTGAGATCTATAAAATATGCGTTTTTGAAGACAGCTCTTTTCTTCATTTGGATAATAAATCTTTCATAGCACCTTTTTCGGCAGATGATGGATATATAGATTATCTCATTACATTAATGAACAAACTTCATATAGATATCTTTTTTCCTACGGTTGATTCGGAGATAGTCAAAATATCGGAAAATAAAAAGCTGTTGGAGAGTTGTACGGATGCAAAAGTATTTGTTGATGATATAGAAAAGGTGCTTATCTGTGATGACAAATATGATACTTATAAATTTTTAATAAAACACGGATTTGCTACACCAAAGACCATTATCCCAAAAAGTTATGAAGAGATTGAGGAGTTTGTTTCAGAAGTAGGAGTGCCGTTTGTTGTCAAAAAGAGACTGGATAACGGAGCCAGAAATTTTCATATACTCAAACATATAGAAGACAGCAGAATCTTTTTGGGAGATGAAGATTTTATATTTCAGGAGCTTTTGGAACCGAATGAGGGAGAATATACAACCGGAATTTATCTTGGAGACGATAGTGAGGTTAAAGGTCTGTGTATGTTAAAAAGAGAGTTAAAATGCGGTTCCACCTATAAAGCAAGAAGAATTATCGATGAAAAACTTGAAAATGAGTTAAAAGAGGTGGCAAAAGCGGTTGGTCTTAAGTATCTCAATATTCAGGCAAGAAGAAAAGATGGTAAATTTTATATTTTTGAATTTAACGGCAGACTTTCAGGTACAACCGGAGTTATCAGCAGAGTTTTTAATGCGCCGGAAATGGCTGTAAGAGAGATGATTTTGGGTGAAAAACTGCAAAAGGTTGAAAACAGTGATGAGTTTGTTATGATGAGATATCATGAAGAGATCTATACTACGATGGATAAAATCAGAGAACTTCATAAAAGAAGCGATCAGATAAATGAACTTGTCAGTGAGAGTAGAAAAATATGTTCGTAAAAAATGTGATATTTGATTTTGCGGGAACTGTTGCCGATCTCTCTCCTTCATCCGGACAGATGCTCAGGGGGTTTTTAAAGGAGAAAGAGGGGATAGATGTAGATGAGAAATTGGCTGCAAGGGCGTATGACTGTGTGGACAGATCACTTTTTTACAGTTCGGTTAAAATTCATAAAAACGAGCAAAAAAGTGAATTTTATAAAAAATACAACGATTTGATCCTGAAAAATCTGGGGCTTTTTGATGTGGTGGATAACAGTAAAAATCAGTTGTTTGAACATTTTTTATCTGTTAAAAGACATTGGGTATTGAAAGATGATGTAAAAGATACCTTTGAAACTTTAAAAGATATGGGAAAAAGCATCTCTATCGTTTCAAATTTTGACTCTAAACTAAAAGATATTGCAGAGAAACTTGAGATTTCACATCTGATAGACAATATGCATATTTCTCAGGATGTGGGATATGAAAAACCTCAGGTCGAGTTTTATGAGATATTTTTTGAAAGGTATGGTTTAAATCCCAAAGAGTGTCTGTATGTGGGTGACAGTTATGAACTTGATTTTTTACCTGCATATCAGATAGGACTCAAAACTCTTTTGATAGATGAAAGAGAGCGATTTGCAAAAAAAGAGAATGTGATTTCTTCAATTTCCCAAATTCTGGAGAAGATTTAATTCTTCTCCGTCAATCTGCAATATATCAATTTTTTATAAATTCTCTCCTATTTTTGTTAAATTATTTTATTTTTGTGCCGATATATGATAGAAAGATCGGAGAAAAATATTATGAGATATTCAAAAATCATCATTGTACCTCTTTTGCTTATAACACCTTTATTTGCCAAAAAATATTATATCAGACATCAAAACGGCAATCAGATTATAATTATAAATGAAAAACATCAAATTATTTCAAATTCATTTATTGATTTTTTAAGAAATATTCAAAGTAAGGATACACTGCTTTTTAAAAGAGGGGAAGTTTTCAAACTGCCTGTCAATATTATCGGTAAAAAAGATATTGTTATAAAAGATTACGGCTCAAAGAAATTGAACAAGCCGATTATCGATACAAGATATTCTATACCACCTCAAAAAATAGAGTATTTTGATGTTTTATATGATGAAAATTTAACGCAGGATAAAAGTTTTAAAAGTCTGGAATCTGCTTTTAGAAAAAATTATGCAAGAGTGAAAGGAAGTATAAGAGATAAAATTGCAAAGAGTTTTCTGGATGTGAAAAAAAACATCTATTCGGTTGTCAGAGTAAAGCTTGATTTTATCAACTTTGATCCAAATGCTCTGAGAGTCTGGGTTAATAACAAAGAGAGGTTGAAATCTTTGCTTTTTGAAGAGTTAAAATGTGATAACTGCTCTCAAAAGATAAAGTGGTTTTATGATAAAAAATATAAATATCTTTATCTTTTTGCACTCAAAGCTGATGTTGATTTGTGGAAAGATGCCCAAAATATAAAGATAAACAGTGTAATTTTGGACAGTTTAAATTTGAGTGATGATGAGAATATCACGATACAAAATCTTGATATCAGAGGTTCAAAATATGCAATAGGCATAAGAGGTTCAAAAAATATTCTGATAGAAAAATGCAAGATAGGAAGATACTCCTTTACCGGTATAGATATAATGAATGATATTGATGATTATAATAAATCAAGTGAAAATATAGTTATTCAAAATTGTACGATAGAAGCCGGATATGGCGGAGGCAAATACAGATATCTCTCTTCAAGAGGAGTGCAAGATGGCATCTTTATAGTCGGAGGAGTTAAAAACTCTCTGATAAAAGACAATACCGTAAATAACTGGGGACACAGCGGTATAAACCTCTACTCTCCCTCTTCAAAAAACAGCGTAACTGGCAATCATATCACAAACAATGTTATAAACGGAGATAAAATGCCTTATATGCACGGAATAACGGTTGATGGCAGTAATTGTGTAAAAAATGAGATAAGTTCCAATATCATAAAAAATACTACTGCAAGAAATCAGCTAAACGGTGCTTACAATATATTTTCCAAAAATATCATCTATAATCTGAAAAATTCCCAAATCAAGCTAGATCAGGGGTATTCCGCAGGGCAGGGGATTCAGCTTCAGGCTTACGGAAAAACCAATATCGCCAAAAACAATATCATAAAAAACAATCTTTTTGCAAAAATAGATGAAGCGGCGATATCTGTTGTAAATTACAGAGATGACGGAATAAAAAAGAACAATGTATTTAAAAACAATGTCATACTAAACAGCGGTTTGAAGAATAACAATATAGCATTGGAAATAATCAATTATTCAAAAAATGATGCTATAAAAGGTAACAGCTTTATACAAAACCGTTTTAAACTTTTAGATAGCAAACCAAAAATAAACTATCGGGGTAAAATTTTAAGTATAGAAGAGTTTAACGAACAAAACGGAGAAAATAATGACACGATAGATAAAAATACTGTTTTTAAAGAATAAATCAATTGGTGCGACTCATACTACCAGAAGTTCTTTAGTATATATCACCTCTGTTATCAGCTTTTTCCATATAGATAATTAATTCACTATCGGCAATATCGTATATAAATCTGTAATTGCCGATTCTAAAGGGCATCTCTAAAAACCTATACAGTCCATAGAAGGCAAAGAAGGCATAAGATTTCGTAAGAGAAATTTGCAGGACTACCCAAAGGTAATTCAAGAATTTATCTTGCGAAAGATTGTGCCTTATTTGCCTTCCCTTCGGGCTTTGTCAGTTTGCCC
>CAYVDJ010000087.1:0-8269 GCA_964450755.1 uncultured Campylobacterales bacterium
AGAGTGGAAAAAGATAAAAGGAATTAGGGATTTTATATCGCATCACTATTTTGACTTGGATGCAGAAGTCATTTTTGGTATATGTCAAAACAATATTGATGATTTATTAAAAACTTTAAAACAGATAAGAGATGATTTAAAGTGATAGATATAAAACAAAGATTATTGTGTAGTGGGATTTTAGAAAAACCACTTTTATCTCAAACTCTTGATATGGCTCAAATGGCAAAAGTTCCACCAGAACTTATGAGTAAATTTCAACTTATTATCTACTCTGATCCTATTGATGCAGTATTTAAAGCTTTAGGGGTAGAGTGATTTTAGGAGTTTTAAATGGTAGCAGAGGGGGAACTCGAATCCCCGACCTCCGGCTTATGAGACCAGCGCTCTAACCAGCTGAGCTACCCTGCCATCGAAAATTAGAAGAGGATTTTAACAAAAGAATACTTATGGTTTCTTTAATATCTCTTTGTTACTCTTCTATTTTTCTATTTTATACATTCTCCCTCTTTTATCACCCGTTTACTTTAAAAGTTACAAAAGATCTTTTAACTCTTCCTCATTCAAAATCTTTACTCCAAGCTCTTTTGCTTTTTCATATTTTTTACCCGGATCCTCTCCGCAGATGACAAAATCGGTTTTTTTGGAAACACTGTTTGTTACTTTTGCACCGAGTTTTTCGAGGAGTTCTTTTAGTTGGCTTCTAGGGCGGCTTAGAGAACCTGTGATAACAACTGTTTTGTTTTTAAAAGGAGAGTCGATACTTGTTTCCTCTTTTTTGACAAACGGTTTTATGATATTTAGAAGTTTTATGATCTTTTCTTTATTGACTCTGATAAATTCCAAAAATGATTCTGCCATCTCTTCGCCAAAACCGTCTATCTCAAGCAACTCTTCTTTGGTTGTATTCAAAAAAGTGGTACCGAAAGTTTTGCATATCTTTTTACTTGCAACCTCTCCGATATGTTCTATTGCGAGTGAGTTTACAAATCTCCAGCATTCACTGTTTTTTGAACTCTCTATTGCATTTAAAAGATTTTTAGCCTTTTTCTCCTTAAAGCCTTCTAGTTTCAAAAGATCTTCCATTTTGAGGTGATAAAGGTCGATGACACTTTTGACAAGTCCCTCTTTGTAGAGTTGTTCTACTATCTTTGAACCCAAACCGTCGATATTCAGACACTGTTTGCCTGAAAAATAGATGATGCTGTTTACAACTCTTGCGGGACATTCGAGATTTTGACACTTGATCAAAGCTCCCTCATCCAAAAGTTCGCTTTTACAGACCGGACAATGGGTGGGTCGTTTGATCTTTTTTGTCTCCTTACCTCTAAACTCTTTTTGAACTTTTGTGATTTTGGGTATCACATCTCCGCTTCTTATGATGATCACTCTGTCACCTATACGGATATCCATCCTCTCTATTTCGTCAAAATTGTGAAGAGTTGCTCTCTCTACGGTTACACCCTCTATATCAACCGGTTCGACAACCGCCACAGGCGTAACGACTCCGGTTCTTCCCACTTGCAAGATGATATCTTTTATCACCGTACTTTTTTCGATAGCAGGAAATTTATATGCAACCATCCATTTTGGATATTTTACCGTATAGCCTAAAATCTCCTGAAACTTTATATCATTTACCTTTACGACCATTCCATCCATCATAAAAGGTGTCTCTTCCCTCTCTTTTATGAGAGTGTTATAAACATCTTCGATACATTTTAGATCATTGCATATCTTTCTGACAGGAGGAGAGAGAAAGCCAAGGGAATAGATAAAGTCCATCATTTTATCAAGCTTATCGATATTTAGAGTATTTACACCGACACTCCACGGTTGAAACACAAGCTTTCTTTTTGCGGTAACGGATGAGTCAAGCTGTCTCAAACTTCCGGCTGCCGCATTTCTCGGATTTGCAAAAGTGGGTAAATCCTCTTTTATCCTCTCTTTGTTTATCTTCTCAAAATCTTTTTTTCTGATGATCACCTCGCCTCGTATCTCGATAAGTCCTTTATAGTCGATAGAAAGAGGAATGCTTCTTATCGTCATGGCATTTAGGGTTACATCTTCTCCTGTCTCTCCGTCTCCTCTGGTGATCGCCTGTTTTAGGGTACCGTTTTCATAGATGAGATTCAAACTTGCCCCGTCAAATTTCGGTTCGCAGTAGAGAGCTGTTTTGCCTACCTTTTTAAAGACTCTGTCTATCCACTCAATAAGCTCTTTTTCATCAAAAACATCTTCCATACTCCACATTCTTGAGAGATGAGAAGCCTTTTTGAACTCTTTTGCCACACCGTATCCGATTCTTTGGGTGGGGGAGTCTGGATCGATGA
Organism: uncultured Campylobacterales bacterium; assembly: GCA_964450755.1. Classification (GTDB taxonomy): domain Bacteria; phylum Campylobacterota; class Campylobacteria; order Campylobacterales; family JAADDG01; genus JAADDG01. Next base: position 2,334 of record CAYVDJ010000087.1, read on the forward strand.
GTTTTGGATGTTCTTTTTCAAACTTCTCAACCTCTTTATAGAGTTTGTCATACTCCTCATCGGTAACTGTCGGATTGTCTTCTACATAGTAGGCATAGGCATACTTTTTGAGAAGTTTGGCTTTTTGCTTATACTCTTGCTCGGTTTTTATCATCTTTTTGTCTTACATCATAAATGTTACGGCTATTGGCATTCTGTCTTTTTTATAACCCTCTATCCCCTCTTTATAATATCTTGCATTTTTGTAACCCATATCAAAAAGTTTCCATGTAGCCATAAAAGCTCTTTTGTCTTTTCCATTGTTCCCAAACAAAATGATCATAACATTCTTGTCAACAGGAAGCATACCTTTGAATTTGTCCATATTTTTATACGGTATAGACAAAGCTGCCGGAACAGTGCCTCTTGCAAATTCGTTATAGTTTCTTACATCGATAAAAAGAGCCGTATGTTTTTGAAATCCGTCATAAACATCACTTCTTCCTGCCTCTTTAAAAAACTTTTTGCTCCATTCGGGCATTCCGCCAAGATATGTTTTGACATTTTTATATCCTCTTTTCATCAGATCTTTTGTAAAAACCGCCGCAGATCCGCAACTGTAACCTCTGCAATAGACTATGATTTTTTGATTTTTGTCATATTTTACTTTATCGCTCTCATAGAAATTAACAGCGGTCGGGATGTGTGATTCTCTGTAATTGCTGCCGTTTCTTGAATCTATAATGATCGTATCCGATTTTCCTTCGACATTGTTTAAAACCGCTTTTTTGACCTCTTCATAATTTACCGTCTGTATATGATTTTTCTTTATAAAATTGATGATTTTGGGATTTGTTACCTCTTTGCTGATTTGTGCAAAAAGAGAAAACGAGATTATCATCAAAACTATCGTAATTTTTTTAAACATGCTTTTCCTTTATATCAGTGTTGAATTTATAGCTTCAAATACTTTGACAGCCTGTGAATGCTCTTTGACATCATGTACTCTCAGTATGGAAGCTCCGTTTTGCAAGGCTTTTAGATGGATAGCCAAAGTACCGGGCAATCTCTCTTCAATATCAGAAGGAGATATTTTGTCTATCATCGATTTTCTGCTTGCTCCTATCAAAAGTTCGTAGCCGTATTTGGTAAAATGCTTGAGATGTTTTATCAAAAGAAGATTATCTTTAAGCCTTTTGCCAAATCCTATTCCTACATCCAAAATTATATCATCTATTTTATATTTTAAAGCTTTTTCTATTCTCTTTTGAAAAAAACTGTCAATCTCATCTATCACATCTTCATAGAAAGGATCTTTTTGCATATCTTTGGGTGTGCCTTTCATGTGCATCAAAATAACGGTTGCATTGTGCATAGATGCCGCTTTTGCCACTTCGTCATTTGAGAGTGCGGTTATATCGTTTACTATCTTAAATCCCCTCTCAAGAGCATAGTTAAGAGATTTTGGAGAGTAGCTGTCAAGGCTGAAAAGAGCTTTTTGATAAAGGGAGTTTTGATAAACTGTGTCGATAAACGGTTTTACTCTTTTAAACTCCTCCTCTTCTGCAACATATTCGCTTCCCGGACGGCTTGAAACCCCTCCTATATCGATGATATCGGCTCCTTCTTCTATCATCGATAGAATCTTTTCCTGCGCATTGTCAGGTGAAAATCTGCTTTTTTGATAAAAACTGTCTTCGTTTGCGTTGATAACTCCCATTATCTTTACGGGGTGTTTTTCTTTGCCGATAAAATTTTTAAGTTCATTTGAGAGATCTTTCAGACCAAAAGGCTGAATTTTCTCTTTTTTGACAAGCAGTTTTATCTGTTTGGGTGTTGCCATCAAAACGGCATCGATATACTCTTTTTTACAGTTTATCGCATCTTTTGAAACTGCCAGATCTGCACCGACAGAGAGAGCATCCTGTTTTAGGATATTTGCAGCCGGTGTTTTTATATTTTTGATCAAAAAAAGCAAAACTTTTGTTTTGTCTTTCATGATCTTTATACCGGCTTTTGTAGAGTTTACTTTTTCAAAAAGCCTTTTTGGGTCAGTATCAGAATCCAGAAAAAATACTTTCATCTCTTCTCCCTGTTTATGATTGTTAAAAACAGATTGGCAAGGATGATTTGCGCTCTTGTGTTAAGATCCGCAAGTTCCATGGCTTTTGAAAATTGGGATATCTCTTTTTCACTGAGAGTTATTTTATCTTTTAAAAGAGCATTTTTTAAAAGTTGTTGTATTATCTCTTTTAGTTCACCCTTTTTTGTATAGCGGTTTTCTTTTAAAAATTCAAAAATCTCTTTCAGACTCAGTTTGTCAAGTTTAAAAGGAAGTTCTATCTCATCTTTGGATGTTTTTATATATCTGATGGACATTCTTGATCTGATAGTCGGCAAAAAGATCGCTTTGGAGGGAGATATCATGATGATTATGATGTTTCGCGGAGGTTCCTCCAAAATCTTTAAAAGCGCATTTTGTGCATAAATATTGTAGTTTTTTGCACAAAGGATTAGATATTTTGTTTCACTTTCAGCGATATATGCCTCTTTTACAACCTCTTTTACATTTTCTACTTTAAATTCATCGGTTTCAAAAACCTTATGATTATACCCTTCAATCTCCTCTAAAATTTTTAAAAGAGCATTTTGTAACTCTTTTGATATTATTATTTTATTGTTAGATATTTCCAAGTTCAACTTCCGCAAAAAGGATCGCATCGATACTTTTGTTGAACAGTCTTATAAGCTGAATGAGTTTTATATCAAGAAGTTCATCTTCAGGCAGATAGAAAGCGTTTTGGATCTGCTCATCCAAAAGCCATATAAAACTGTTGTCTTTTCTTTTTGCTATCTGTGCGCGGACAGTATTACTTTTGCCTATATAAAAAAATGTATATCCGTTTGGAAATGACAAAGAGAGCATATCTTCCAGACTCTGCATCTCCTCTTTGGTCTTTATTTTATCCATATAGGGAAATATCGTTCCAAGAGATATGATAGGCAAAAGAGGTCTGTTGTTTTTCATATTGTTAAGATGAGACAGGATATATCTTGAAAACCACTCTCTTTCCCTGTCGGTTATCAGTAAAAATGTATGATCATTCAAAAGATCGACGATTGCATGAGCCGCAAGAGGGATCCAGTCAAAACGCTTCTCCTCCATCCAACTCATGTGAGAGGAATCTTTTCTGATCGTTTCCAGTGTCCAGGTGGCAAAATCTTTCATTTTTTCTCTAAATTCACTTGTCTAATTCATACGCACTGTGAAGAGCTTTTACCGCCTGTTCGCTTAAACTCTCGTCTATTATCATAGATATCTTGATCTCGCTTGTGCTGATAATCTCTATATTGATATTCTCTTTTGCCATAGTTTCAAATGCTTTACTGGCTACTCCGCTGTGGGATTTCATACCTACTCCGATTACCGAAACCTTTGCCACATTTTTGTCATATTCGAGATGATCGGCAGCATGCATCTTTTCCATGATCTCTTTTGCTCTTTCTAGTTCGTTTTGGGGAACCGTAAAACCGAGATTTGTTGTTCCGTCATGCCCTACATTTTGTATAATCATATCTACATTTATATTTTCCTCAGCCAGTTTGGAGAAGATGGATGCTGCGATTCCGGGTTTGTCTTTGACTCCTCGCAGAGATATTCTTGCCTGATTTTTATCAAGTGCTATGCCGCTTACAAGTGGTTTTTCCATGATATTCTCTTCCTTTGTGATTAATGTGCCTTCATTGTTGTTAAAACTGCTTCTTGTTACCAGATTTACATCCAGTTTTTTGGCAAGTTCCACTGATCTGCTTTGAAGAACTTTAGCGCCCAGACTTGCAAATTCAAGCATCTCGTCATAAGAGATCACATCTATCTTTTTTGCCTTTTTTTCAATTCTGGGATCTGTTGTATAAACTCCGTCAACATCGGTATATATTTCGCAAAGATCCGCTTTCAAAGCTCCTGCAATCGCAACTGCCGAAAGATCGCTTCCTCCTCTTCCGAGTGTTGAAACTTCTCCGTTTTTTGTAATTCCCTGAAAACCGGCAACGACGATTATCTTACCTTCGTCAAGAAGATTTTGAATACATTTGCTGTTGATATTGTCTATTCTTGCGGTTGTATGAGAATCATCGGTATAGATACCCGCCTGTCTGCCCGTAAGAGCGATAGAGTCAAATCCCATCTCACTCAATGCGATGGATAAAAGTGCGGAAGTTACTCTCTCTCCCGAACTTAAAAGCATATCAAGTTCCCTTTTGCTCGGTGTTTTGCTAAAGTGATGGGCGTATTTCAAAAGTTTGTTTGTCTCTCCGCTCATCGCAGATACCACAACTACTACCTGATGTCCTTCTCTTTTGGTTTTTGCCACTCTTTTGGCCACATTTTCTATCCTCTCAAGCGTCCCTACGCTTGTTCCCCCGTATTTTTGTACTATCAACACTACAAATACCCTTTTTTCTTAAAATATGTCAATACTTTTTGATAAACCGGCTTTTTAAAAGATGCTATATGATCAAAAATATGATTAGCCGGTACAAATTTATATGCGTTAAACTCCGGTATCTTTGTATTAAGATCTATTTTTGCTTCCGGCTTCAATCTTACCAAAAAATATTTTTGCATCTGTCCGTCATAAGGATACATTCTTTTTGCTATATTGTGAGGAAAATCATAACTGATCCAATCAGGATATTCCGCAATGATTTCTACTTTATCCGTTCCAATTTCTTCTTTCAGTTCCCTAAAAAGCGCTTCTTTTTGAGATTCTCCTTTATCAATTCCTCCTTGTGGAAATTGCCATGCATTTTCTATATCATTTCTGTTTGCTATAAAAATTTCACATTTCAAAGGATAATAAGGCGATAAAATTACAGCTGCAACATTGGGTCTATATCTCTTTTTCTTATCCATTACCGCTATCCAATCATATTTTTGATAGAATATTATCAAAAAACTAATTAAATGAGGTTAAATATTGTTACTTTATTTACATATACCTTTTTGTGACAGTAAATGTTACTACTGTTCTTTTAACTCTTATACTACAAAACACTCTTTTATAGACAAATATATGAAAACAATCTGTAAACAGTTTGAATATGAATCTAAAGATCTAAAAAAATCTCAAATAAAAACTCTCTATATCGGCGGAGGTACACCCTCTTGTGTAAGTGCTGAAAAATATGAGGTTTTTTTTGAAAAAGCAGCTTTTTATCTAAAAGATGATGCGGAAATTACCATTGAAGCAAATCCAAACAGTGCTTCAAAAGAGTGGCTTCAAAAGATGAGGGAATACGGAGTAAACCGTATCAGTATCGGAGTGCAGAGTTTTTTTGAGGATAAACTGAAACTGCTTGGAAGAAACCATACTCCAAAAAGAGCAAAAGAGGCTGTTTTGGAAGCAAAAAAGGCGGGATTTGAACATATCAGTATAGACCTTATCTATTCAACCTCTCTGGATGACAAAAAAAGACTTCAAAAAGAGTTACAGGAGGCTTTTTCCCTTCCTGTTGATCACATCAGTGCCTACTCTTTGACGATAGAAGAGAATACACCTTTTGCAAAAAGAGATGATGTGCAAAAAGATGATGAAAATCTTGCTCTTTTTTTTGCGCAGGAGATAAAAAAAAGAGGTTTTTTTCATTATGAGATATCAAATTTCGGACGCTGCAAATCAAAACACAATCTCGGTTACTGGAGTTATGAGGACTATATCGGTATAGGTGCGGGAGCTGTCGGATGCAAAGAGAGAGTGAGATACTATCCTCCTTCTGATATCCAAACCTATATCGATAATCCCCTCTCATACAAAACAGAGAGGCTTTTGGATAAAGATATCAAACTAGAAAAGATATTTTTGGGTTTTAGATGTGAACTTGGAGTGGATAAGGATATATTTGATGAAAAAGAGATGATACGGATAAAAGAGCTTGTCAAAGAGAAAAAGCTGACT
>CAYVDJ010000088.1:0-19384 GCA_964450755.1 uncultured Campylobacterales bacterium
CTTATTATCTCTCCGTTAAAGCATTCTCTTTTGCTTTTAAAAGCGGTTTTAGGATATAGTCCAATATACTTTTTTTGCCCGTTATGATCTCCACCCTTGCAACCATTCCGGGTATGATTTTGAGAGGTTTTTCTTTCGTTCCAAGATAATTTTTATCTGTTTTTATCCTCACAAGATAGTAGCTTTCACCTTTTTCATCTTTTATCGTATCGGCTCCGATGTTTACAACTTTGCCTTCCAATCCTCCGTATATCGAAAAATCATAAGCCGTAAATTTTATCTTCGCTCTCTCTTCGGGTCTGATGAAGGCTATATCGGAGGGCTTTATCTTTGCTTCTATCAAAAGAGAATCCTCGTTTGGCACTATCTCCATCAGATCCATCGCCGGTTTTATGGCTCCTCCGATAGTATTTACATAGATCGTTTTTATGATACCGTTAACCGGAGAGAGAACAAGTGTTCTTTTTACTTTATCCTCAATAGCGCTTTTTGACTCTTCAAGAGCCGATATCTTTGCCGTTACTTCATTCCACTGCTCTTTTGCTCTGTTTTGGAACTCATAATAGATATTTTGTTCTTTTCTTTTAAGCTCTTCCATCTGGGATTTTATTTTGGGTATCGTATAGGCGATGGCATTTAAATCCCCTTTTATATTACTTGCCTGTCGCTTCAGTTTTAAAAATTCTATTTTGGAAACCAGCCCCTTTTTTACCAACGGCGCATTGATGTCAAGTTCGTTTTGTATAAGATTGTAGGCATTTTGAAGTTTGTTTTTCTTGGCACGAGCCTCTTTTAACTCATTTTGCTTTTGAATTATCTGATCTCTTATCATCTCTTCCTGATTTTGAAGCTGCTCTTTATTTGAATTATAAAGGCTTTTTTCATGCTCCAAAAGAGTTGGAATACTCTTTTTCAATTTCTCATCGGGATTAAAAGAGAGGTTGTTTGCCTCGGCATAGAGCCTTTGCGCTTTTGCTTTCAGGGCATTTAGAGATATTTCACTCTCTTTATATTTGCTAAAAAATCCCACATCACTTATTTTTAGGAGTTTATCTCCCTTCCTGACGGTATCACCCTCTTTTACATAGATATCAAGAAGTATCCCGCCTTCCAAATTTTGAATGACCTTTACATGAGAAGAAGGTATAACCTTGCCTTCTCCTCTTGTTATCTCGTCTATCTTCGCATAATATGCCCATACGATAAACCAGACAACAGTTGCAAAAATGATCCAAAGCAAAATCCTTGAGTGTTTTGGATTTTTCTCAAGCATCACATCACTAAGATATGAGATATACTCTTTTTCATCTTTTAGGATACGGCTCATCGGATATTCTCCTTTGTGCCTCTTAGTTTTTCCAAAACATCTTTTTTTGCCCCGTCCATGATAACCCTGCCACTGTCTATAACGATGATACGATCTACAAGCTCCAGCATAAGAGGCTTGTGCGTAATCAAAAGAAGAGTTTTATCTTTTATATACCTTTTCAATCTGTTTATCAACTGAACCTCATGGGTATTGTCCATCATATTGCTCGGCTCATCCAAAAGAAGAACAGGATTTTCATCTATAAATGCTCTTGAAAGTGCAATGCTCTGTTTCTGTCCTCCCGATATCCCCTCCCCTCTCTCTCCGACAGGCATATCAAGACCCAAAGGATGTTTGTTTATAAAATCAAAACATCCTGCTATATGAACAGCTTTTAGGATATCTTCCTCTTTTGCAAAAGGATTTTTGTATGTGATGTTGTCTTTTATCGTTCCTCGAAAAAGAACGATATCCTGAGGTACATAAGAGATATTTTTTCTCAAAAAGTTGGGATCTATCTGGTTGATATCCACGCCGTCTAACAAAACAGAACCTTTTGAAGGGCGATAGAGATTTAGGATAAGTTTTTCTATCGTTGTTTTTCCAGAACCCATCTTTCCGATAATCGCTACTTTTTCTTTCGGTTTTATCGAAAAATTACAGTTTTTCAGAGCAAAATTACTCTCATTTGGATATTGAAAAGAGACATTTGAAAAGGTGATCGCACCCTTTATAAAAGGCAGTTTTATATAGCTTTTTTGCTCTTCTCTCTCTGGAGGCAGATTCATTATCTCATTTAGCGTCGTATATGCTGTTTTGGTATGCTCATAATTTGACACGAGAGATGCCACCTGCCCCAAAGGCGCAATTGTACGGGAAGCAAGTATCACACAGGCGATCAAACCGCCCATTGTAAGCTCCATATCCTTTATCAGATATACTCCGTAAACTATCAGCATAACGGTATTTAACTGAATCAAAAAAGATGTTACCGTAGAGATAGAGGCAGCATAAAGCTTTGTTTTCATACCTTTTTGTGCCAAATCAGCCGTTATCTCTTCGTAGGAGTGTTGGGCATAACTTTGTGTGGCAAAAGATTTTATAGTTTCAAGCGCCGATAAAAATTCTATCAAAACAGAACTCTTTTCCGCCGCTATGTGATAACTCTCCTCTATACTTCTTTGCATAGGCTTTTTTATAAAAAAGGTATATATCAAAAGTATCATAATCATCGTAAGCGGTATTAAAACAAGAGTTTTGCCTATATAAAATATCGTTATCAAAAAAATAACAATAAAAGGCAGATCAATAACAGCTGAAATGGTGGAGGCATTGAAAAAAGATCTGATACTCTCAAACTCTTTTAGATTGTTTGCAAAAGAGCCTACAGATTGTGGTTTGTGCTCCTGCTTTAGATTTAGTACCTTTTCAAAAATCGCCGATGACATCAATATATCGCTTTTTTTACCGGCAATTTCCAAAAAATAGGTACGCAGAAACTTCAAAATCGCATCAAGAAAAAGTACAACAATTATACCGACGGCAAACGCCCAAAGAGTATCTATGGCGGCATTTGGTATAACTCTGTCATAAACATTTCTTGTAAAAAGAGGTATAGCCAAAACAAAAAGATTGATCAAAAATGAAGCCGCCAGTACATCCATATAGATTTTTTTATATTTCCACAAAACAGACCAAAACCAGTGCTTGTGTTCAAGAGCTAAATTTTTCGCCTTCTCATTTTTATATTGATACTCTTTTTTCAAAAGAATAACAAAACCGCTGTATTCTTCCTGCAGTTTTTTTATATCAACTCTGTTTTCTGCCTCTTCAAACTCAGATGTCAAAACAGTGGCTTTTTTGTTTTTTTTGTCTATATCAAGAAGTATCGCACTTTGCCCATCTTTCAAAAGTAAAATGGCAGGAAGAACAAGAGGCGAAATATCCAAAAGATCTTTTTTTGATACTTTGGAGACAAAACCTGCTCTCTTTGCGGCTCTTTCAAAATTCGGAGAGAGTTTGTTGGAGGAGAAGAGAAGGGAAGGATTATTCTTATCCAGAGGAAGGGAAGTGATCAAATCTTCCCTGTTAACGGTAATGTTATGTAATTTTGCAAAAAGAACTAATGTATCCAGCAAAGAATCATTTTGGTTTTTTGAGTCTATTTAGCGTTCCTTTTTAATTATCATCTTTATAATTTACTTTGTTTAAAATTCTGGAACTGTCTTTACATACATCCAAACATATTTTATCTACCAAATCTATATTCAACTCTTTAAGCAAAGTTCCCATCACATATAAAAGTTTATATTTGGCGATAAGCTTGTCATAATCTGATTTTACATACTCTCTGTTTGCAGAAAAGTCTTCATTTTGCGCATCCAAAATCTCAAACAGTGACCTCTTTCCAAGATTATACTCTTCTTTATAAAGTTTTAGAGTATTTTCTATAAAAATTTTATGATCTTTGAGATATTTTTCCTTTTTCTCACTCAATTCTACCGTTGTCCATGCCATTCTCGCATTTTCATATATCTTTCTTTGGATATCTCTTAAAACTTCATTTGCTTTGTGAATCATACTGATCTCTTTTTGAAGTCTTACAAAATCTTTTCCTCCATTGAAAAAATTATATTTTGCTTTTAACAATACGGTAGTATTGTAATGTCTTCCTTTTACACCGCCTATATCTTTATTCCATCCTTTATCAGCTTCTATATTAAAATGGGGATAAAATCTGCTCTTTGCATAGTCATAATTTGCTCTTGCAGATTTCAGATTGAGTTTTTGTGATTTTATCGCAGGATTTAATTCCTCCGCTTTTTTACTCACCTCTTCAAAAGAAGAAGGAATATGCAGGTCAAAAACAGGCTTTTTTATATCGTCTATATTGATATTATAACCTGCCAGTTTATAGAGTTTTGTAACAGCATCCTGATATTGGTTTTCATAAGTTATCAGATTTGATTTTGAAAGGGCAAGTCTGCTTTTTATCAATTCGAGATTTGATTTGGCAAGTATGCCGCTTTGAGTCTGCTCTTTTATCTTTTTATAAATTTCTTCGTGATTTTTTACATTTTCTTTGGCAAGTTCTATCAGTTCTCTATCCATTAATATATTTAAGTAGGTCTGTATGGTTTGCAGAGTTAAAAAACTTGCTTTTTCATATATCTCTTCTTTTGCCGCTTTTGTTTTAAATTCATCTCTTTTTACGGCATAATGTGTTCCAAATCCGTCAAAAACTTTTTGGGTTATTTTTATATCGGCTTCTTTTCTTCGTAAACTTTTATTTTCAAAACCGGTATTTGAGTTATTGGATTTTTCATATCCGTACGCTCCCGTTATATCAAGTTTGGGATAATACTCTGAAAATGTAGCTTTTAGATCCTCTTTCATTGCCCTGTATTCTCTTGTCTTTTCTTTAATCTGAGGATTGGTATCCAAAGTTTGTAAAACAGATTCTTTCAGTGACAGCCCAAAACTTAAACTTTCTGTAAAAACTATGATTAATGGAATAACAAAATATTTATTCACGAAAAAAACTCCTATATTAAAATAGCTCTCTTGTATGATTATATCAAAAATTTTATAAAAGTAAACAAATATTTCTGAAAAAAGTGGATATTCCACTATTTTAGTTATTATTGTCTTTTTCTTACACATATTTAGTTATGAAAATATTTCTCAGACATTATAAAAATATAAAAATTAAAAATAACACATAGTTAATATATTTCAATCCAATATTAAAACTGTTTAATAACTTTATCCTACATAATATAATACCCTAAAAAGAATTATTTTATATAAATAAATAATAAAATATTTTTTAAATATATAAGATAAAAATTTTTATTTAAAAATATATACTTGAGAACTGAAATATTTTTTATACTATTCTAAAACAATCCTGCAATTACCTCTTTTAGCTTTCTTTTAGGAACACAATGTTCATCATCTTCATTTCTGTAATAATTTATATTTTCAGATTCCACTATCTTAACTCTCTCACCGGCTTTCCCAATAGCAATAGCAAAAAGAGGTTCCAAATCATCAGATAAATTAAAAATCTCTTTATATCTCTTTTTATCTATACTCGCCAAAATACACCCTCTATATCCTATTGCAGTAAGAGAAAGCATGATAGTTTGCATCGCAATTCCAGCATCCACCATGCAATAATCGGAAATACTTTTATCAGCTATCACTATGATATAGGCTGAAGGTTGTTCATCACTCTTAGGACCCTCCCACCGAGGAAGAGCCCCTGCCCATTTCAAAGGTTTAAAAACCTCTTTTTTATATTTATCTTTGGTTACCACAACATATCTTAACGGCTGCAAATTTTTGGCAGAAGATGTTACTCTTGCCAAATCTATAACTTTTATAAGCTCTTCTTGGGTGATATTAACTTTTTTAAATCTTCTGTAACATCTTGTTTTTTCTACTATTTCTTTTATTTCATCAAATCCTATCAATTTTTCCCCTATAAAATATAAAATATTAAAATTCCTATCAATGCCAACATCCCCATTGCCGTTTTAATCTCCCGAAACTCTCCTTCAATCAGTCGTATAATTATATACATAAAAGCGCCAAACATCAAGCCGTTTGTTATAGAATATGTAAGAGGCATCATCAAAACCATAAAAAAAGTACTGAATTTTATAGCCGGATCTTTATAATTTATGTTTTTTAACTCACTGAACATCAAAGCTCCCACTATAACTAAAATAGGATAGATCGCATTTGGATGGATGGATTTAAACAGAGGAAGAAAAAACAGAGGCAATAAAAACAAAAGCCCCGTTACAACAGCACTAAGCCCCGTTCTTCCGCCCTCTTCAACTCCCGCCGCACTCTCTATAAAAGAGGTTGTACTTGAAACTCCGGCAAACGAACTCATCACCGTAGCAGCGGCATCGGCTTCGATGGTTTTTTGCAACTCTTTTGATCTTTTCTCTTTAAAAATATCAGCTCTCAATCCCACTCCGACAAGTGTTCCCAAAGTATCGAAAAGATCGGTAACAAAAAAAGTAATAACAACAGGAAATAAAGAGAGAGTAAGAGCCGAGGATATATCCATTTTGAAAGCTATCGGCAGCATTGATGCAGGTAGAGAGATAAAACTTTGGGGTATTTTGGAAAGACCAAACAGCCATGCCACAGCCGCCGTTATCAGGATAGAGAGTATAAAAGCCGCTTTTATGCGTTTTGAATAAAACCACACACCCAAAACAATTCCCAAAAGCGCCAACATCACAGAAGGGCTTTTCATATCTCCAAGAGTTACCAAAGTCGCTTTGGAATCAACGATAATTCCGGCTTCCTTCAATCCTATAAAAGCTATAAAAGCCCCTATTGCCGCGCTTACAGCCTTTTTGATATCCAAAGGAATCGTATCTATCATCCACCTTCTCAAAGGAGTGATACTGACGATAAAATATAAAATTCCAGATACAAAGACTATCCCCAAAGCACTCTGCCACGGGATCTTCATACCCTGAACCAAACCAAAAGTAAAATAGGCATTAAGTCCCATCCCGACACTCATGGCAATAGGAGTATTTGCCCACAAACCGTTCAAAACAGAAGCTATAAGCGTGATAACCGCAGTAGCCGTGATCAAAGCATCATAAGGCATACCAGAAAGGCTCATTATAGCGGCATTAACCGGTACGATATAAAGCATCGCCAAAAAAGTCGTAAATCCGGCAATAACCTCTTGTCTGACAGTCGTGTGATGTTTTTTCAGTTCAAAAAGTCTCATATCTTGCATCCTTCTATAAAATGAAAAGCTTTTGAGTCAAAAAGCCCTTTATCACTCAGTTTAAGAGTAGGTATCACCAAAAGAGCCATAAAAGAGAGTGTCATAAACGGCGCACTCAAAGAGGAGTTAAGGGTATCTTTGACATATCTGTCCATCTGTTCATATCTGTTTGCTACTTCAAACGCATCCTCTTCACTCATAATCCCTCCTGTTTTTAAAGGCAGTATCATCTGCTCTTTGTCATTGACCGCACTTATACCGCCTCTGTTTTTTATGATCAGATTAACTGCTTTTGCCATCTCCTCATCACTGCACCCAACCGATATGATATTGTGCGAATCATGGGCTACACTTGAAGCTATGGCACCCCTTTTCAAACCAAAACCGTGAACAAAAGAGAGAGCCGGTTTTTTATCTTCATAGCGGTTTGTAACCGAGATTTTTAATATATCGTTGGTTTTGTCTTTTAGTAAAGAGATATCCACCCTCTTCTCTTTTGTAAAAAGCTCATGATCAACAGCGCTGATAACCTCTATCTCTTTGCAATCATCTCTGTATAAAAAATCTTCGGTTCTTTTTTCCAAAGTATTAAAATTATTTATGGGTTTTATTTTATCGGAATGAATTAAAACTTTTTTGTTATGATAAACTCTTTTGCCGTCTATAACAGTTTGAATGATCTCAAAATCTTTTAAATCTTTAACCTCTATAAAATCGGCTCTATCTCCTTCTTGAAGCAATCCAACATCAAGTTCATAGTGTTTTACAGGATTGTGGGAGGCTATACGCAAAACTTTAAAAAGATCATAACCTTTATCGACTGCTCTTTTTACCAAAGCATTGATATGCTCTTTTTTCAGATCATTTGGATGCCTGTCATCACTGCAAAACATCAAATTGTCATAATAATCATCGATAAGAGGATGCAAAGCTTCAAAATTTTTGGCAGCCGATCCCTCCCGTATCAATATCTTCATACCGTTATCAAGTTTCTCTTTCGCCTCTTCATAAGAAGATGATTCATGATCTGTTGTTATACCGGCACTTATATATTTTTTCAACATATCTGCTTTCAAAGCCGGAGCATGACCGTCAACAGGCTTATGAAACCTTTTTGCAAGTTCTATCTTTTGCATTATCTCTTTTTCTCTTCCTATCACGGCGGGAAAATTCATCACTTCACTGAGAAATTTGATATCTGGATTTTTTAAAAGCTCTTCTGTCTCTTTGACTCCGAGTTTCGCACCGTTTGTTTCAAACTCCGTCGCAGGAACACAAGAAGGTGCGCCAAAATAGAACTTAAAATCAACACTTTTACCGTTTTCTATCATAAACTCTATACCTTCTATCCCCATAACATTGGCTATTTCATGAGGATCGGACACCGTCGCCACACTCCCGTGACAAACAGCCAATCTCGCAAATTCAGAAGGTATGAGCATGGAGCTTTCTATATGGATATGGGCATCTACAAATCCCGGAAGCAGAAAGGTTGACAATCTTTCATCTGTTTTTTTTATGGATTTTATTTTTTTATCGCTGATTTTGATCAGTGCAGGAAAAATTTTTCTATTTACTACATCAACCAGATTTGCTTTTATCTGCATTTTTGCTCCTTGAGACTCTTTTAAGAGATCTAATTTTATAATAATTTCATTAAATTTAAAAGAAGCGGTAAATTTTACTTTTATATATATAAAATACGATTTTAAAAAAATATTTTTTTACTTTTAATGTTTTTTTTGATACAATTGTACCAAGGAGGCGTACATGATTAGAATTGTTAAGATATTCCTCACACTTTTTACTCTCCTTATCATGACTGGATGTACGCCTCCGGTTAATATTCCCCAATACCGTGTAACAATTGCCGGTATAACCCCCTACAAAGCAAAAAAGCTGGAAGAAGCGTTGAAAAAACAAGGTTATATCGTAAGAAGAGAGAGAGAATACACTCAAGGCAGATTTCAAAACTATGAGACAAATACCCAAACTTTCGTTATAAAAAACAAAAAACTTATTTTTAAAGATATTGAAAGAATAAGCTCTTTTATCTTAAGAAATAATAAAATACTGGATAATGTTTCTCTAAAATCCGTTCAGCAATACTATATAACAACTTCGGGAGAGGGAAGCGTACAGATACTTTTACATCTGAGTTTGCCTAAAAATTCAAAAGCCTGTTACAGAAAAACAAGAAAAGAGATAGCCTTAAAATGGGATCCAAAAGAGAAAAAAAACAGTTTTGTCTATTATAACAGAAAGGCTAGAGAAGAGTATATAGATATCTACTTTGTGCCTTTAAACAAAAGCTGCAGATCCTATAAACCAAAAACCTTTCAAAGAATTTATCTCTCATACCCCTATCAGACCGAAACAAGACCATGGAAGGGAGGTTATCTGCTACCATCTTTCTCATGGCCATTTTAGACTTCATACTTAAAAAAAAGTCTTGAAGCCTTCAGCATATTTAAAAATAACAGGATATTTGATACTGCTATCAAAAAAGCGGCGATCTTTAACAGATCAAAAAACGGCAAAAGCGTTAAAACAATAACAGATGCAATATGAAAATAGAGTTGTATTTTTGCATTTTTATCAGGAATCATCTCTCTCATCGTAGGAATATCAAAAAAACCTTTGCTGCTTACATGAAACCATGTAAGAAAAGGAACTATTTTATACAACATTCCGTTTATCAAAGATATAATAAATCCGTATCCAAAAATAACTCCTGTAATCCACAAAAAAGTATCGTTTGGAAAAAAAGTGTAAACTATAAACAAAACAGAACCTGTTATCAACATCAAACTTGAAAATCTCCAATAATTTATCGTTGTATCAACCAGTTTCCTCTTTCTCTTTTCCATCAAATAAAGCGTAAAAAAGCCAAAAAGAGCATAAAAAAGAGATAAAAGGATAAATGTTGCTTTGATATCAAAAAATATCTCTATCAAAACGATTATCAAAGATAAGAATATAACGGTTGGAAGATATTTTTTCAATCCTTTGTTATAATCGGGTGTAACATAAAACATCGGTACAACCTGAAAAGCAACACCGATGATCAAAAGTCCGCTCCAGCCAAAAACCGCCCATAATGCATGAAATTTTATAACATAAAATATATTTTCCCCGACTTTAGACAATCCCAAAGAGAGAAGCATATAAACAGCACCGATGAGAGCTATAAGAAAAGAGACAAGAGAAAACCTCATCGAAAATATCGTTTCATTTGAATATTTTGATAAAAAAATCTTATAAACGGTTACAGCTATAAAAAGTCCTATCGATATAACAAGGAACAAAGAAGAGACAAGCAAAAAAGAATCTATCCCAAAATAAAGACCCGCAGAAAGAAGAAGCGTACCGATAACAAGGGCTGTATGGATTATCTTTGCAAACAAAAGAGGTTTTGGAAAAGTAACCCCCACAAGTACCGGCAACATCTGCTGCATCGCTCCTATCATCACCATACTCATAAACCCCAGTGTAAAAAGGTGAAGAGTGGCTATCATTTTTGGAGAATAGATATTTACAAAAGATGAATCTCCAAAAAAAACAACCATTGCCGCCATAACCGCAAAAAGAGGAGCACTCAGAAAAAATCTAAGCGGAGCCGGAAAAGGGGGTGCCTGATCAAGAGATAATCCCTGAAACATTTAAAGCTCTACTTTTTTCATCTCTTCCAAAGTATTTTGGGCATCGCTCAAAATCTGATCAGCCATATTATAAAGGATTTGTTCCTCTTTCATATTATGTTGTTGAATAAGGATCATAAATGTATCACTAAGACCCAAAAATTTATCTCTGTTTTTCTCTTCGATAGACTCTCCCATCTGATCAAGAATACTTCTTACCTGATTGTGTTCCATCTTCATTATATGGACAGGTCCTTCACCCCCTCCCATAATCTCTTCCATTTCAGGAAATAAAACATCCTCTTCCATCTTAAAATGTTTAAGAACAGAATTTTTAAATGTAATAAAATTCATCAAAGCATCATCCCATTTATCAGCCATTACCGCATCTTCAACGGGAGGGAAATGTTCATCGCACTCTCTGTGATCACCACTCATATAATCTTTTATCATTGACATCTTTTTTTCTCCAAATTTTTTTAGGAGAAATTTTATCATAATTTTCTTTCTATTTATTGTATAATTTTTCAAAATTTAGGAAAGAGGGAGGTAAAGTGATAAAAATTCTAATCGGATCTATTTTAATTTTAAATATTTTGATTGCCGATAAGATTAACGGCTGGAATATTCTTCACAATGCCGTTTTTGAAAATGATTACAATATAACAAAAAATATTTTAAATTTAAAAGAGATAGATATCGATGCAAAATCAAAGGCCGGAATATCCCCTTTGCATATAGCAGTAAAAAACAGAAATTTGAAACTTGTAAAACTTTTGTTAAGAAACAAAGCCGACATAGATATACAGGACAATAACGGACTGACTCCCCTGCATTATGCAACAGGTCAAAAAAGATATAAGATAGTCAAATATCTTATTTTACACGGAGCGGATATAGATATCAAAAACAGGTACGGCATAACTCCACTTCATCAAGCAGCATTCAGCGGAGATTTAAAAACGGTAGAATTTTTGATACAGGCAGGAGCTGATATTTGGACAAAAAACAATCTTGGCGCAACACCTTATGATTTGGCAAAAGCCAAAAAAAGAGAGCAAATCGCAAACTATATTTTAAATTATATGGAGGATAAAAATGAAAGTAAAAGTCAACGGTAAAGAGATAAATATAAAAGAGGATACAACCGTAGAAGAGCTTTTAAAGGAGTTAAAGATATTGGATAAAACAATGGCAGCCGCTGTCAATATGAGTATAGTAAAAAAGGAAAAATGGAACAGCTTTATTTTAAAGGAGAATGATAAAGTTGAATTTTTAAATTTTGTAGGAGGAGGATAATGATAATTTAATAATTTTTTACTATAATATGATAAATATTTTATTTAACTTAATATAAAGGTTCTAAAATGATCATACACCTGATTGCTGCGGCAAGACCAAACTTCATGAAAATAGCCCCTCTTTATCATGAACTGAAAAATGATAAAAATATCAGTGTAAAAATAATCCATACCGGACAACATTATGACAGAAATATGTTTAGCGATATATTCGACGATCTGAATCTGCCCTCTCCCGATGTCAGTCTGGGTATAGGAGGAGGAAGTCATGCCATGCAGGTAGGCAAACTGATGATAGAGTATGAAAAACTCTGTCTTGAAGAAAAACCGGATCTTGTTATCGTTGTGGGTGATGTAAATGCCACAATGGCTTGTGCGGTTACGGCAAAAAAACTTCATATAAAAGTTGCCCATCTGGAAGCTGGACTTAGAAGTTTCGATATGGATATGCCAGAAGAGATAAACAGAATGGTAACGGATGCAATAGCAGACTATTTTTGGACACCTTCGGTTGACGGTAATGAAAACCTTGTAAAAAGCGGAATAGATCCGAAAAAAATAGAATTTGTCGGAAACATTATGATAGACTCTTTGGAGATGATGAGAGAAGCGATAGAAAAAGAGAATATAAGAGAAAAACTTTTGTTGGAAAAAGAAAAATTTGTGCTTGTTACCTTTCACAGACCTTCAAATGTGGATGATTCAGACAAATTAATGAAAATTATAAGCGAATTGGTAAAATTAAGTAATAAAATTAAAATAGTTTTTCCTATTCACCCAAGAACAGAACAAAACTTAAAAAAATACAATCTTTTTGAACTTATCAAAAATAAAGAGAACATACTAATCACAAAACCTCTTAGCTACAAACAGTTTATGAAGCTTGTTTTTGACTGTAAATTTGTTTTGACAGACAGTGGCGGGATACAGGAGGAGAGTACTTATTTGGGGATTCCCTGCCTTACACTAAGAGATAATACCGAAAGACCCATTACCGTTACAAAAGGGACAAATACTTTGGTTAATTTAAATAATCTGGAAGACAATATCTTGATGATTCTCTCAAATAAATACAAAAAGGGAGAAATTCCTCTTTTATGGGACGGGAATACCGCAAAAAGGGTTCACAAAGAGATTCAAAAGATTATTTAAGATTAATATGTTTAAAAAAATATTAAATATCAATAATTAATTAAAATTAAATTAAAAATTAGGAAAAAAAATTAAATCATAAAGAGTTATTAAAATATAATATTTATTATGTTACTATAATTCTATCTTTTAAAATATTCAGAAGGAAAGGAGTAAATGATGAAATTTTTAGCATCATTATTTTTGGTTTTAAGTATTGCGGCGAGTGGTTTAATAGCTCAGACTACATGGGATACAGGCAAATACAGAGATTTCGACGATAAAATGCAAGTTCTGAGTGTAAACAATGCCAAAGCTTTAAAAGTTACAATTTGCGGAGAGACTGAGTGTAATTATGATTTTGTTTCTATTTATGATTCCTGTGGAAAACTGGTTGCAAGATTAAGCGGACATATAAACAAAACCATCTATGTTCAAGGCTCTTCCATCATTGCAAAATTAAAAGCTGACGACTCTTATACCGCTGATGGTGTAAAAGTTACAGTATGTGCTGCTGAAAGTGCTGCTGCACAAGCCTGTCCTATTTATGAGAACAACTGTGACTGTATCGTAGATCAAGACAGAGACACAGGTTATCACGGAGGAATGACTCAAGATCTGGATGTTGATCCTGCTGCCCGTGGAATGACTCCAGACCCTGATGTTGATCCGTCTTTAAGATAATTTTACCACTTATTTATCAAAACAGAGAGGAGCGTCTGTTCTCCTCTCTTTACTTTAAATCGACCGTTATCAGAACTTCTTTAGCATATTTTCTTAAAACTTTGCATTGTAGCACAATGAATACTGCCGTGTTCTCTTATCAAAACAGTCGAATCAATACCGATAATGTCTCTGTCTGGAAAAAATTTTTCAAAAATTTTCAAAACCTTTTCATCATTTTTATCACTGTATGTCGGAACCAATACGGCATTATTGATAAACAGAAAATTTGCATAAGTTGCCGGAAGCCTCTCATTTTCATAAAACAGAGGTTTTACAAAAGGCAGAGCCACAAGTTCAAAACCGCTTTTTTGAAGCTCTTTCTCCATCAATGAAAGTTCTTTGAAATGTTCATCATTTTCATCTTCACATTTTATATAGGCAATCGTATTTTTATCGATAAAACGGGCAAGAGTATCTATATGAGAATCGGTATCATCTCCTTTTAGATAGCCATGTTCTAAAAACAAAACTTTTTTTAAATCAAAAAATTCAATAAGTTTTCTCTCTATCTCATTTTTTGTAAAAGCGGGATTTCTGTTTTTTTCAGTCAGACACTTTGAAGTTGTCATTAAAACACCTTCTGAATTTGAATCAATACTTCCGCCCTCCAAAACAAAATCAACAGTTTTTAAAGGAGTATTAAAAATATTTTTTCCAAAAAGCTCTCTCGTAACAACATTATCATAATTTGATGCAAATTTCAGCCCCCATCCGTTAAATCCAAAATCCAAACTTTTGATAATACCCTCTTCTTCTATCTCAATCGCACCAAAATCTCTTATCCATGTATCATTGGTTTTTAATTGAACAAAAAAAAGATTTTCAAAAGAGTTAAAATATCTCTTTGTCTCTTCAATATCATCACAGATAACAAGACACGGTTCATACTTTGCTATCGTTTCTATGATGAGTCTGTAACTCTCTCTTATCTCATCCAAACAACAAATCCAATCACTGTCTTTATGCGGAAATACGATCTGGATATGTTCCTGCCTCTCCCATTCGGCTTTCAACCTTTTCATCTAAACTCTCTTTTTTTCCAGTTTTTCCATCAAAAGCCCCTGAAAAAAAGAGGCGATAAGAATGAGCAGATTTAAAGTTACTGTAAAAACCACTCCAAAATAGTCTATCATCAAAGGCAAAAGAGGCAGTTTCACGGCTCTTGCATAAAAAAATGCAGCAACAAGCCCGTCTCTGAGTCCCTTTTTTCTCATATCTTCCAAAAGCGGATACCATGCATACATAGGACCGTGGCTCAATATCCCCGCACCAATTGCTATAAACCAACTTTTTGACCTGCTCTCATCTCCAAGATGTTTTAATATATCCATCGGCTTTGCAAAATATCCGATAACTGCCATCAAAACTATAACTACCGAAAATATAGGCAAAAGCATTGAAAAAACTTCACCGCTCTTTTCAAGAGCCTTTATCGCACAGGAACGATCATAAAAATACAGTGTTGCTAAAAGCACCAAAACAGTTACAAGAAATTTCACACCTTTAAATTCAAACTTTTTCATGAAAAGAACTTTACACTTAAAGTTGTCAAAACAGCAATGATGATAGTAAAAACAAATGCCAGAATATTTCTTAAAACCGTAAATTTGATTCCCAAAACTTTCGCTTCCAAAGGAAGCTGAACGATACCCAAAGTAACCCATGAGAGCAAAAAAGCACTCACGGCAAAAAGGGAAACTCCGTGATCTGAAAGTTCTCCGCCAACAAGATAACTCACTATCGCATTTCCCGCCGAAACAGCTCCTATCAAAGTTCCTTTTAAGGTATCCGATAAAGGCTCATTGGTAAAAAATCTCATCATAACTTCAGGTGTCAAAATCGACTGAATAATCGCCACCAAAACAACAACACCTACAATCATCGGAGAAAGAGACAAAAATCCCATTGCACTTTTTTTGAGCAAAAATGAAAATTTAGGCTTTTTATTCAAACTTGACTCCTCTTAGCAATACAGCCTTTAAAATCCCAAAATACTCATGAATAGCGGCATAGGAGATATTAAAAGCACTCAGAGTCGGAAAAAAGGTTGAATAATTGATACAGGGATTTATATGAAAATCGGTCGCGGCAGGTGTTACGACAAATCCTGCATTTTTAAAAAGAAGTTTGGATCTTTTCATATGATAAGCCGAAGTAACCAGATAGATCTTTGGATGTTCAATACCGTTTTTTTCAAAAAGTTTTTTGGAAAACAGTGCATTTTGGTATGTATCCAGACTTTTATCCTCAAAAACCACACAAAAACGGTTTTCAATACTTTTTGAAACAGGAAATTTTATCCCCAAAAACTCCTGCATCTGCCTGAGACTCTTTTTTACTGCAAAAGCTTCATCCTCTTTTACTCTTCCCTGAGAACCGCTGAAAACAAGAGGCAAATTCGATTTCTTGGCTATCATCAGACCATAGACAAGACGCTTGAAAGCAGAAGCATCAAGAGGCAGATTTGCACTTCCTGGCATACTGCCGCCTGATAAAACAACTACTGCCTGAATATCTTTCTCTGCTGTAAAAGTACGGTTATAAGGCTTTTCCAAAGGATCAAGAAGCATATTTGCAAAAAAACGGATAGACAAGAGCAAAAAAGTTATCGCGATAAACAAAAACAGTTTTCTAAACTTTTTGGAATAAACAGCAGCCATAAAAAGAGCCGCTATAAAGATTCCCGGAGGAAGGAAAAAAAATGTAAAAAGTTTAGAAAGGATAAAGATCAGATTAATTTCACTCCTCCGTCTCCCTCTTTTAATTCTCCTATCACATATCCTTCACTGTTTTGCAATACTTTATCTGCATTCTCTTCACTCACACAAAGAATCATTCCGACTCCCATATTGAAAGTTCTATACATTTCATCTTTTTTGACATATTTTGAGATAAAATCAAACACAGGCAAGGTCTTTATCTTTGAAACATCAACTGTGGCTTTAAGATTTTGAGGCAATACACGAGGCAGATTCTCAACTATTCCTCCACCTGTTATATGAGCTAAAGCATTTATTTCGTTTTTCAGCTTTTTGAATGTTTTTACATATATTTTTGTAGGGGTAAGCAAAATATCTATAAGTTTTCTTCCCTCTATCTCATCTTCAAAAGAGAGTCCAAGTTTGTCAAAAAGCAGTTTTCTTACCAGAGAATAACCGTTTGAGTGAATACCGCTGCTTGGAAGAGCTATCAAAACATCACCTTTTTTTACCCGATCTTCTTTCAAAATCTCCTCTTTTTCGGCAATTCCAACAGCAAACCCGGCAAGGTCAAAATCCCCTTCCCTGTACATTCCGGGCATTTCGGCAGTCTCTCCTCCTATAAGAGCACATTCACTCTCTTGACACCCTTTTGCTATCCCTTTTACCACATCACTTGCCTCTTTTATCTCCAGCTTTGCAGTGGCATAGTAATCCAAAAAGAAAAGAGGTTCGGCAAAATTGCAGATAAGATCATTTACACACATTGCTACAAGATCTATTCCGACCGTATCAAATTTTTCAGCTTCGATAGCAAGTTTCAGTTTTGTTCCGACACCGTCTGTTGCTGATAACAAAACGGGCTCTTTGTAACCTTTGGGCAAAGCATAGGCTCCGGCAAATGAACCGATGGAACCTATGACATTTTCATTCAAGGTTGATTTTACAAACGGTTTTATCGTTTGAACAAAAAGGTTACCGGCATCGATATCGACACCGGCATCTTTATAACTTATACTCTCTTTCATTATTTTTCCCATTTACAGGGAGGAAGAATCTTTTTGAAAAACCAGATAGAAGGACAAAAATTGGTAAATGCCCATATAAGCATCATCACTATAACAAAAGCCTGAAGTATCACAAAAGCCGTTGTATATCCTTTTACACCCAATATCAAAATAAGAGTAAGCATAATTGATGTCAAAATCCTTTGCATTCTCTCTGCACACATAAAATAGCTCCTTTTAAAAGTAGATTATTTACACACAAGTAAATTTTTTGAATAACTTTTTAAGTGATTTTAACAAAGATATGTTAAAATCGTCCTAAAACTCAAACGGAGAAAAAAATAATGTGGTTTACAAAAGAGTATAGTGATTTTTGGCTGCAAAGTCATAGAATAAGCGATAAAATTTTTAGCGAAGAATCAAATATCCAAAAGATAGAAGTTTACAGAAGCGAACAATTCGGTAATATTTTGGCGGTAGATGAAAAACTTGTTTTAACACAAAAAGATGATTTTATCCATCATGAGATGCTTGTACATGTACCTGTGTGTACGCACAAAGAGCCTAAAAAGGTTTTGGTTTTGGGAGGCGGAAACGGCGGATGTCTGCATGAACTTTTAAAATATGAGGACATAAGTATAGATGTGGTGGAACCGGATTCGGAAGTAATAGAGATTTCAAAAGAATTTTTTATAGAATATATTGATGCTTTCAGCAGCAAAAATTCTAATATCATTATAGAAACACTGCCTGACTTTGTAAAAGAGTGTGAAGATAATATCTACGACATAGTAATAGTCGATGCAATGGCACCTGTTCGTACAAAAGCCGGAGAAATTTTTGAGGAGAGCTTTTTCACTCATATACACAGGATTTTAAAAGATGACGGTTTATGTGCCGCACAGGCTGGAAGCTGGTGGCTTGAAGTCGATCAAAACAGAAATGTTTTAAAAAATATGGGCAAACATTTTAATATAGTTTTGCCTTACAGATATGAGATGTATCTGTATCCCGGATGTATATTCACCTCTGCAATCGCTTCCAAAAAATATCATCCAACAGCGGATATTGTTTTACAAAGATCCGATTTATTAGATGATCTGAAGTATTATAACAGCGATGTTCATAAAGCCTCTTTTGCTCTTCCAAATTTCGTTGAACAAAAATTAAAAGAGGTTCTGAAAAAGTAAATGCCTTTTAACAATGCCTTTCTTTTGACCGGAGGTATAGCAACCGGTAAAAGCAGTGTTTGCAACTTTTTGAAGCTTCACGGTTTTCATATCATAGACGCGGATAAAATTGCCCATGAAACATTGCAAGAGAATGTATCCGATATCGAAAAGCTTTTTGGAAAAGAGTATATCAAAGATGGAAAAGTCGATAGAAAAAAGCTAGGAGAGCTTATCTTTAAAAACGAAAAAGAAAAAAAGGCTCTTGAAGCTTTTCTTCATCCTCTGATAAAAAAAAGGATTGAAGAGGAAGCTTTAAAACTTGAAAAATACAATGTTCCCTATATCGTAGATATTCCCCTCTTTTTTGAAACAGGAAGCAGATATGATATAAAACCGGTAGTTGTTGTTTATGCTCCAAAAGAGCAACAGTTAGAAAGACTGATAAAAAGAGAAGGGTATGATATGGATCATGCAAAAAGAAGATTAAATGCTCAAACAGACATAGAAGATAAAAGAAAACTAGCAGACTTTGTAATAGACAACAGCAAAGATATAAAACATTTACAATCAGAGATAGAGAGATTTTTGGATTTTATAAGAGAGAAATATGCAGATATCAAAATATGAT
>CAYVDJ010000089.1:0-20806 GCA_964450755.1 uncultured Campylobacterales bacterium
AAGAGGGTATAATTATTTATAGAGAACTGATTGTCAAATCTTACAGAATTATGTATAAAATTGAAAATGACACTGTTTATATTATGGCTATTTTTGATTCAAGACAAAATGTAGAGGAGTTGTTGTTGCAAAAGCTACTAAAAGCATAGGCTTACTTTGGTTGGTAGCCTTACATTTACAAAACAATGATATTTAAAATATTAAAATTTTTTAGATAGTCTTTTGGGTAAAAGATATTTTTAAAATAGATAGATTTTTAAACTACTCCCTTCTTTTTCTCACAGAGAGTGCAAAACACAAAGTATTGGGAGAGTTAAAAATGGGAAAAAAGTACGATTTTTCAAAGGGGAACAGAAAACTAATCTAAATGATATAGTAAACAAACTTCTTTTAAAAGATAAAGAACTCCTTGAAATGGCAAACTTAAAAGGCTAACGGGTTTTTATTCCTCACGACTTGGACTGATTCTAAGTTCCAGACAATCACTTTTACATGTCTGTTTCAGTTCATTGAAAACCGTATGAAAACCTCTTTTTGATCTTTATAAATTCCTTGATATAGACTCTGAAAATTCTATGTTTTGGTTCATTTGTTACAGTGCACCTCTTCTTGTCAAAAGAACCTTAAATGTTTTTACGAAAATAACAAAATCAAGCCACAATGACCAGTTTTGTATATACCACTCATCAAGCTCCACTCTTTGTTGAAATTTCAGTTTGTTTCTGCCGCTTACCTGCCAGAGTCCTGTAAGTCCGGGTTCTACCTGCAAGATGGTATCTGATGCCTCTTTCATTTTCGGAATCTCTTCTGGCATATAGGGTCTTGGACCTATCAGATTCATCTCACCTTTTAGGATATTGAATATCTGTGGCAACTCATCCAAAGATGTTTTTCTAAGTATCCTTCCCACTCTTGTAATTCTTGGATCATTTCTGTATTTATGATACTTCTCATAATGCTCTTTCTCTTTGGGATTGATTTTCAGATACTCGTTTAAAAGCTCATCACTGTTATCGTACATTGTTCTAAATTTGATACATTTGAAAAGTTTTTCATTTTTCCCTATTCTTGTCTGTCTGAAAAAAACTCCTCCTCTGCTGTCGATAACGATAAAAACAGATACAACAAAAATGATACCCAAACTCACAGGCAGCAGAAAAAGAACCAAAAGATTTTCCAATATCTTCTTTAAAAAGATATTTTTGGGGATCAAAAGCTGATTTTTGAATGTTATAAGACTAAGCCTTGACCTGTTCAAGTCCAAAATATCGGCATTGGAGAAACTGATATTGAAAAGATACGGTATCAGAATGATTTCGGTATGGCTTTTTTTGTACTGTCTGACCATATTTTTCAATCTCTCAAGAGGAATATTTCTCGTAGCTATAAAAACGGTTTGGGCTTTTTTGGGATCTTTTGTCTCCACATAACCTAGATACCAGTTTATCATCATCTCTCTTTTCAGATAACGACCCTGTTTGTGGCTTCCGTCCACAAAAGCGCATTTTTTCCAGAAATTCAGCAGATACAAAACTCTTTTTATCATTATTTTAAAAAGAGGAAGCAGTAAAAACATATTGATAAAAAATATACTTAAAAAAAGTCTTGAATATTCATGATTTATCTTCATTATAGAAACAAACGAGAAAATCAGCAAAAAAGCAAAAAAGAGGCTTTTTATGATACTTTTTAACTCCATCCAAAAATCATACCTTTTGGTATAAAGCCCGTTTATATAAAAACTCAAAAAAAGTATCACATAGATAATATAAAAATGCAGATATTTATCCAAATCCCCTTCATAACTGATAGGTATAAATTTGTTTAAAAAGAGTCTTTGATAGTGTGTTACATACAAAGAGAGCAAAACCACAAAAATATCAGTAAGGAAAATGACCAAAAAAGAGACAAATCTATTGAAGCGGTACATCGATATTTTCCTTCATCTTCTCTTCCACAAAACTTTTTATCTGCTTTTTAAATCTCTCCTTTGAAAAAGAGAGAGCATGTTTTGAGATAAAAACGGGGTCAAATCGCATATCTTCAAACTTTTTTATCGCTTCATTGAGAGCTTCACTGTTTTGTTCAAAAAAGAAAACTCCCGTTTTGCCATCAACTACACTCTCTTTTACACCGCCTTTGCCATAACAAATCACAGGCGTTCCACAAGCCATAGCCTCAAGAGGTACAATTCCAAAATCCTCCAAAGCCGCATAGACAAAGGCTTTTGCTCTTTGCATATACTCTATCAAAATATCATCTTCCCTGTATCCTAGAACTTTGATATTGCTTTTTGCAATATTTTTTATCTCTTTATACTCCTCGCCCTCCCCTATAACAACAAGTTTTTTACCGGATTTGTTAAATGCCTCTACGATAAGTTTTGTTTTTTTATAGGGAACAAGCCTTGATGCCGTCAGATAAAAATTCTCTTTTTTGGTTTCTAAACAAAATTTGTCCGTATCGACAAAAGGGTGTATAACCTCTGCTTCTCTTTTGTAAAATTTATCAATTCTCTTTTTTACAAAATTTGAATTTGCTATAAAATAATCAACTCTGTTTGAAGATATTATATCCCATATTCTGATCTTATGTAAAACATATTTTATGAAAAGAGCTTTTATGCCTTTGATGTCATGCTCTTTTATATAGGTATGATACATATCCCACGCATATCTTACAGGAGAGTGGCAGTATGAGATATGCACAGATGAGGGAGGTGTCAAAACCCCTTTGGCTACGGCATAGGATGAGGAGATGACAAAATCATATTTTGTCAGATCAAACTGCTCTACGGCAATGGGGAAAAGAGGCAGATAATGTTTGAAATACTTTTTTGAAAAGGGGAGTTTTTGTATAAAAGATGTTGTTGCCCGTTTTTTGTTTAAAAGTCGTTCTCTTTTATCATCGGGTAGAAAATCCACAAGAGAAAAGATATCGGCATCAGGATAGATCTCCAAAAAAGCAGAAAGTACTTTTTCAGCTCCTCCGTCAACATAAAGCCAGTCATGCACCAAAGCGACTTTCATTTGTCAATCTCCTTTTCACCAAAGCAAAGCTTCGGTGAAAATTCCTCTCACTAAAGCTTCGCCTGTCGGCGAGAATGAAACTCTCATATTTTTATTTTTATCTCTATTTTTGAAACATGAGACTTTCATCTGTCAATCTCCCTTTTAAAAACTTCCAAATGCTCCATAGCAGACTTTTCCCAATCAAAATTTTTAGCTCTATTATACCCTTTTTGTATCAGCTCTTTTTGCAGTTTTTCATTTTCCAAAATTTTCAATATCTTTTTTATCAAATCCTCTTCATTCAAAGGATTCGTATATAAAGCTCCTTCAGCACAGATTTCGGGTAAAGATGCTCTGTTTGAAACTATCGTACAGGTTTTACACGCCATCGCTTCAAGAGGAGGTATCCCAAAGCCTTCATACAAAGAGGGATAGATAAAAATCTTTGCCAGATTATAGATATATGCAAGTTCAATATCACTCAGATAACCGATATACAGGATATTTTCACTCTCTTTATCCAAAAGCTCTTTTACTTTTTCATTCTCCCAACCCTTAAAACCCACAATCAAAAGTTTGTATTTTCTTTTTATCTCTTTTGGAAGTTTTGAGTAGGAGTTCATCAAAAAAAGCAGATTTTTTCTCGGTTCAACACTTCCTACAAAAAGAAAAAACTCCTTTGGCAATCTCAACTTCTCTCTAAACTCTTCCAAAATCTTCGTATCATACTCTTTGTAGATGTTATGATCAACTCCGTGATAAATGACATCTATCTTAAGAGGATCTATTTTTAGATATTTTTCTATCTCATGTTTTGTATAAAAAGAGCCTGTGATAATGCGATCTGCCTTTTTGATGTTTTTCCAAAAATTCTTTTCAAAAAAATCAAGCCTCTCTTTGGGATGCCATGAGGGATTTAGATAAAAAGAGAAATCATGTACCGAAACTATCCTCTTTTTTGCCTTTACATTCAGATCGGGTATATAGTTTGGCTGCCAGTAGAGATCAAATGTTTTGAAACAGAAATATTTTGTATATAAAACAAGCAGTTTTTTTACAGCTTTTTTGAAAAAAGTCTTTTTTGTCATGAGAGATTTTATTTTTGTTATGCTGTTTTTGCCGCCGTAAAGCTTTTTACTGTAAAAACCGTAATAAAAACTCCACTCACAGCTTTCATCTTTTGAGACTCTTTTGGCATTCTCATAGGTATAACGACCTATTCCGGTAAAAGGACTCAACAGTGATATACAGTCTATTACAATTTTACTCTTCAAAGATCTCTCTTAATGTCTCTTCCAATGTATAAAGCTTTGGATTTTTGATGATTTCAAAAAGTTTTTTGTTCGATCCGACAAGAGATTTTATCTCATTTTTTCTGACAAATTTGGGATTTACTTTGACATCTATCTCATAACCGCTTAGACGGTTCATGATCTCCAAAATCTGGGAGAGGGAAATACCTTTTGAGGTACAGATATTGACTATCTGACTGTGAACCGGCTCTATCATCAGATGATAATAGGCATCAACAACAAATCTGATATCATTAAACTCTCTTTTTACATCGATGTTTCCAAGTTCTATCTCTCTTTTTTTCTCTTTGTAGTGCTTTATGATTTTGGGAACAACAAAGTTTTCATTCTGATATTTTCCGATGTAGTTAAAAGGTCGGGTTATAACGACAGGAAACTCTTTGAAATACCCTTTTGCCGCATTTTCCATAGCATTTTTACTGTTTGCATAAGGATTTATCGGATTTGGACACATCTCTTCATCTAAAATCTCACTGTGCTGATTGCCGTAAACCACTGCACTGCTGGGTAAAATTATCTTTTTTGGAATCAGTTTTGCTTCACAAACGGCATCCAGAAGATTTACACATCCAAAAAGATTGATATCGAACAAAAGACGGATATCCTCGTTTCCCACATACGAAATTCCCGCCAGATGGATGATAAAATCCGCTCTTGTCTTTTTGATGATTTTTAAAATATCATTTTTTTTTCTTATATCACATACAAAATGATTTTCACAGGAATTTCTTTCAAGCACTGTTCCGTAAACTTCAAAACCTTTGCTTTTTAGGTAGGGTTCCAAATGTCTGCCGGTGAAACTGTCAATTCCGGTTATAAGCACCTTTTTAGAAGACACAATTTTGCTCATTTCGTCTGATATCCGCCTCCACCATCATTTTGCATAACTCTCTTAGGGTTGTTTCGGGTTTCCATCCGAGTTTCTTTTCCGCTTTTGTGGCATCTCCTATCAAAAGATCAACTTCTGCGGGTCTGTAAAATTTCGGGTTTACCTCTACCAAAATCCTACCGCTCTTTTTATCATACCCTTTTTCTTCTTCACCGCTTCCTCTCCACTCTATCTCTATGCCGCTGACATCAAAAGCCATCGTTACAAAATCTCTGACGGTTTGCGTTTTGTTGGTGGCAAGTACATAGGTATCACACCTCTTAGCCTGAAGCATCAGATACATTCCCTCCACATACTCTTTTGCATATCCCCAATCTCTTTTGGCATCAAGATTTCCAAGCTCTATCTTCTCTTTTTTCCCAAGTTTTATTTTGGCTACACCGTCGGTTATCTTTCTGGTTACAAACTCCAAACCTCTAAGCGGAGATTCGTGATTGAAAAGTATCCCGCTGCACGCAAAAATGCGATAAGATTCTCTGTAATTTATACTCATCCAGTGAGCATAAAGTTTTGCGGCGGCATAAGGGCTTCTTGGATAAAAAGGAGTATCCTCGTTTTGGGGAATGGACTGCACTTTGCCAAACATCTCGGAAGTTGAGGCCTGATAAAATTTGATATTTTTATCAACAATCCTTATAGCTTCCAAAATATTGACAGCTCCCAAACCGGTAATCTCTCCTGTCGCCAAGGGCTGTTCAAAAGATACACCTACAAAACTTTGAGCCGCAAGATTATAAATCTCATCAGGTCTTATCTTTTGAATAGTTCTTATCGTATTGGAAAGATCGGTCAAATCATACTCTATCAGGAAAAGTTTAGGGTTTTTTTCTATACCCAACTCCTCTATACGCCAAAAGTTTACCGAACTTGATCTTCTAAAAGCCCCGTAAACTTCATATCCCCTATCAAGCAATAATTGTGCCAGATATGCGCCGTCCTGTCCTGTTATTCCCGTTATCAATGCCTTTTTCACTTAATGTTCTCCATAAAAACATTACCTTTTTAATAAAAAATTTTTAACTGTCATTACTATAGAAATACCGATCAACCCTGTTATCAATATATAAATCATATAATAAACAAGAGGATATCTTACAGTATATTCAAAAAACGGTATATTATTTTTAAAAAAAGCAAAATCACACATATAGCTGTTTTTACATCTGCTCTTTTTCAAAAACGAAAACTCTTTTTTGAGATTTTCTTCCAAATTTGTTGCAATATTTTTCAAAACCCGATAATCATCACTGTTTATTTTGTCTCTGTTTTTTATTACAAACGATATCTGATAATAATCCGGTTTAAATGAAAAATTATTCAATATATTTTTCTGAAGCGTTATAATAGCATAAGGTAGATTATCTTTTGATATAACAATATCCCAATTTAATTTTGTAAGATTAAATAAATTTTTCAGTTTTAGAGGTTCAACAAAGGCAGCCGTTTTCAATATCCGCCGAAATTCTTCCCTCTCACCTCTTTTTACAATGCCAAAAAGAGGGTGTTTTTCCTCCAGACTCTTTTGCTTTTTATATCTTTTTGTTTCAAAAAGAGTATCTTTCAATCTGATAAATTTTTTCTTACTTTGGTTCAAAATCAAAACAGCTTCTATGTTTTTTTTATAAAGGATTAAATTATCTGTATCAAAATAAAAATAATTATATCTTTTCTCTCTCTTCTCAATCTCCCAGTCTTCAAAAAGTCTCTTTTTGAGATCAAATTTTTCCAAAAACAAAAACACTTTTTCTGCATCTTTGTCATTTTGGATATTCAGTCTAAAAAGCACCTCATCATCCGTCTTGGTAAATGCAAAAAGTGTGTTTAAAAAGATTAAAAAGAAAATTACGC
This sequence comes from uncultured Campylobacterales bacterium, assembly GCA_964450755.1. Taxonomy (GTDB): domain Bacteria; phylum Campylobacterota; class Campylobacteria; order Campylobacterales; family JAADDG01; genus JAADDG01. The sequence continues at coordinate 7,062 of CAYVDJ010000089.1, forward strand.
TTTTTCTCATGCCTGTTCTAAATCACCGCTGTATGAGATAAGAGTTGCCTTTTTTACACCCATTTTTTCGTAAAGCTCATTTAAAAATGTTGAACTTTTCTCCTTCAGTCTCACCTCGCTTGTTATCTCATAATAGGAGGGATTTATCGTTTTTGATTTTAACTCATAATTTGAAACCGAATTTTTGACAAGCTCTACTATATCACTCTCCTTTTTATCATGAGGAATCTGCATAACCAAAAGATAGGGTTTTTCCGCTGAAGGTTTTTTGCTCATAACAAATAAAACTATTGTTATAAGAAGAGAACCGATGATAGAGATATTGAAATATCCAACCCCGTTTGCTATACCAACCGTTATAGCCCAAAAGATAAAAACAAGATCAATCGGATCTTTTATCGGTGTTCTGAATCTGACAATCGACAATGCTCCGACCATACCCAAAGACAAAACCAGATTTCCGCTGATAGTCATGATGATAAGAGTAACAACCATTGAAATAGTTATCAAAGAGACATTGAAACTTTTTTGATACAAAACTCCTTTGAAAGTCTTTTTGTAAACAAAAAAGATAAAAAGCCCCACCAAAAATGTAACTGTAAGATTTACGACGATATCGGCGATAGTAAATTTATCGATTCCGCTTTGCATCGCTACAAAACTTTTGTTAAAAATATCAGAAAAGTTAAGTTGTTGCATATTTTAATTATCCTCCCATTTATTCATTTTTAAAAATCTCCTGCTTAAAGTGTATTTGCTGATTGCCTGTCTCTCAAAAGAGTCAATTTGTAAAATCTTTTGTATAAATTCCGGTAAAACCGTTTCATATTTTATCTCCAAAATCTGCTTTCCCTCCAAAATCACAGGCACGGTATGCAGATCTTTGCAAAAAAGATCAAAATCGCTGTTGTTTGAATGCAGATCTTTGTCTATCGTTATTCTAAGATTGAAAAAATCAAAAACAAAAGCATCTCTTGTATAATCCACAATAACTTTTGGACGATACAACTTTTCACTGAATTTTATATATATTTTATTTAATATCGCATTATTATACTTCAAAAGCTCTTCATAATCGCCCTCTATCACTCTGTAAGCGCTCTCTTTTGAGATAGTTGCACTCTCTTTGAATATCTGATTGTTCAGTTTGTGCTTTATCTCAAACTTTACACTGTTACTGTCCAAATCATAGATTCTCATCCTGTATTTTTGTCTCTCAAATATTCCTGACTGTTTGTCATAAAGAGACTCGTCATCAAACGAATCAAAATAGAGACTTCTTATAAAATAACCCTTTGTGGCTCTACTGAAAGGATCCTCTTTCAAAACTCTTTTTATTCTTGTAACAAGAGAGTGATATTCAAGATTGTTGATATAATATTTCAATTCATTTCTTCTGACTTTGAGATCTGACACCTATCTATCCTTTTTGGTAAGCAGTTTGTATTTCAAAGAGATCTCTCTTGGTTTGCTTTTTACTTTCGATCTGAAACTTTTTTCACTTTTGAGTTCTATGAAATTTATCCCTTTATCCAACCCTATCTCTTCAAATCTCACCTCATTTGGCTTTAACTTGACTTTTGCATAAAATCTGAAATTTTTATAAACAGTTACAAAAAAAGGCTCTTTTGAGAGATCATTTGCCGTAAATCTCAAAAATATTCTTCCCCCTGTTTTATCACTGTTTATCCAGACTCCGCTTCTTTTGCCTTTTGCCCAGTGATCATCATAATAATTTACATAAAAATATCTGATCCCTTTTTGAAACTCCTCTTTTTCCTCTTTTGTCAAAGACTCTATATCGATATGGATTCCAAGCTCTCTTCTGTCCTCATTAAATCCGCAGACTTTGGGGATACAGACACGATCGCTTTTAAATTCGATCTCACTGAAACCCTTTTTAAGTTTTATATATGCAAACTGGGCTTCGGATGTGTTGATAAAAGATCTCAGTATCGGTTTTTTATCCTGATCTATCTCTACATTTGCTTTGTTTAAGAGGAAAAATTTTACCCTTTTTAACTCCTCTTTATCCCAAAAAATAACAACTTTTGCTCTTTTTCCCCTGCTCCAGTGATCTTCATAGGTATTGAAGTAAAAAATCCTCTTTTTTATAACCTTGTTATCAAATAAAACTTCTAAAATTTCCGTTTCAAAATCAAGAAGATATTGATAAAGTTTTTTATCATCTTTGAAAGAGGAAAAGAACTCTTTTAGAGGATAAAATGCGTTTTTGTTTGTTTTGTCATATTTCAAAGAGAGTGCGAAATTTTTAACCGCTTCATCTTTTCTATCAAGAAGCATCAAAGTATTTGCATAGTAACGATATCTTTTTGAAAGAGTTTTATTGTCATCCTTGTCTGTAAACTCAAGAGCTTTTTTGAAACAAACAAGCGCTTTTTGATACTCCTTTTTTGCAAAAAAGAGATGTCCTTTTTTCTCCTCCTCATCAGGAAACCGTGTTTTTTGAAAACAGGACTTTACTGTATTGGCAAAAGATATCTTAATAAAAGATTTTTTGTCCTTTTTTACCTTTTTATTTCCAGACAGAGCTATATTTTCAGCCTCCAAAAAACCGCCTTCATCATATCTTTTGTTTTTGTTGTAAAGATGAATTGCCATATCTTTTGAGTTGATGATCGTCAGATTTTTTGCTTTTACTTTTGATTTGTCTTTTATCTCCAAACCTATATAATTTTCCACAAACAAAGAATCGCTCACACTCATATTTGACCACTCTCCAACCGAGATACCTTTATCACCGTTTTGCACAAACTCACAACTGCTTACATTTATATCGGTAGTCATTACATCAAGTCCGTCATTGCCGCTTGTTATAAACTTGCACTCTTTTATAGAAATGTTTGAGATATCTATATCAAGTCCGTCGCTTCTTGCATTTTGAAAAAGACTCTCTTTTATATCTCCTTTGCTGTAAGCTATATGCATAGCATCATCGCCGGTATAGTTTTTCAGTATTTTTAAATGATCGGCTTTTAGATTTTTGACATTATGAAAAGACAAAGGAGCCGTAAAATGGACAAGTTTTCTCTCATCAACCGATCCTCCTTCTACTTTGACAAAGGAGAGTTTGGCATTTTTTGACCAGATTCCGACTATCCCCCATGGTTTTGCCTTAAAAAGCGGTTTGAAAATGACGGGCTTCTCTTTTGTGCCTTTTATTTTAAGATCTCCGTAAAAGTAGATCGATTTTTTGCTGTTTAGTCTAAAAACCGTTCCCTCTTTGACAACCACCGGATTATAAAAAACTTTTGTTTCATTTATATCGATAACACCTTTTAAAGTTATTTTTGGAAGATTGGAAGAGGTTTGACAAAAGGCAGGTTCACATGAATCACTTTCCCTGTCTATTTTAAAATCCTCTTTTTTCAATCTCACCTCTTTGCCCGTTATATAGTTATAAGCTTTTAAATTTTTTATATCTTTTATATCAAATGTGTAATAAAGAGGCGCATTTACTATAATATCCGCTCCATAGAGAAGTTTGGGTCTTGAGTTTTGAGCATTTTTCAAAATCTTTCTGCCTGGATAGAGTATCTTTTTTTGACCGTTTAACCAAACCGTAACCGGAGAATTTCCCCAAACTTTAAAAATGATCTTTGAATCCTCCGTTTTATAGGAGATTTTGGCATCATTGTAAACCTCTTTCAGATAATCAAATCTTCTTTTTAAAATCCTCTCATCCTCTTTTACACCTTTGTAAAACTCATCCATCGTAAAAGAGGTACTTACCCATTTATCGGATATTTTGGGATCCAAAACGGCGGTATCTCTTAGATAATCGCTTTTTAGATCTCTTTTTATCTTTTTGATCACATCTTCATACTTTTTCAAAAGCAAAGAGGGAGAAAAATCAAGCTTTTTTAAAATATCATAGGCATATTTGTCTCTTTGGGCTTCGAGGATCGGATTTAATCTGACTCTGTTCAAAAGAGGATAAACGCTTAAATCTTTTATCTTCTCATCACTCCATACCCTAAGATCCCACTCTATGGGTTCATATTTTCCAAGATAGGGATCAAAATAGATTTTGTGATTATGATGATAGTCATGGTGATCGCTTCCGAAAATCACATCCAAAGCAAAGAAAGCATAAAATTTCTTTTTGTCGGTCATTGTATTAAAAAAGTCGTAAAATTCCCTGTCATTAAAATTATTGACAGCATTTATAAAATAATTTATATCGCTTCGATCATATTTCTGTTCGGCGTTTCTTGCGGCTTTTTTTGTCCAGTTGTTCGCATCAAACCAGAGATTTGATACCCCTCTTTTGTCAGGCTCTCCGTAATCTCCAAAATAGACAGAACCCGGCATTCTTTTGAATTTTCTAAGAAGAGATTCATCAACCTGACTGAGATAGAGATAAACACCCATGTACTTGCCGTTTATATAGACTCTTGCAGGAAAAAAATCAGGAGCCATCAAAGAGTTCTGTTTTGCAAAATCATAAACCACAACATCTCTGAAACTGTACCAGTTTGGAGGATTTATCAGATTGAATTTCAACTCCATATTGAAAATATCTTTTTTTGCAAGTTTTATACGGAAAGATTTTTGGGGATAGAGCCAGTGAAAATTGTTATCTCCTCTGTATTTCAGTTTCACTTTTCTTATCTTCTTATCCATGCTTGTCTTCAGATAGGCATCTATATAGTGATCTTTTCCGCTTTTTGGCAAATCTTTGTTTAAACTGTCCAAATCTTTCTGTTTTACTGTAATCTTGAAAGTTAGAAGGGGTGATTGAAAATCTTTCAAAGGCGGTGGAGCTTCAAGTTTGTTCCACTCATATTTTAACTCTTTTTTGAAAAAGAACAAAAATCTCTCATAATTTAGAGGAATATCCATCTTTAGAGTATCTTTATAGGTATAAAAATCATTTAAAGCTCTAAAACAAAGAGAACCTGCTATTGAAAATATCAATAAAAAAGAGAGTATAAAAACCGTTTTATAGTTTCTTAGAAATTTCACTGTAAAACTTCCTCAATTTATCTCCTATCACTTTCCAACTGTAATTTTTCTCTACAAACTCTCTTGCTCTGTAAACATCCGTATAATTTTGAATATCTTTTATATATTTATAAAAATCATCAACTTTGGCTATTTTTATAATCCCCTCCGGTATATCAAGACCCCTTGCGCCGACTTTGGTACTAAGCACACAAATACCTGCCGCCATATAATCCAACATCTTCAGATTTGTTCCCGAACCGCTTAACATCGGATTTAAAGCCACATCACTCACAGAGAGAAAAGAGGCTTTTTCATCATCATCAACGATTCCGGTAAATCCTACATTCTCAGGCTTCTCTTTGCCTCCGAAAAAAAGCCCCACACTTCCCAAAATGACAAACTTGACATCAGGCACTTTTTTTGCCATCTCAAATATCATGTAAACGGCATCGATATTTGGTTTATGCCAACTTCCTATAAAAAGGGCTATCTTGTTTCCTTCAAATCCAAGCTCCCTTTTCTTTTTCTCTTTCATCTTTGGATCTGTAAAAAAGACACTGTTTAAATCCACACCGTTTGGAATCAAAAGAGCTTTTTTGGGTGAACTCAAAAAAGCCTCACTCATCAAAACCTCATCCTCTTTTGAACAAAAGATCGTAGCGATACTCTTTTGTGTTGCCTCTTTTTCTGTTTCAAAAAGTTTTTTCAGTATCTTTTGACTCTCTTTGTTTTTATCAAACATATCTTTTTTTAAAAGATATTCAAAATTATGAGATTCATGAAGGATCGGTTTTGAAGAGTATTTTTTCAAAAACGGATAAAAATAGGGATGATTTGTAACCGATACAAAACTCTCTTTTGAAGATTTCAAAAACTCCTCTTTTAAAAGAGGAAGTTTGTCAAAATACTCTGCCACAACAACATCCGAAACAGGAACACCGGCAGCCTTTTGCATCTTCATCTCAAAATTCACAAGAGCATCGCTTTTTGGTATCCTTCTTTCATAGAGATTTGGCGCTATCTCTTTGTAAAAATCATCCTCTTTGTTGTTTGAGATCGATATGATCTCAACATCAAAATCTTTCGCCACCTCTTTATAGAGATAATAGATCCTGTTTTGTCCTCCTCCTCGCGGCGGAAATATGGGATAGGTGGAAAGGACGGTTATCTTTTTTCTTTTTTTGACTTTCAGAAGTTTGTCGGCACAGTTTTTCCAAGTGATGTTTTTGACGATCTCATAACCGTTTTCTCCAAACTCTTTGGCAAGTTTAACATCAAAAGCCAAAAAAGAGAGCTTGGAAGAGAGGTCTTTTATATCGTTTGCTTTTGCTACAAGACCGGTTTTTTGATCTTTTACAAACTCCAAAACTCCTCCGCTGTCGCTGTAGGTGATAACGCTTTTTTTACTCATCATCGCTTCTATCGTGATAAGACCGTAATCCTCTTCAAACGGAACAAAGATAACGGCATAGGCATTTTTATAGAGTTTTATCAACTCCTCATCACTTACAAAACCCAAAAATTCTATCCTCTTGTCATCTTTTGCAATCTCTTTGAGTTCATTTTGCAAAGGACCGCTTCCGGCAATTTTCAAAGGGATGGAAATATCTGTATTTTTGTAAGAGAGGATGATATCTTTTATCCTCTTTGCATTATCAAGTCTGCTTACCGTGAAAAAATACTCATAAGAGCCGCTTTCAAATCTCTCAAGATTTGACGGAGGATAATTGACCAAAACTTTGGCATCTTTTGGAAAATACTCTCTTCTGTTGGCAACCGTTTTTGAAATGGCAGAAAAACTTTTGACATCTTTCATAAAAAGAGCATCAAGATAATGAACTATTTTTCTGATAAAAGGAGCCGGAAAAGCAAAAAGAGAGGGATCAATATCATCTTTTCCTTTCAAAGCAAAAATCAGTTTGAAAAAACTATCCGTATCATCTCTTTTTTGATCCATAAAATCCAAAATCTTTTTGACTCTTTCATCTTCAGTTTTGATTTTCCCATCTTTGAAAGGATAGGTATCATAAAGCCCTCTTAGAGTATGAAGCATATAGATATGATGGTTTTTGTGCCTTATCGCCCATGCGGGATATTTACCGCTGATCACCATATCAAAATGAGACAAATCAAGCCTGTAAAAAGCGTAATAGGAATCCAAAAGCTCCCAAAAACCGTTCTCTTTTGCAGGAAGTTTTATCAGTTCGCAGTTGTGGGAAGTTTGTTTGTTGATATACTCCTGCAATCCCCACCAAAGTTTTTCAGCTCCTCCGACTCCGAAAGGAACAGGACTTGGGGCAACTATGGCTATCTTCATCTAATCTGCCAGTTTTGAGACGACATTGTCCCAACTTATATTTTTTTGAAAATAGATCTCATAACCTGCTCTTCCCATCTCCTTTGCTTTTTTTCTGTTTTCATATAAAAAATCTATCTTTTCTGCAAGTTCAAAAGGAGAATTTGAAAGAACAAAACCGTTTGTTCCATCTTCTACAAACTCCAAAACTCCCCCCGAATCTTTGCAGGTTATAACCGGTTTGCAAGAGAGCATCGCTTCTAGGGTTACATAACCGTAATCTTCATCATAAGGAGTGAAAAAAACTCCAAGACTCCTTGCATACAGCGTATATTTCTCCTCTTCTGTTATCTCTCCTATAAGAGAAACTCTCTCTTTTAGGTCATACTCTTCTATCATCTTTTGATATCTCACCTTCTGCCCTCCCTCTCCTGCTATGATGGCTTTGACAGGAGTTTTTACATATCTCATCGCTTCTATCAAAAGATACTGTCTTTTCAACTCTTCCAAACGACTGGGGAAAAAGAGATAGTTAAAAGGCTCTTTGTTGTAAAATCTCTCTTCATTAAAAGGAGGATGATAAAGAACAACAGAATCTATACCGTTGTATCTTTTTGCTCTTTCAGCAACGGTTTTTGACATGGCATATCGTTTTTTGAATGAAGGCAGTATTTTATCATCATACTTTTTTATCTCATTTTTTAGTTTTTTCAGATCTTTTGAAGCATTTTTTTCATCATATAGTTCATAAACCGCTCTGTGCTGGTGCATAAGCCATAAAGTTTTGTTTTCATGATTTGCATAAAAAGCCGGAAACTGTAAAGATATGAGTCTGTCTATCGTATAACCGTTAAACTGGTTCAAATCCTGTTTCAACCATCCTTCCGTGGCTTTTAAAACCTCGCTTTCAGGGAAAAATTTAAAAGGCATCGTCAAAATCTCCACCTGATGACCGGCTCTTAAAAGCGCATCTCTTAAACCCTCTGTCATCAACTGCGAACCGCCTTTGATAAAAGGAACCTGAATGGAGGAGATAAGTATTCTCAAGCTTTATATCCTGTAAGCACATAATCTTTTGGTACTTTCATAAAATCTTCAAAAGTTTTTAAAGGATACTCTTTTGGATCTTTCAAAGTTGATTTTAACTCCTTATGCTCTATGAAATAGTACCCGACATCGATAAAACCTCTTGATTCTATCAAAAAAGCGGTACTTTTGGGATGAAGAGGATTTTTATGGGAAGGATCGATATAAAATTCACTTGTTCCGACTTCCAGATTTACAGGATTTGGAGTCTCAAACAAAATCATTCCGCCCTGTTTTAAAACTCTCACAGCCTCATCAAGCACTTTTACAAACATCTCAAAATCCAGATGCTCTATGATATGAAAACCGCTTATCATCGAAAGAGAGTTGTCTTTGAGACCTTTTAGATACTCCAGCGCATCACAAAAATCAACTTTCAGCTCCCTTTTTTTGCACTCCTCTACCATAACTCTGTTTAAATCAATACCGACAGCATCATATCCTTCCTCTTTCAAAAGCTCAAGCCACTCTCCCCGTCCACAGCCGAGATCCACCGTCAATGCCTCTTTTAAAATCTTGTTTTTTGACAAAAGAGGCAGATAGGCTCTCAGTCTTCTTTTTATATCCTCTCTAAGACCTCTGAATCTGTCCTCAAATAAAACATACATTGCATCCAAAAGGTGATCTTCTTCTTGCAAAACATTTTTTATCTGATCTTTTTCTATCTTTTTGGGAAGTCTTTTTCTAAGCTCCTCAAGGATAAAAGAGACCCTTTTTTGATTGTCAAGGATATAGAGCTTATGCTCCTCTATGATCTTCAACAGCTCTTTTATCTCCTCTTTTTGGCTTTTGGTTGTTATCTCATAAGAGAGAGAATCAAACTTCTCCTGTGCATATTTTTTATATCCGTTGTAATCTTCATATTTTTTAAAAAGTTCTTTTTCAAGATGTTCAAATTTCTCTTTTGGTATGCCATTTTCTATTTTCATGGAAACATAATCTTTAAAACCGTGATAATCTTCCGAAACTTTATAAAAATTATCCCTCATATCTTTTTGCTGAGTTAAAATATTGTCTTTGAAATTTTGAAATTCCGTAAAATCCTGCAAAGACTCCTCTTTGAGCTTTTTCAATTTGTTTTCTACAAAATGCTTAAATCCCCGGTAATCTTCATTGAGTGTAATTGTAGTATCTTCCAAATATTTTATTTTTTCATAATTTTCACGCATTACAGAGTTTATCTTTTCATCAATGAATTTTTGACGGGTTGTAATTTCGTTGAGATTCTTTTGCAAGTTGTTATTCATCTCCTCTTTTAAGCCGTTTATACTATTTTCATAATCCCTTTTTGAGTGTTCAAGCTCTTTTTGTATAAACTCTTTAAATCCGAAATAATCTTCACTCTTTTTATACAGATTTTTTATATTTGCTTCCGTCTCTTCCAAAGCGTGTAAAAAACGGCTGTTTTTTTCTTCAAAATCCAAAAATCTTGCATTGGTGTATGCTTCAAACTCATTCATCCTTAAAATCAGTTTGGGCATTTTCAAAAGTGTTACAAACCATTTCAATATATATCCCAAAACAGGAATTTTATAAAGTTTGTTTATCAAATATACTTTTTTCAAAGAGGGAACTTTTACGCCGTTTCTTTTCCCTTCATCCGAAAATCTTATCTCTGAAAGAATCTGAACTTTGTCTTTTCCACCGCTTCTTAAATCATTTAAAAATTTATCAAATCCCTCACTGTCAGCCTCTCTTTTCAAAAGAGCCAAATAGGCGTTTTTTATAAAATCTCTGTCATGCAAAGCACAAAGCTCTTCTATCGTATAACTCTCTTTTGAAGAAAAAGGTTGGGTTTTTTTGGGAATAGAACTTTTTTGAGACTCATTGCTTTTTTTGCTCTCTTTTTTTACGATATCTATTATCTCATCAATACTCAAATCTTTATTTGTCATCTTTACTCACTTTCTCAAAGCTGATTTTTGGTTCAAGTCTGCAAAGTCCTATAAAAGCCTCTCCCACAGTTCCGGCTATCTCAAATTCCAAAGCATTGTCGATCCAGTGAAAACAGTTGTCTATATGATTTTCATTTGTATGAAGAGCCGCTGTTATCGTATATTTTCCGACTCCTATGTTCATCTTTGTTTCAAAGATACAAACATAACTTTCATCTCTTTTTAGATCAACTTTTTTATGGTGGTAGTAGGTATTGGTTCCGAAAATCTCCTGGGCAAATTTGTCTCTTATGGCTATACCCACCGTTACATTATCAACATCTTTGTAACTGTAAATTTTAACAAAAATTTTTGTATTTTCTCCTGAAGAGATGATGTTGCTTTTACTTTCATCTCCTCTTAATTCCACCTTTTTGATCTCTGCATCAAAATTTCCGTAAGAGTTCTCACTCCTTTTTAAAACAGGTTTCTGCCCTTTTTCGTTGATCTTTGATATCAAAAAATTATACCGGTTTATCACTCTCTCAGGCTCTCCGATATCCACAACTTCCCCTTTGTGCAAAAGCATAACTCTGTCGCACAGAAGTTTTAGGGAATTTAGATCATGAGATACATAGATGATACTCATATCCTTGTCTTTTCTTTTTCTAAGAGCTTTTGTGCATTTTTGCTGAAAATGGGCATCTCCTACCGATAAAGCTTCATCAACTATCAGTATTTTCGGTTCTGAAAAGAGAGCTATCGAAAAAGCAAGTCTCATCTTCATACCGGAAGAGTATGTCAAAATAGGCTCTTTTATATAATCTCCAAGTTCACTGAAGTCGATGATGGAGTCGATCTTGTTTTTTATCTCTTTACTGCTCATACCTATCAAAGTACCGTTTAAAAAGATATTTTCATATCCGCTAAGTTCCTGATTGAACCCCGTTCCAAGCTCCAAAAGTGCCGTTACTCTGCCGTGGGAGATTATCTTTCCGAAAGTCGGCTCCAAAACCTGCACTATCAGTTTCAAAAGAGTTGATTTTCCGGCTCCGTTTAGTCCGATGATCCCCAAAGTCTCTTTTTGAAAAAGATCAAATGATATATCTTTGTTTGCAACAAACTCTTTATGATAACTCTTTTTGAAAAAAAGCTCTTTTAATCTGTCGGTATTGTTTTTGTATATTTTAAAAATCTTTGTCAGATTTTTAACTTCCAGCATCTTTTTCAAATGATATCCTTGATAAGAGGAACCATTTTTTTATACAGATACGCCGCTGTCAGCAAAACAGCGCCTGTAAAAAGCAAAGCCGTAAAAAGTTTGGTAAAATCGGGAGTTTTGGCATATAAAAAGATATCCTGATAGATTCTTATAAATATATATGCCGGATTTAGATCAACTATGTAGGGATATTTGTCATAGATCATGTCTTTTAGATAAACTATCGGTGTTACCCAAAACCAAAGTTGCAAAAAGATGGGAATAACCTCTTTTAGATCCCTGAAAAACGGCACAAAAAGAGCAAAAACCACCCCAAGGGCAAATGCAAAAAAAGATTGCAAAATCATAACCGGAAGAAGATACAAAAATGTAAAATCGATATGATAGTCTATAAGAACCAAAAAGCCGATACCAAGCGTCATGGAGATAAGAAAAAGAACAAATTCCGTTATCAGGATACTGAACATAAAAGAGTAAGCCGGAACATTGATCTTTTTTAGAAGTTCCGCTTTTTCCATAAAGATAAGAGCAACCCTGTTTAAAAGCGTACTGAAAGATGTCCATGCAAGAAGTCCGGGTACAAGATAGATACTGTATGCGTACTCACTGTCGGTGATATTTAGTTTCATCTTCATAAAATTTGAAAATATAACCGTATAGATAAAGATCATAATAAGCGGTGATATCAGATACCAAAGTTCCCCAAAGCTCATACCAACATAGCGTTCTTTAAAATCCCTTTTTGCAAAAGAAAAAGCCAAAGCCAGATTTTTTAACAATTTATCTCTCTTTGAAAATCATCTTCTATCCTGATGATGTCATCCTCTTTCAGATAATGCCCAACCTGCGCTTCGATCAGCACTAGATCGATTTTACCCGGATTTTCAAGACGATGTTCCTGCCCTATCGGGATATAGGTTGATTCGTTTTCTCTTATAAGTATCTCCTCTTTACCGTTTCTGACAAGTGCCGTTCCGCTCACAACGATCCAGTGTTCGCTTCTGTGATAGTGTTTTTGCAAAGAGAGTCTTTTGGAGGGTTTTACAACGATTCGTTTTATCTTGTAACCGTTCTCTTCCTCCAAAGTGGTAAAATTTCCCCACGGACGATAGACAATCTTGTGAAAATTGACAAGTTCGCTCTCCTCTTTTTTCAACCTCTCAACCACCTCTTTGACCCTTTGGGAAGAGTTTCTTGGCATAACAAGAAGAGCATCGACGGTATCTACAACTATCAGATTTTGAATATCCACCGTCGCTATAAGCCTCTTTTTATCGCTGTAAAACAGATTGTTTTTTGAGTCTATATTTATCATGTTTGCTTTTATGGCATTGTTGTTTTCGTCTTTTTCAAATTCATCATACAAAGCGTCAAAACTTCCAAGATCACTCCAACCGATATCAGAAGGTATAACTTTTACTTTTTTACTCTTTTCCATCACCGCATAATCGATACTCTTTTTTGGGATTTCATTCATCAGATCAAAAGGTATCCTTGCAATATCAGAGTTTCTTTTTGCTTTTTCCCATGCTTTTTTGGAACTCTCATAAATTTTTGGAGCATATCTTTTAAGCTCTTCCAAAAATACTCCCGCCGCAAAGCAAAAAATCCCGCTATTCCAGTAGAAATTGCCGTTTTTTAGATACTCTTTGGCAGTTTGGAGATCTGGTTTTTCTTTGAATGATTTGACATCATAACCATCAGCCTCTATATAACCGTAACCGGTATGGGCAAAAGAGGGTTTGATGCCAAAAGTTACGAGATTTCCCTCTTTTGCAAACTCTTTTGCTTTTAAAAGAGCCTCTTCATAGGCTTTTTGATCTTTTATCAGATGATCCGAAGGAGTAACAAGAAGTATATCTTCAGGTTCGGCATCAAAAGCCGCAAGGGCAATAGCCGGTGCCGTATCCCTGCCGACGGGTTCAAGTATAAATTCACTTCTTTTATATCCAAACTCCTCTATCTGATCCAAAGCTATAAAATATAACTCTTCATTGGAAATAATCTTTTCACTGTTACAGAGCTTTTTGTTTCTTAAAATAGTTTTTTGAAACAGAGAGTGATTGTTGAAAATCTTTATAAACTGTTTTGGCATAGCCGATCTTGAAACCGGCCACAGCCTCGTACCGCTGCCACCGCAAAGAAGAATATGTATCATAAATATAGTTTCCTGTCTGTAAAATTGATTTTGCTATTATAACAAATCAAAAGCCGTTTAAGTCAAAATTATAGCCAGATCATAAAGGGCATCTCCCGATTTACCATGACTTCTCCCAGACATTTTGTCCTCTATTGG
>CAYVDJ010000090.1:0-33264 GCA_964450755.1 uncultured Campylobacterales bacterium
CGGATCGGTTATAAGGATAGGCACGATCCCTTTTTGCAGTACTTTTGCGGCTTCATCTCCCACAGCCTGTATAAGAGTGTTGATCTGACCGATATTTAGGAGCAGATCTTTATGCCCCTCTCTGTCTTGGAGTTTTTCAAGCAATTTTTGTTCCGTTTGGGAAGAGAGTGTCATAAGTTTGATGGTTGAGTTTTCATCTTTATACAAAGATGTGATAACTCTTGAGAGTTTTGCTCTTACCTGCTCAACGATAATATCGATATTTTTCGTAATCTCTGCCACATCACTTATCGTTTCAAGTATTGTTACCATATCTTTTATAGGTATCTTTTCATGCAAAAGAGCTTTGAGGATCTTTTGTATAAGTCCTGTATTTGCTACTTTCAGGCAGTCTTCAACAACAGTGGGATAGCTTTTTTTGGTCATATCGATAAGCTTTTGCACATCCTCTTTTGTAAGTAGCTCTTCGGCATATTTTTTGATAAGTTCGCTCATGTGTGTAGATATGACGGTAGAGGGATCAACAACCGTATAGCCTTTCATGATGGCATCCTCTTTTTGGGTGGCTTCTATCCAGATCGCATCTATTCCAAAAGCCGGTTCTTTTGTAGGGATACCCTCTACCTTTTCAGTGGCAAGAGAGTTGTCAATGGCAAGAAACTTATCGGGATAGACATCTCCTCTTCCTATCTCTATACCTTTTAAAAGGATCTGATATTCGTTTGGATTTAGTTGCAGATTGTCTCTAATCCTAACCTGTGGCATTATAAAACCGTAATCATCGGCTATCTTTCTTCTCATACTTTTTATTCTCTCCAACAGATCTCCGTTTTGTGATTTGTCTGCAAGTTTTATCAGCTGATAGCCCAAATCCAACTCTAAAATCTCTATTTTTAAAATATCTTCAAGTGCTTTTTCTTCATCCTCTTTCTCCTCCTGCGGAGTTTTCTTTTCTCCTTCCTGTGTTGAAGGTGTAGCGGTCTGTTCTTTTTCTTCTTCGGTCTGCTCTTGCATAAAATAACCCTCTCTTGATAATTTCAAAACATATCCCAAAGCCAAAAAGAGTATGCCGACAAATCCCAAAGAGATCGTAGGAAGTCCCGGAACCAAAGCAAAAAGAAGAAGGATAAAACCTACTATCAAAAGAGTTTTATATTCCGCTCCAAGCTGGGTAATTGCGCCCTGTGCGAAATTTTCCTCTTTTTTGCTTGTGCGGGTGATGATGATACCCGTAGCGGTGGAGAGTATAAGAGCCGGAAGTTGGGAAACAAGACCGTCTCCTATCGTCAGGATGGTAAAAGTCTGGGCGCTGTCTGCCATAGACATATCATATTGGAAAACACCTATCAAAAATCCGCCTATGATGTTTATGATGGTGATGATTATTCCCGCTACCGCATCACCTTTTACAAATTTGCTTGAACCGTCCATTGCACCGTAAAAATTGGCTTCTTGTATGATCTCCTCTCTTCTGCTTCTTGCGGTTGTTTCATCGATAAGTCCGGCATTTAGATCGGCATCTATTGCCATCTGTTTTCCGGGCATTGCATCAAGTGTAAATCTTGCCGCCACTTCTGCAACTCTTGTTGAACCTTTTGTGATAACCATAAAATTTATAAGAACCAAAATAGTAAAAACTATGATACCGATTACATAGTTTCCGCCCACTACAAATTCGCCAAAACTTGTTATGATATCACTTACGGCTTCTGGACCTTCATGACCTTTGCTTAAAATCATTCTGGTTGTGGCTATGTTCAAAGAGAGCCTGTAAAGTGTTACTATGAGTATCAGCGTAGGAAAAGTCGTCAAGTCTGTCGGTTTTTGGATATATATGGATATCAGTAAAAAAAGTACCGATATAGCTAACGATACGGTTAAAAACAGATCCAGCACACTGCTTGGAAGAGGGACTATAATGATAGCGACAATAGCTATCAAAAAAGCGACGATTGCTAAATCTTTCGACTTTCCTAAAGCATCGAGATAAGAAGAGGCATTTTTTAAAATATTTGATTTGGTGCTTTTTGGCAATACCTTCCTTGTAAGTTAGATAATATCTTTTAATGTTATATTATCTAAAAATTCATCAATTTTTGTTTGAAGCTTGTTTAAAAACGGCCAAATCATGCAAAATTGGGCTCGATTGTTCGGGCAGGAATCCATAGAAGGTGAACAGTCAAATACCAAAGGATGTTTTTTCTCAACAACTTCCAAAATGAGTTGAATGGGAATCTCTTCTGGTTTTCTGTCAAGAACAAATCCCCCTTTTGCTCCTTTGTAAGATTTGAGGATTCCCTCTTTTGCCAGACTTTGGAGTATTTTTGCCAAAAAACTTTTTGAGATATTAAGTCTGGTTGATAACAGATCCACGCCTTCTGGTTTGTTTGATCTTGCTATCAAAATGAGCGATAAAAGTGCATATTCACTTGCTCTGGTTAAAAGCATGTAATTTCCTTTATATTGAAAAATAAGAGTAATTTTATCATCTTTTATATCAAAAAAAGATAATTTATGGATTTAATAAAGCCGATATTTACTACTTATTTATAAAAATTACATATTGTATAACTATTATAAAAATATAAAGTTTAATTTAAAAATTTTTTGTATAATTGCAGAGTTATTTATTTTGATCGGCACAAAGGGGCTGGAATGTTAGGTAAAAAGTTATTTTTCATAAAAGATTTTTTGAGTTCTTCGGATCTTCAAAAAAGTATATCTTTTGAAGAATTTATGAAAATTTATACGGATGACAAACTTACGGAACTTGTCAATTCCGATATCTTCAATGATAGAAACAACAGAAAAAATCTCTCTTTAATCCTCTTTAAAATAGAAGATAATAAAAATAAAACTCCTTTGGAAGAAGAAACTCTCGATATCATTTTTCACAGTATCAAAATGGAGATAAGAGACTATGATATTTTAGCCTCTTGGAGCGGAGACAGATTTATTCTTTTACTGCCGGAATGTTCATTGCAAAGCGCAGAGGCTATCGCTTCAAGGATAGCAAAGCAGTTGGAAAATTTCGACGAAGAGAGTAAATTTAACATAGGATACGGTGTTACCGAATACAGAGATGATGACAGTAAAGAGAGTTTTATAAAAAGAGCACAAAAAAGATTTGCTTCTGCAAAATTTGCTTAATTTTTTTTATTTGGATATAATCACATTCTTAAAAATTTTAACCAATCAGGAGGTCATTATGGCTTTGGATTCGGCAAAAAAAGCTCAAATCATAGGGCAGTTTGCTAGGAACGAGAAAGATACAGGTTCTGCAGAGGTGCAGATAGCTCTCTTATCAAAGAGAATTTCGGATTTGACCGAACATCTAAAAATCAATAAAAAAGATCACTCTTCAAGATTGGGTCTTCTAAAGATGGTAGGTAGAAGAAAAAGACTCTTAAGATATCTAAAATCAAAAAATTACGAGACTTACTCAAAAGTGATCGCTACATTAAATATAAGAGATAAACAAGCAATATAATTTTAATATCTCACTTATCCGTTACCGTTTTTGGGTAACGGATATACGCTTTTTATTCTGTTTTTATCTAATTTGGATATAATCCCTCCCATTTTTTAAATTCTTAAATTTTCAAAGGCAAATCATTGTTTAAGCTAAAAAATTACTCTGCATCAAATATAAAAAATGATGTTTTATCAGGTTCTGTGGTTGCTATTGCTCTTGTTCCCGAAGCGATAGCTTTTTCTATTATTGCCGGAGTAAGTCCGCTTGTAGGACTTTATACGGCATTTATCTTAGGACTTATAACGGCTGTTATCGGTGGAAAAGCCGGTATGATAAGCGGTGCAACGGGGGCAGTTGCAATTGTTTTGGTTGATCTTATATCAAGATTTGGTTTTGAATATATGCTTTGGGCAACAGTTCTTGCGGGTATTATACAGATATCTGTCGGAGTTTTAAAACTTGGAAAATTCATTCGTCTGGTTCCCCAACCTGCTATGTACGGATTTGTAAACGGTTTGGCTATCGTTATAGCAATGGCTCAGTTTCCTCTTTTTAAAGATGAAAGTTATCTGATGTATATTCTTGTTGCTTTGACAATGCTTATTATGTATTTTTTACCCAAATTTACCAAAGCAATTCCCGGCTCTCTTGGGGCTATTATAGCCGTAACGGCTTTGGTGCTTATCTTTGGACTTGATACCAAAACGATAGGAGATCTTGCCGATATCAGCGGAGGTTTTCCCTCTTTTCATATACCTGCCGCACCTTTGAATTTTGAAACGCTGAAAATCATCCTGCCTTACTCTTTTATCATTGCGGCGGTAGGACTGATAGAGTCTTTGCTTACTTTGTCGGTGCTTGATGAGATGAGCGGAAGCAGAGGAAGCGGAAACAGGGAGTGTATAGCTCAGGGAGTCGGTAACTGTACCTGCGGAATGTTTGGGGCAATGGCAGGTTGTGCGATGATAGGACAATCCATCATCAACTTTACTTCAGGCGGTTTGGGAAGACTTTCCGGTATAACGGCGGCTTTGCTTTTGATAACATTTGTGGTTGCGCTTTCGGGATATATATCCTATATTCCTGTTGCGGTTTTGGTGGGGATAATGTTTATGGTGAGTATAGCCACATTTGAATGGAGTTCTTTTGGACATCTAAAAAGAATGCCAAAAGAAGATATCTTTGTGATGCTGACAACAACTGTACTGACGATAGTTTTTGATCTTGCGATAGCCGTTATAACGGGTGTGATCATTTCTGCCTTGGTTTTTGCATGGAAACATGCAAAAATCTATGCAAGAGAGAAAGAAGAAGGCAATAAAAAGATATATATTTTAGACGGTCCTCTGTTTTTTGGTTCCGTAACATCATTTAATGAAAAATTTGATATCCAAAATGATCCCCAAGAGGTAATCATAGACTTTAAAAATGCCAGAGTTATGGACCAATCCGGTGTGGAAGCGATAGACAAAATCACCAAAAAATATAAAGAAGCCGGAAAAAGACTGACCATCAGACATTTAAGTCAAGATTGCAAAAAGATGTTAAAAGAAGCAGGAGAGTACTGTTTGTACGAAGAGGACGATCCGACCTATAAAGTGGCTGTGAATTATTAACTGACCTTATGCGCTATGGATACGATATAGTGCGTAAGGTCAGTTATTAAAAAGAGATTCTAAAGCAGTTTTCTCCTTCTTTGTAATCATACAAAAAGGAAAATCCGTGCAGTTTGGCGATATTGTTTACGATATATAATCCCAAACCAAAACCCTCATCCCTTTTTTCCTCCTGTGAAAAAGGTTCGAGGTAATATTCAAAGGGTCGTTTTAAAGGAACTCCTTTTGAGATTACGCAGATCTCTTTTTTATTTGCCGTTATCTTTGCTTTGTGATCAATGCTGAATTTTATGGCATTGTCTATCAGATTTTTCAGTGCTATGGAGAGAAGTTTTCTATCGGCTGAGATCTTTGCGTCCTTTGTTTCTATATCCACTTTGCTTTTGTCTATCATTGCTAACTCAAGTGAAGTTTGGATAAGAGATCTCAAGGTTATATCCTCTTTGTCTATCTGATAGGTATCTGTTGTTACTTTATCTATTGTGGCAAGTTCACCTATGATATTGTTCATCCTGTCAAAGGCATTTATCAAAAATTCTCTGTTTTCTCTATCTTCCACCATTTCAGCTGCTATGCGTCCTTTTGCAATAGGAGTTTTTAGCTCATGCATGATATTTCTCATAAAGAGCCGTTTTGAGTTTAAAAGGCTGTTTATATAACTTACCGCATTATCAAAACTGTTTGCAACTTTTGCTATCTCATCTTTTCCCTCCATTTTGGTATGGATATTGAGATCGCCTTTGGCAAATTTGTCGATATTTTTCTTCAATTCTCTTAGAGGTTTGAACTTTTGCAAAAAAGAGAGATATAAAAAGACAAGTCCGGCACTCATGGTTATAAAAACAACAAAAGCCCCTTTTATATGATAGACTCCGGGTTTATTGTCTTTTAAAAGCAGATTGTAACCGTAACTTTGCACATAGATATAATAATCTTTTTGCATTTTAAAGATTCTGATTCTACCAAGGAGAGATTCTTTGTAATAAAGAAGTTTTGCTTTGTTTAAAACTTCCAATCTTTCAGAATTTTCTTTGACCGGCTGCACATCAAACTGATTGCAGATGGCTTCTATCTGCTGTATGGTGGGGATAAATCTAAAGCCTGATAAAAAAGCATTTGCTATGATGGAATATCTCTGTTTTTGTTGTATTTCATATCTGCTGCTGTCATATTTTAAAAACAGTACAAAAGAGGCCACGATCGCCAAAAAGGCGACCGAGAAAATTATATTGATGAAGGAGAAAATGGATAAATTTTTCATACTGTCAGTTTATACCCAACCCCTCTTACCGACTTTATCAAAGAGGAGTCGGGATCTATCTTGGCTAATTTGCTTCTAATGCGGGAAATTATAACATCGATGTTTTTATAAGTGCTGTCATCACTTATGGCATCGATGTTATAGATAATATCTGCTCTTGAGACGACACCGTTTTTGTGTTTGATGAGGTATGCTAGTATCTCATATTCGGCTTTTGTCAATTGAAGGAGTTTGTTTTTGTATGAGATACTCATCTGTTCTTCATTGAGTTTGAAGGGAGAATCATTTTTTACTATCTTAAGATCTCTGTTTTTTGGCCTCTTGCGTCTTAAGAGAGATTTGATTCTTGCTTCAAGCTCTCTTGGATTGTAGGGTTTTGGCAGATAGTCATCTGCTCCCCTTTCAAGTCCGATCACTTTGTCTGTGATGTCGTCTCTTGCGGAGGAAATGATGATCGGAATGTCGGACTTTTCTCTGATCTTGGGTATCAACTCAAGACCGTCTATCTCAGGCAGAGTAAGATCCAGTATCAAAAGATCATACTCGTTTAGTTCCAGTTTGGAAAGCCCGAGATAAGGTTCTTCCACATTTGTAACTTCCATTTCATAGGAAGATAGAAATTTTGTAAGTATTTTTGCCATTTCCGGATCGTCTTCGATCATCAATATCTTTGTGATAATATCCTCCTTTTATTTTAATACAAAAATCAAAATATTTCCGTATCTGTTAACAAAAACTTTTTTGGGCTCATGACCATATTTTTTTATCGCTCTTTCTATATCTTTTAGACCTCTTACCTCTATATCTTCTATCTGTACGATGATATCTCCTGCCTGGATTCCTGCTTTTTCGGCACTGCTGTTTGGCTCTACATCGCTTACTAGAACTCCGCTTATATTGGAAGGAATGCGGTACTGATAACGGTTGTTTTTATCGAGTTCATTCAGATAAACTCCGCCTAAGACGCTTTTGTTTTTTTCAAGAACTATATCAGAGTTTCTTGATGCAAGTTCCATTGTAATTGTTTTGTCTCTTTTGTCCCTTTCCAATTTTATCGTAATCTTTTTATGAGGTTCATAAGAGGCGATCAGTTTTTGAAGCTCGGCAGCATTTTTTATCTTTTTCCCGTTTACCTCATAGATGAGATCACCTCTTTTGATACCGGCTTTGTCCGCTGCACCCTCCTGTACCACATCAAGGATTACCGCACCCTCTTTATGTTTGTAAACAGATTTCAGGTTTTTATCCATATCCTTGATGCTTACCCCCATATAGCCCCGTTTTATTTTTCCGTATTTGATAAGTTTACTTGCCACATCTTTTACCATATCGATAGGGATGGCAAAACCGACTCCGTTGTTTCCACCGCTTCGGCTGATAATGGCACTGTTTATACCGATAAGCGCTCCCCTGCTGTCAACCAGTGCGCCGCCGGAATTACCGGGATTGATAGATGCATCTGTTTGGATAAAATTCTCGTATCTGTTTATACCGACTCTGTTTTTGTTAAGAGCCGAAATGATTCCCTGAGTTACAGTTTCACCGACTCCGAAAGGATTTCCTATCGCAAAAACAACATCTCCCACTTTCAACTCATCTGCATATCCCAACATGACCGGAGAGAGATTTTTAGCCTCTATCTTGATAATGGCAAGGTCACTGTCTGGATCTTTGCCTATGATTTTTGCGGGATATTCTGTTTTGCTTCCCTGAAGAGTTACCGTAACTTCATCGGCATCATTGATAACATGATTGTTTGTTACGATATAACCGTCTTTGGAGATGATAACTCCAGAACCAAGCGATCTTTGAATCCTCTCTTTTGGAATATTAAATTCAAAGTTTTTTCCAAAGAAATCTTTGAAGAAAGGATTGTTAAAGAGGTAGTTTAGATTGTTGTTAAATCTTATATGCTTTTTTGTAGAGATATTGACTACCGCTTTTCTTGCACTTTCAACCGCTTTATTGAAAGAGAGTACCTGATTTAGATCATTTGGCATGATATGTTCGGCACCTTTTGGTGCAAGGTTAAATTTTAAATCTGCCGCGATCAGTGAGAGTGCCAACATCGCGGAGATTAGAATAGTTTTTTTCATCTTTTTATCTCCTGTTATTTTAATTGAGTTAATTATAAAGGAGTTTGGTAAATAGAGTTACAATAAAAGATTAACAGACGGTTAATGAGAGTGAGTTTTTAGCTCAAATTCCACTAATTTTATCCAATAAGTGACTCCGGTAAGCAAAACTTCATCATTGAAATCATAATAGGGACTGTGGAGCATAAAAAGTTCCCCCTCTTTTTTTGTTCCGAGTTTCACATAACAACCTCTCTTTTTTTGAAGGAAAAATGCAAAATCTTCAGAACCCATGGAAGGAGGATAGTCAGTTACGATATTTGTATCTCCCACACTCTCTTTGGCAGCTCTCAGGGCGGTTTTTATATCGTTGTTGACAGTTGCGGGATAGAGCCTTTTATAGTTGAGTTTCGCTTTTGCTCCAAAACCGTTTGCGACAGATGAACAAATGGAGTTCATTTTATCTTCTATTGTATCTTGAATATCCTCTTTAAATGTTCTGACTGTTCCTCTTAGAGTTGCCACATCGGGAATGACATTCCATGTGCTTCCGGAGTGTATCTGTGTGATTGACAAAACGGCTGATTTTAGAGGATCTACATAACGGCTTACAATATTTTGCAAAGCGGTTACTATATGAGCAGAAACAACTATCGGATCAACTCCGTGTTCGGGATGAGCTGCATGAGAGCCTTTTGCCTCTATCTCTATCTCAAAATTATCATAAGCTGCCATAACAGCACCTTCTGATATGGCTATCTTCCCGGCTTCCAAAGCCGGCCAGTTGTGCATACCGTAGATGGCATCTATCTCAAAACGATCAAAAAGTCCCTCTTGTATCATCCTTTTTGCTCCGCCCTCGTTCTCTTCTGCAGGTTGAAAGATAAAATAGACGGTTCCGTCAAAGTTTTTCGTTTCGGAGAGATATTTTGCTGCGCCAAGGAGCATAGCCATATGTCCGTCATGTCCGCAGGCGTGCATCTTGCATCTGTTTTTTGAGCGATAGGGTATCTCATTTTTCTCACATATATCCAAAGCGTCAAGTTCTGCTCTAAGAGCCACCGACCTTTTGGAAGTTCTGTTTTTCAGTATCCCTATAACCCCTGTTTTTGCAAATCCTCTGTGAACTTCTATGCCAAAGTGTTCGAGTTTCTCCGCTATAAAATCGCTTGTCCATCTCTCCTCATAGGCAGTTTCCGGATGGATATGCAAAGCGTGTCTTATCTGTTTTAAAAAATGTTCCTCTTTTTTTAGAACTTCTTTTATCATCTTTTTATCCTTTTGTATTTAGTGGCGGTTTTTTTCTAAAAATTTTTCCAATTTCTCTTTTTGTGATTTTGTTACTGAAAGTTCCCATTTGATTTTGTCATTAAGAAATATTCGATTTCCAAAATCTATCATCTCTTTTTTGAGGTAGTATTCAAGATGTTGAATCATAGTATAAGGAATTTCAAACTCAAAAAGGAGTATTTTTTGATAAGGGATTAGAGAGGATTTTCCCAAAACCTCTTTTGCGGCAGAAGAGTAGGCACGGGCTATTCCTCCCGTTCCGAGCTTTATTCCTCCAAAATATCTCACTATCAAAAAAGAGGAGTTGATAAGTTTCTCTCCTCTTAGAACATTGAGTACCGGCATCCCAGAAGTTCCTTTTGGTTCACCGTCATCACTGAAATTTTCCACGATCTGTTCAAATTCATTTAGATATCTTTTTGCCCAAACTATATGATTTGCTTTTGGATGCTCTTTTTTTAATCGTTCATGTACTGTTTTAAACTTTTCTGTCGGAGTCAAAAAAGCGATAAACTGTGATCTTTTCACCTCATAAGAGGCTTCAAAAATCTCTTTTACTGTAAACAAATCATACTTCCTTTTATCTTTTATTCCATCTTTTTATAGAAAACAGTCTTTAAATGAAGAATATTTTAAGAATATCATTATTGAGTTAAATGTAGGCTTTTATTTTTTAAAAATTTCTAAATTTTACTTTTATTCCAAGTTTTAGCGACTCTATATCAAGAGGTCGTTTTTGCTCTTTTATATCTTCTAAAGTTTTATCTCTGTATTGAAAATTTTGAATGTAATAGATACCTTTGTAATTTAAATCTTTTAAGAGGGAAGCTATCTCTTCTATATCTTTTTCATCTAACAAATCGGTGTGAACAGTTGTTCTTATTTCGAGATTTTTTTGGTTTTTGATAAGATAGTTGATACTTTTTATCAGATTTTCATAGGAGTTGTTTTTTGTTATTTGGTGATATTTGTTTTTAGGTGCTTTAAAATCGATAGCAAAATAGTTGATTAGATCTTTGTCGCTTAACTCTTTTATGATCTCAAATCTGCTTGCATTGGAATCTATTTTTATCTTAAATCCCATCTCTTTTATCTTTGAGCAAAAAAGAGGCAGATCGTTATAAAGAGTACACTCTCCACCGCTTATAACAACAGCATCCAAAAGGTTTTTCCTCTTTTTTAAAAAAGCAAAGATATCATCCAAAGAGGGCGCAACTTGTTGCGTCCTGCTTTTGAGGACTATTTCGGGATTGTGGCAGTATGGACAGCGCATATTGCAACCTGCTGTCCAGATGATACATGCCGTATGATCGGGATAATCCAGGATCGTAAAAGGGGTCAAATCATAAAAAGAGATATCTATATCTTCTTTTGGCATTTTTGTTCTTTGAACTGTTTTCTCTCTCTGTGTTCTCCTTTTTTGCCTATATTGAAGCTCTCAACAGGTCTGTGATAACCCATTACTCTTGTATAAACCATACATTTTGTTCTTTTGTGTTGTAGCAATTCCAGTATTTCAGTTTTGCTCATGGCTGTTAATCCTCTCTTTCATATAGTTTTGCAACAGTTCTTCATCACATTTTGGGCAGTATTCATGCTCTCCGCTGAGATATCCGTGTTTGGGACAGATGGAAAAGAGCGGAGTTATCGTGATGTAGGGAAGTTTGAAATTTGTGATAACACTTTTTACCAGTCTTCTACACGCCTCCGGTGAACTTACCTTTTCTCCCATATAGAGGTGCAAAACCGTACCTCCGGTGTATTTGCACTGCAAATCATCCTGAAGTTCCAAAGCCTCAAACGGATCATCCGTATAGCCTACGGGGATTTGAGAACTGTTTGTGTAGTAGATATTTTCTCCAAATCCTGCCTGAATGATGGATGGAAATCTTTTTTTATCCTCTTTTGCAAAGCGGTATGTTGTACCTTCTGCGGGAGTTGCTTCAAGATTGTAGAGGTTTCCTGTCTCTTTTTGGTAGCTTTTTAATCTCTCTCTCATAAACTCAAGCAGTTCAAGAGCAAACTCTTTTCCCTCTTCATCGGCTATATCGTATCTGTCATTGCTGAAATTTCTTATCATCTCGTTTAATCCGTTTACTCCGATAGTAGAGAAGTGATTGTTAAAATGGGGAAGATACCTTTTTGTAAAGGGGTAAAGACCTCTTTTGAACATTATGTCGATAAATTCTCTCTTTTTCTCCAAAGTCGATTTTGCCAAATCCATAAGACGGGTCAATTCTTCGTATAATCTTTTTTTATCACCTTTATAAAGATATCCAAGCCTTGCGGTATTTATCGTAACAACTCCGATACTTCCCGTCATCTCCGCACTGCCGAAAAGTCCGTTTCCTCTTTTTAAAAGCTCTCTTAGGTCAAGTTGAAGTCTGCAACACATACTTCTTACGGCATTTGGTTTATAAGCTTCGGGATTCTCTTTTAACTCACCGCTTACGGGGTCTTTTATGTATTGGCTTCCTATGAAATTTTGAAAATAGGAAGAGCCGATTTTTGCCGTATTTTCAAAAAGTATATCCGTATTTTCCCCATACCAGTCAAACTCTTCGGTGATATTTACGGTAGGGATGGGGAAAGTAAAAGGTTGTGAGTTTTTGTCTCCTTCGGTCATTACCTCATAAAAAGCTTTGTTGATTAGATTCATCTCTTTTTGAAAATCTTTATATGTAAGATCGGTTAGTTTTTCCACTCCTCTTTGTTTTGCTTTGTCCGTAAGTTTTTTATCCTTGATATCTTTAAAAAGATGTTCGTTTTTTTTGGTCGGAATCTGATCTTTTAGATCGCTTGGAACCGTCCAGTCAATCGTTATATTTGTAAAAGGAGACTGTCCCCAACGAGCCGGAACATTGAGATTGTAAACAAAACTTCTTATTGCTTTTTTTATCTGCGTATAATTTAGATCATCTTTAAAAACATAGGGAGCAAGATAGGTGTCAAAACTGCTAAATGCCTGAGCTCCCGCCCATTCGCTTTGGAGTATTCCCAAAAAATTTGCCATTTGACCAAGAGCCGATCTGAAATGATTTGGCGCTTTGCTCTCCACTCTGCCTCGAACACCGTTAAATCCTTCATTCAAAAGCACTCTCAGACTCCATCCCGCACAGTATCCGGTCAGACAGTCAAGATCATGGATATGATAATCTCCGTTTCTGTGGGCATACCCTTCCTCTTTGGAGTAAACTTTATCAAGCCAGAAATTTGCTATCACCTTTCCTGCGAGATTGTTTACAAGACCGGCATTGGAATATCCGGTATTGGCATTGGCATTTATCCGCCAATCGCTTTTGTTGATATACTCCTGTACGCTTGAAGTACAGTTGATAAAAGTCGTATCATCTGCGATACCTGCTATCTGTTCTCTTTGCATTTTATGGAGAAAACGATAGGTTATGAAAGATTTTGCAACCTCAAAATAACCTGTATGAAAGAGTTCATATTCGATGATATCTTGAATATCTTCGACCGCTTTTACAGGATCAAAAGATATCTTTATCAAAACACTCTCAAATACCCGTTTGTCATAGGGAGTTAAAACGCTGTCAAATGCCGCTTTTATGGCATCTTCTATCTTGTAAGCCTCAAATTTGACTTTTTGACCGTCCCTTTTTATGATAAATTTTGGAAAATTTATTTTCATTTTTACCTCATTGGTTATTTATTTATGTATTATATCGGATAAAAATGATATTTTTGTGACAATAAAAGTAAAATGTCAGAAAGCTTTTTTCATCTCTTTTAAAATGGTTTTTTGTGAGAATTTATGATTGAAAAAATACTCAAACGCTATAACTCCCTGATAAAGAAGCATATCTTTTCCGTCTTTGTATTTTAATCCAAAATCGGAAGCTTTTTGCAAAAAGGGAGTGTTTTTGTTGTAGATAACATCAACTGCGTATTTGGCAGATACAAACAGTTTGTCCAAAAGAGCTTCATCAACAGGAAGGGATTGATCGCTTAGTCCCGCTGAAGTTGTATTGATGACAAGATCATAGGAAGATATTTTGAAATTATCCCAACTGTAGGATATAAAGCCGTTTTCTTCAAAAAAAGAGAGTCTTTTTTGACTTCTGTTTAGGATATTCACACTGTGATTTTTCTCTTTCAGATAGATGGAGATCGCTTTTGCCGTTCCTCCCGCACCCAGGATGAGAACCCTCTTTGCATCTTTAAACTCTTTTATGGCTTCATAAAAACCCGGTGCATCGGTGTTATAGCCTATCAGTCTGTTATTTTCTTTTATGATTGTATTGACTGCTTTTATCTTTGAAGCGACTCCCCTTATCTCATCACACGCTCTAAAAGCCGCCTCTTTGTGGGGAACGGTTACATTGACTCCTGATAATTTCAGAGTTAGAAACTTTTCTCTTAAAATATCTCCGTTTTTTAGAAGATATCTTGTGTAACAGGCATCCAAAAAGAGATTTTTTATAGCCGTATTGTGCATAAGAGGGGATATGGAGTGTGAAACGGGATCACCAAAAATTGCAAAAAGTTTCATTCCCTCTCTTTAAGATCATTTAGAGAACTCATCAAAGCGCCGAGTTTGTTTTGAACTTCAAGATATTCAAGTTCCGGTTTACTGTCTGCGACTATTCCGGCTCCTGCTTGAAAAACTATGCGATCTTCTTTTAACAGAGAAGTTCTTATCGTGATAGCCGTGTCCATATTGCCGTCAAATCCGAAATATCCGATAGACCCGCTGTAATATCCTCTTTTTAGACCTTCAAATTCCGCTATCAGCTCCATAGCCCTGATCTTTGGAGTACCGGTCATCGTACCGGCTGTAAAAGTGGCTGCAAAAAGATCAAACATATCATATTTTTTATCAAGTATAGCTTCTACATCGCTGACCATGTGCATAACATGAGAATATCTCTCCACTCTCATCAGTGAAGGAACATGAACACTTCCGCTTTTTGCCACCTTTCCCACATCATTTCTGCCCAAATCAACAAGCATCAGATGTTCGGCTCTCTCTTTTTCATCATTTAGCATTTCAAGTTCGTTTGCTTTGTCTTTATCGAGGTCTTTTCCTCTTCTTCTTGTTCCGGCAATCGGACGCAAAAGTATGTGAGAGTCTTTCAGTCCTACCATGACTTCGGGAGAACTTCCGGCTATCGCAAAATCTTCAAATTCCAAAAGGTACATATAAGGAGAGGGATTTTTGCTTCTTAAGATCCTGTAAAAACTGAGTCTGTCAATATTTGCAAACTGTGTAAAACGGTTTGACATAACTATCTGAAAAACATCTCCGCTTTTGATCATCTCTTTTGATTTTTTTACCATTTCAAAAAACCGCTCTTTATCAAAAGCAAATTTACCTTCTTTTAGATCGATTTTACTCTTTTTTATCGAAACATAACTGCATGGAGTTTTGAGATGTTCTACAATCTCATCCAAAAGAGAGGTGTATTTATCAAAAGAACTCATGAGAGTCAAAGTATTGGTTTTGTGCGAAAAAGCGGCAATAAGTTTGGGACGGATTAATTCCAAATCGGGAGTATCTATCTCATCTTTTAGATGATCCATATATTTTTGTAAAACAGGCTCAAAAACTTTGACAAGATCATATCCGATATATCCTATAAATCCGTCAACAAAACCGACTTTCAGCTCTCTTCCTATCTTTTTATAATACTCTTTGTCTATCTTTTTATAATATTTTTTCAAAAAATCAAACGGATTTTTATCAACCTCTTTTATCTCACCTTTTTCATTTTGATAGGTTGTTTTGCCTTCTTTGTGGATAAGTCTCTCTCTTGCGCCTATAAAGATAAAGCTGTAATTGCCGTCTTCGGTATTTATGGCACTTTCAAATAAAAAAGAGAGTTCGTTTGGAAATCTCTTTTTTAATTTACTGTATATGGAGATAGGGGTCAGCTGATCAAAAAGAGTTTTTCTATAAGAAAACAATTAATTTATCCTCAGTAAAAAAGCGTTTGGGTTGATGTTTGTTTTTATTTTTGGCATATCTTTTAAAGCCGCTTCCTTTGAAAAATATGGACCTATCAAAACTTTGGTTGCCTTTTTACCGTGAACAACACTTTTTTTAAGAATATATTTTAGTTTGTTTGTCTCTATCTTTTTCAAAAAGCTTCTGCTTGGAAGAGTTTTGAAAGAGGCACTTACCTGAATATAATATCCTTTTATTTTACACACTTTTTTAGGCTGTGGCTTTGGTGCTGTTTTTGGTTTTGGCTTTACGGTTTTGGCGGTTTGAACCGGTTTTGGCGGTTTTTGTTCTTTTTTAACCTCTTTTTTTTCTGCTGGGATCTGTTTTTTCTCTACCACAGGTTCATTTTTGATCTCCTGTTGTATCTCCTTGACTATTTTTTCCTCTTTTGGTTTGACTGTTTGTTCTTGTTCTTGCTCTTTTTGGACAACATTGGTGTTTTCTATCTCTTTTTCTCTGAGAGTTTTTACCATTTCATCAAAATCACTCTCTCCCTCATCCCCTTTTTTCATCTGTTGATTGGAATCTTTTTCCTCTTCCACCGGAACACCGTTGAAAAGTTTTTTATCTGCATCTTCAACAGATTTCTGAGGAGTTGGAGCGGGTGTGTTTTTTTGCTCTGTCGGAGGGATAAGCGTAACTTCATCATCTGCTTTTTGATTGTTTACAAGTTTCATGCCTACTAACACTATCAAAAAAAGCAATACCAAAGAGGCTGCTGTCAATAAAATCTTTTTTATATTTACCGGTTTCTTGTTACTGTTTATCTTATCTAAAATAATATCATTCATATTGCCTTTTTCACTCTTTTTAGAGTCTGAAGATTTAGAAGTTTCCTCTTTTTTCTTCTCTTCCATGATCTACACCTTTTTATAAATTTATCTTTCCAATTATATTATAATTTTACTAAAGAAACAAATTTTTATGGACATTTCTATTTCTTTACAATAAGTTTTTTATTCTCCGGACTGCTTTGAATTATCTTTGTTGTTTTTGTGGATTCTTTTAAAACTCCTATCATCTCTTTTTCACTTTCAGGTGAAAGTTTTTGATTGGAGATTATATCGAGGATTTTGCTTACTCTTTGATGATGATGCTCCTGCATTTGCATCTCTTTCTCTTTTTTTGCATTTTCCTCTTGCAGTTTCAATTTTATTTCATGTTTCTTTTTATGGATAAAATAGAAAATGATAAGAGCAAAAATAATTATTACTGCCAAAACACTTAATGCTATTTTCATAAAAGCCAATCTTCTTTTTTCCATATCTATCTGAATTTTTTGATTTTCTATCGAAAGTTCTTTGTTGATAGTGGCTATCTGCACAGAGTTTTTGGTTTCAAGTTCTTTGACACTCTTTTCTCTCTGGGCTTCTATTTTGGCAAGTTCTATTTTGGAATTTGCTTTTAATTTTTCCATCTCCAGAGAGTTTTCTATCTCTTTTTCTTTTAAAGCATTGTTGCTTTCATTGATTTTAAGGGCAGCTGTATCAACAGTGCCGTTTTTCTCTTTTTTGTCAGTAACAGCGATTACAGAGGTATTTTGGGAACTCTCTTCACCTCTTAAAACTTTTAATTCCTTGGGTTCATATTTACATCCCGCAAAAATAAATAAGATCATAGATAAAAAAAAGAATTTTTTCATCGGTTATTCCTCGTCTAAATGATATCTTTTTTCATCCAAAAAACTGCCATCATGAATATGCTCAAATGCAGCTTTTAATGAGATAAATAGTTTATTATTTTTTTCTTCAAGTTCCCTTAAAAGCTCTTTTGCCTCCATTCTGGCATAAGGCATTTTTATATCAAATCTCATACTAGGACACGATTCGTCTCCGATAAGGGGGAAATTATTTACTTTTGCAGCATCCATAAGCTGTCTTTCTCTTGCAAAGATCAAAGGACGGATAACGATAAGAGAGTTTTTTGCTTTATAGATCGCAGGAAGAGATCTTAAAGAGCCGTTATAGATAAAATTCATAAAAAAACTCTCCGCCGCATCGTCCAAATGATGCCCAAGAGCCAGTTTGTTAAAACCGTTTTCAAGGGCGTAGCTGTAAAGCGCTCCTCTTCTCATTCTTGAGAAAAAACTGCAAAATGATGAATTTTTCCTGATTTTTTCTTTGCCCACTTCATAGATATTTGTTTCATGCACTTCATGGGGTATCTCGTTTTCTTTGCAGTGCTGTATCAGATCATCAAAATTTTCTCCCATACCGTAACCAATCGTAACAGCTTTGAATTCAAAATTAAAAGGAGCATGTTTTGAGAGATGTTTTAGTGCATGAGCCAAAGTAAGAGAGTCCTTTCCGCCGCTTAAGCCCAAAAGAACTCTGTCCCCCTCTTTTATCAGTTTGTAACGAAAATTTGCCTGACCGACTTTTTTTAGAAGTTTTTTGCTAAGTGTTACCATTTACTACTTTTTTATGATCTTGTCTAACATTGAGATAATAAAATCCGCACTTGTTTTTGCCGAAGAGTTTAAAAACTCGTCAAAATTAAATCCGGCATCCATATCAGCCGCATCACTTATGGCTCTTAGTATAAAAAACGGAATATCCAAAGCATCGCATACAACCGCTACGGCTGCGCCCTCCATCTCCAAAGCATCGGCTTTGAAAGTTCCTTTGATCCACTCTTTTGTTTTCTCATTGGCGATAAACTGATCTCCGGTGGCGATAATACCGTTTTTTAGAGGGATATTCATCTCTTTTGCCACTTCAAAAGCTGTTTTTTTGAGACTTTCATCACTTTTTATGCAAACCTGCCCTTCGGGAACATATCCGTGAGGATGACCAAATGCCGTGATATCGAGATCATGCTGACAAAGTTCATCTCCTATTATCAAATCCCCGATTTTCAAATCAGGGTTTATAGCTCCAGCCACTCCGCTGAAAAGCAGAATTTCTGCGTCAAATTTCTCTATCATCGTAGCGGCTGTAAGGGTCGCAAAAACCTTACCTATTTTACTGTATGCTATGATGATGTTATGACCTTTGTATTGTGTCAGATAGTATCTGTTTTTTGCAAACTCCACTGTTTTATACTCTTTGAAATATTCCAAAAGAGGTTCTATCTCCTCTACCATTGCTCCCATTATCGCTATGTTCATTATCTTTGCCTTTTATCGTATATCTTGATAGGTTTTTTCCAAAGAAGCGGTATCTGTGATGGAAAGTGTGGGTTTTTTGGTAACTCTTCTGTTTAATCCCTTCAAAACAGAACCGCCAAATTCTATAAAAAGATCCGTTTCGTTTTCATAATTTCTCACAGACTGTTTGTATTTGACGGGTTCTATAAGCTGTTTTGTCAAAAGTGAGAGCGCCTCATCTTTGCTTTTATACTCTTTTGCCGTTACATTTGAAATAACTTTTGAGAGAAATTCATCTTTGATAAACTTTTCAAGATAGGGTTTTAAGCCTTCTGACGCCGATAACAGTAAAGGACAGTGACTTGCTACGGACATATTCAAAACAAGCGCTCTTTTGGCTCCTTTGTCTTTGAAAACGCCCTCTGAGGCTTTTAGATCCTCTTTTACTCCGGCAATTACTATTTGACCGTCACTGTTATAGTTTGCAGGCCATATCTTTTTGCCTTCATCTCTCAAAGAGTTGCAAATGCTCTCCACACTCTCATCATCAAGACCGATAAGAGCCATCATACCGGCATCTTTGCCTTCACATGCCTTTTGCATAAGTTCACCTCTTTTGTGAACAAGCTCAACCGCATCAAGATAATCAAGAGCTCCCACGCTGACAAGAGCAGAAAATTCTCCCAAGGAGTGACCAAGAGCAAAAGATGATTTGATATTCATCTCATTTTCAAAAAGTTTGTGTGCAATTGCACTGATTAGCAAAATAGCCGGTTGGGTATATTTGGTTTGTTCTAAGAGATCGTTTTGTTCAAACATAAGTTTTTTCATATCAACTTTTATTCGATCACTTGCATTTTCGAACATCTCTTTTGCCGTTTGAAAATTGTTGTAAAAATCTTTACCCATTCCAAAAGACTGGCTTCCTTGACCGGGAAAGAGAAAAGCTGTTTTTTTCATACAAAATCCTTTATAAAAATTTTTCCAACTCTTGAATTTTTTTTCTAAGAGTATTTCTGTTTAAACCAAGAACTTTTGAAAGTTTTAATTGTGAACCATATTTTTTCAATCCCGCTCTGATAAGCGGAAGTTCGTAAAGATGGAGAAAAGATCTGTAATCATCCTCCTCTCCCAAATGTTCTTCAAAATATTTTTCAAGAATGCAAATTATATCTTCTTTGTCAAAATTTGAGATTAAAAGATGTTTGTAAATGCTCTTTTTTAATGATTTTGCATTATTTGAGAGATCCGGTTTGAAATTACTGAAAAAATTATCGCTCTTGGATACAGAGAGATTTTTTTTTGCCTCTTTTAAAAAAAGTTCGCTCAAAGGAAGGATATCCTCTTTTCTCCTCTTTAAAGGGGGCAGATATATCTTTATACCGAAAACTTTATCGATAAATTTTTTGTCTGTTTCTTTGGAAGAGAGTGCGATAAGACGGATCTCTTTTTCTTTTTGAACTCTTGAAAGTCTGTCTAAATTTATAATATTTTGAAAGTTTTTTATAATTACAGTTTCAGAGAGGTTGTTTAAAAGAGAATAAAATGATGACTCTTTTGCGTCTATGATGGGAGCCTTTGGCGCAATTTCCTGTGCCAAAGGTGTTTTTCCGACTCCGCTCTCTCCTGTGATTAAAACATTTATCTTTAGAGATTTTAAAATTGCAGCTGATTTTAAAGCTTTTTTTGAAGCTTCACTTTTTGCTATAAAAGTGTTAGCACCCACATCCGGTTCCACAGCCGCAGCCTTCTGCTGCTCCGCCTACCTGACCTGAGATAACTTCGTCGGCAGTGGCTTCTCTGGACTCTAAAATATTTACGCTAAATTCCAAATCTTTACCTGCCAAAGGGTGGTTGTAGTCTATAACTACCTCATTGTCATTGAACTCTTTTACGATTACCTGAACGCTTTGTCCGTCTTCGCTTTGTCCGTACAGAGGCATACCTATCTCCAAATCTATTCCTGCAAACTGCTCTTTTGGCAGAGTCTGGATAGCTTCGGGGTTGTACTCTCCGTATGCTTCGCTTGAGGGTACGCTTATAGTTGCTTTTTCTCCGGCACTCATGTTCATCAGTTCTTTTTCAAGTCCGGGTATAATATGACCTTTTCCGCTTACAAAAGATAATGGAGAATGACCTATATTTGAATCCAATATCTCATCATTTCCTTTTTCTTTCAGTTCATATTCAATAGAAATTACTCTGTTTTCTGTATTTGACATTATTTCTCCTAATTAAAATGTAGGCATATTGTAACATAATGAACATATATTGACAAGAAATTTATTTTTATAGATATGCTAAACAACCAAAATTAAAAAAATATTTCATATAGTGCATAAAAGACCCTGTAAAGCGGTAATAATTTCATGTATTTTAAATATTTTATAAATTATCTTCAAATATAAATTAATATTGTTGTTTAAAATTTAAGTTATTTAATTAAAGTTTAATTTTAATTCCTATACAATAGTAAATAAAAGAGAGAAAAAGGATTGGATATGCTAAAAAAATTAACACGATTTTTATCTTTAATGTTACTTTTCTTCGGAGTGGTCGTATTTGCAAAAACAAGCATGATTGTTGAAAATTTAAATAATATAAAGGGAAATTTTAACGATGTAAAAATATACGGTACCTACGCTTTTGCAATCGACAGTGAAAGTTTAAGGGTATTTAATGTGGCAAATATAAACAACCCTTATGAAATGGGAAAAGCAGTAACGGGAAATTACGGCTATAATATGGAAATATCAAATAATTATGCCTATATAGCCGAAGGATACAACGGTATCGATATAGTTGATATCACAAATCCTAATAATCCTAAAATACTTTCACATATACAAACCGACGGTTTTGCGATAGATGTTGTTGTAAACGGAAGATATTTATATGTGGCAGACGGTTACAGCGGGGTAGGGGTTTATGATATAGGAGATAAAAAATCTCCCAAACAGATAACCTCGTATCAGACGGACGGTTTTGTGATGGCTGTTTCAAAGGATAATACCCATCTTTATATAGCAAAAGGAAATTACGGAGTGGAGATTGTAGATATTTCATCTGCCAAAGTCCTTTTGAAATCGGGAGAATATAATGATGTCGGTTATGCAAGAGAGATATATGTTCACAATAAAATAGCCTATATCTGTGATTTTGACAGAGGACTTCAGATCATAGATCTAAGCAGTGTGGCTTTCCCCCGTTTTGTCTCTTTGTACAGGACAACTTCAAATCCTGTTGATATAAAAGTCTATAACCGCTATGCCTATATCGCTATGGGAAACGGAGGGATGGAGATAGTAGATATTTCTGATATGAAAAATCCTCTTTATTCTGCTTCTTACAATCCTAAAAATATAACGATAAAAGGGGGAGATATCAATGACGGTTATGCCTATATCGCTACAAACAAAGGTATCTCTATTTTGGAAGGATCAAAATATTTCAATCCAAAGCTTTTAACTTCAAGAGATACTTTTGATTTTGCAAATACTATAAAAGTACAGGGTTCTTTTGCCTATCTTGCAGACGGAAGCGACGGTTTTATCATCTTCAATATCTCCGATTCCAAAAATATCTCCGTTGTGGGATATTACAAGAGTGAGGGTTTTGCCAATGATTTTGATATAGAGGGAAAATATGCCTATCTCTCTTTGGGCGGAGAGGGATTTGCAATACTTGATATCTCTAATCCTTCTAATATAAAACTTTTGAGCAAATATAAAACTGACAGTGAGGTAACGGCAATAGATGTAAATAAAAATTTTGTCTATATCACAAAAGGAAAATCCGGTATGGAGATAGTCAATGTAAAAGATCCCTACAATCCCGTCTATGCCGGTAAAACGGTGGTGGATGATATCTCTTTGGATGTAGAAGTAAAAGGGATATATGCCTATATAGCCGCAAGAAAAGGAGGTTTTGAAGTTTTTGACATCTCCGATCCTATGGTGATAAGAAGAGTGGCAAGAGTTAAAACAGACGGTGAAGCCGTCTCATTTGTCATAAAAGACAATTATGCCTATGTTGCGGATAAAAAAAACGGGCTTTATATAATGGATATATCAAATCCGAAAGAGCCTAAAATCGTTTCACAATATGAAAGCGGTAATATCATAAAAACTTTTGTAAGAGGTCAATATGTTTATCTGATAGATTCAAAAGAGGGTTTGAAAATACTTTCTGTTTTGGATATAAAAAATCCTGTTTTGGTAAAGGGTTATGACAGTGATATATTTAAAAATATGATTGATTTGGATTTTAACGGAGATTATCTTTTTTCTGCAAACGGAAGCAAGGGGATAAAAGAGATAGATCTTTTCAGCACGACATATCCCGTATATGAAAACAGTTATGATACATTGGCAGAAGCAAAAGATATAGCGGTAAACGGAAGATACGGTTATATAGCCGATGCAAAAGAGGGTGTTGAGATAGTGGATCTCTCAAATCCGACAAGTCCGTTCAGGAAAGGTATATATAACTCAAAAGAGAGTGTAAATAAAATAGTGGTAAGAAAGAAAGAGGCATATTTGATAGAGGGGAACGGTGGAATGGAGATTATAAATATTTCCTCAAAAGACCATCCCCAAAAAACAGCTGAATACAAAACAAAAGGATATGCCGTATCTTTGGTAATAGACGGTGATTATGCCTATATTGCGGAAAACGGAAACGGTATTGAGATAGTTGATATCTCAGATTCCTCAAAACCTTCACTTGTTTCTGTTTTCAAAAGAGAGGGGATAAATGCTTTGGCTCTTGCGATAAGTGCAGATACTCTTTATATAGCAAGTGGCAAAGAGGGGATAATAGCGGTAGATGTGAGCGATCCCAAAAATCCGAGAGAAACAGGATCATATTCTCAGGATATAGGTTATGCAAGAGGTATAGTGTTAAAAGAGAATTTGGCTTATATTGCGGATTTTGAAAAAGGTGTTATTGTTATAGATATAAAAGAGCCATTTAATATGAAGTTTCATGCAAAACTGGATATAGAGTGTAAACCTGTGAGTTTGACAATCGATGAGAAATATGCCTATATAAGTGAGGGGATAAACGGTTTTAAGATAGCTGATATAAGTGATCTCTCCAATGTAAAATTATTACAGTCTTATGGTTACAACAGTGTATTTAACTCTGTCAAATACGGTAATTATCTGTATGTATGTGACGGCAGTGAGGGATTGGAGATATTCAAAACGGCAAATGATGATAATATAGGCAATCTTATAGTGAACTATTTTCAAAATATATTGGATAGAATGCCGACTTTTGAAGAGAGTAAAAAATATAAAGAGAAACTTCTTTTTGAAGGAGACTCTCTTGCATCTTTTGCAAATTCTCTTTATATGAGTGATGAATTTAAAAACAGAAATTTAAGTAACAGAAATTTTATATTTTTGGCATACAGAACTCTTCTTGACAGACAGCCCGATTTTAGTGAAGTAGAGGGGTGGGATGGAAGATTGTTGGCTGATGTAACAAGAGAGGAGATGTTAAAGACATTGATGCAGTCGGATGATTTTAGAAATTTAGCCGCAAGATACGGTGTAAAAGCGGAATAAGAAGAGTTTTTTAAGTGTTTTTTTGGGTTCTTTTTTGTAAGATTACCAAAATTTTTATAAGGATAGAAAATATGTCAAGAAAATGTTCAATTACTGGCAAAGGACCGATGGTTGGAAACAATGTCAGCCATGCCCACAATAAAACAAAAAGAAGATTTTTACCAAACCTCAGAACGGTAAGAATAACACTAGAAGACGGAACAAGAAAAAAGATAAAAGTTGCCGCTTCTACTCTAAGAACTATGAAAAAAAATTCATAATTTCTCCTTTACGCTTTTGGGAGGGGAGAATTGAACTTTATCAAAAAGATTAAGATTCTCCTCCATTGGCGTGAAAAACAAAAACCTCATATTGATTTAAATACCGAATTTTACTCTCAACTCCGCCCTTTTAGCATTCCTCTCATATCAACCGTTCTCCTTATGCTGATAGGAACACTCGGTTATATGCAGATTGATGATTTTTCTCTCAGTGATGCCATATATCAGACCGGAATTACTTTTACAACGGTCGGATTTGGAGAGATATCGAAGATATCGGAAGGCGGACGGATATTTACGATAACTCTTATCATTATAGGATTTATTATTTTTACTTTTTCTATCGGTATTTTGGTGGATGTACTGAACAAAGGAGAACTCCAGCGCATTTTAAAGGAAAGAAATATGCTTTATAAAATTGCAAGACTAAAAAATCATTTCATTATCTGTTATCATAATGAATATACTATCCAACTAAGCAAACAGTTTAGAGAAAATCATATACCTTTTGTCGTAATTGATCCAAATGATAACTTTGAAGAGGAAGCCAAAAAATACAACTATCCATATTATATAAATGACGAACCTCATACGGGACAGGCACTTTTGAAATCTTTTCTCTCAAGTGCAAAAGGCGTAATTACCCTCTCAAACAATATTGCCGACAATATCGCCCAGATCGCATCTACAAGACTTTATGAAAAAGAGATAGGAAGAAGAAAGTCTTATTACATCATAACGACGGCAAGAAGTTTAAGCGATATAGAAAAACTGAAAAAACTTGGAGCAAACAGCGTTATTTCTCCTACAAAACTTATATCCCAAAGGATGACCGCTCTTAGTCTCCGTCCCGATATGGAGAACTTTTTGGAGGAGTTTTTGTATAAGAAAGATACGGCTTTAAATATGATAGAACTTCCTATTCCAAAACATTCGTGGCTCAGGTTTAAAAAGCTCAAAGAGACCCATTTGGAGGATATACCGGAAGTCAAAATAGTGGGTTTTAGAGATAACAAAAATGCTTTTATACCGATTCCAAAAGGTGATACTTTTATAACAAGTGATTCAAGACTGCTTGTGATTGGAACAAATACGGGTATCCGTACGATAAAAAGAGTCGTGAGAAAAAAACAACAACCGGAGGAGTTGAAATATGTTTGATATAATTCCCAAAAAGGGTGGACTTTGCAATGTGGAGGGATTTTATTTTGAGGGTGTGAATATCGGGATGAAAGAAAAAGAACCAGATATCGCATTTATCAGATCCGATGTTTTATGTGATGTGGAAGCGCTTTTTACAACCAACCGTTTTATGGCTGCTCCCTTGAAGCACTATAAAAGATATCCCAAAGATTTTAAAACAAACTTTTTACTGATAAATTCCAAAAATGCAAATGCCATGACTTCACAAAAAGGGATAGAGGATATAGATGAGATACTGAAAATAGCAAAAGAGAAACTCCCCTCTATCCAAAATCCGATTATGAGTTCTACCGGAGTTATAGGTTACAGACTGAATCTTCAAAAGATAATCTCCTCTTTTGATAAATTTGATTTTCAAAAAAGAGATTCTGATTCTGTCGCAAAGGCTATTATGACGACAGATAGTTTTAAAAAAGAGATAGCCTTTGAAGTTTTGCTTGAGGATGGCAAAAGTTTCAATATCGCCGCAATCTGCAAGGGTGCCGGTATGATAAATCCCGCTATGGCAACGATGCTCTGTTTTATACTGAGTGATGCCAATATAC
This sequence comes from uncultured Campylobacterales bacterium, assembly GCA_964450755.1. GTDB lineage: Bacteria > Campylobacterota > Campylobacteria > Campylobacterales > JAADDG01 > JAADDG01. The sequence goes on from CAYVDJ010000090.1 coordinate 26,355, forward strand.
CCAAAGAGGATATGAAAGAGTTGCTTGAAAAACATGTCGATACCACTTTTAACGCCATCAGTGTTGACGGAGATACATCTACAAACGATACGGTGATGCTTCTTTCAAACAAAAAAAGCGGTGTTTATCAAAAAGAGGCTTTCAGTGAGGCTTTGAGACAAATCATGATGAATCTTGCTCTTTTGATAGTAAAAGACGGAGAGGGCGCAAACAAAGTGGTGGCTTTTGAAGTGAAAGGGGCAAAAAACGATGATGAGGCAAAAACCGCCGCAAAGGCTCTTAGCAACTCACTGCTTGTAAAAACCGCCGTTTTTGGAGAAGATCCAAATTGGGGAAGAATAGCCTCTACGATAGGATCCTGCGGATGTGAATGTGATGAGGAGAGTTTGAGTATCTGTTATGATGATGTGGTTGTTTATTCTCGTGATAAAAGAGAGCTTGACGAGGAGACAGAAAGGAGAGCTTGTAAAGTGATGAAAAAAGAGAGTTTTAGGATAAAATGCGATCTTGGAGTGGGAGAAGGCTCTTTTACGGCTTACGGATGCGATTTAAGCTATGATTATGTAAAAATAAACGCTGATTACAGAACTTAATAAGCTTTTATAGCTTATAATACCAAAAAATATAAGGAGAACAGATGTTACACGAATACAGAGATATTATCTCAAAATTAAAAGTTGAAAATGCTCATTTTGCTAAAATTTTTGAAAAGCATAATGAACTTGACAAAGCAATAGCTGATGTTGAGGAAGGAAGAGAGCATATGGATGATTTTGAGCTTGAAAAATTAAAAAAAGAGAAATTAAAGCTCAAAGATGAAGCTTATGCTATGATTATGAAATATAAAAAAGAGCATAATTTATAAAATTTACCGGTATTTTTGATCTTCATTATCAAAAATACCGGCTGTGTTTTATAGAGTTTGGTTATTTGTAGCTTTTTATCGCTTCTTCAAGCATTTTGGCTGCTTTTTCTTTTCCTTCAAAATCTTTTACTTTTACCCATTTATTCGGTTCGAGCGTTTTATAGGTTTCAAAGAAATTTTTGATCTTGTTGAGTGTTGCCTGTGGAAGATCGTCTATTGATTTTATCTCATCATAGCTTGGATCTATTTTTGATACCGGAACCGCCAGAAGTTTTTCATCCATTCCGGCTTCGTCTTCCATCATCAAAACGCCTATAAGTCTGCATTTGATAACTGCTCCTGCCTGTACGGGATAGTCGTTTAGTACGAGGATATCGACCGGATCGCCGTCTTTTGCCAAAGTGTTTGGAACAAAACCGTAGTTTGCGGGGTAAAACATAGCACCGTATAAAACTCTGTCAACAACGACGGCGCCACTCTCTTTGTCAAGTTCGTATTTGATATTTGAACCGTAAGGTATCTCTATGAGGGCGTTTACTTTATCGGGGTTGTCGCCCGGTTTGATTTTTGAAATATCCATTTTTACATCTCCTTTAGAATTTTTATATTTTTTTTGATCTTCACGAGGCTGAAGCCTCGTTTCCCGATATGATTTTTATATTTTTTTTGCTTATCTCTTCTTTGAAAAATCTGCACCATTTATCGACATTTTCTTTTTCATAATCGGCAAGATAGATTTCAACAGTTTTTTTGTCTCCCTCTATTTTGGGAAGAGAGGAGAACTCTATCTCTTTTGGTATCTGTTTCATGATATCGATAAGTCTGTTTTCACTCGCATCTGCCACAAAAGAGCAGAAGTGCTTTTTTCTGTTTTTGGGGTAAAACCTCTCTAATGCCTCTATAACCATAGGATGAGACATTTTTACAAATCCCGGCGTAAAGAAAAATCTCTCTTCTATAAAAAATCCGGGAACTTTGTTTACAACATTTTTCAGCAACCCCGAATCTTTTGGCAGTTTTGCCATGTTGATCCTGTGCGGATAGGCATCTTGTCCAAACTGCTCTTTTATCAAAGACAAAGCTTTTTGGTTTGTTTCCATGATGCCGTTTGTAAATGTCTTTGCCGCAATCTCTCTTGTATAGTCATCGGGTGTTGCTCCGATACCTCCGAAGCTGAACATTACGCTGTTTGGATCGCTTTTTATCAGAGTATAAACAGCTTCCATAAAGGAGGGATCATCTTTGATGACAAAATTTGCTTTCTGCTCCCATCCTCTTTTTTTAAGCTCTTTGTTTACAAATTCAAAATGAGCGTCTTTTCTTCTGCCGTTTAAAAGTTCTGTTCCTATGATAACTGTATAAAATGAAGGATTTTTTATCATATCTTGCTTTTTATGAAATCTTCCATCTCACTTACGATCTCTTCAATTGTTCTCTCGCCGTTTATCTTTTTGAGAACTCCTTTTGAAGTGTAAAAATCCTGTATAGCTTTGAGAGGATCAGTAAATACTTTCATGCGATTGTTAAAGACCTCTATATTGTCGTCTGCTCCTCTGTTTCTTCCAAGTACCCTGTCTCTTGCAACCTCTTCACTGACCTCTACTTCTATGACCGATTCCAAAGAGATATCATTTTGTTTTGAGAGTATTTTGTCAAGTGCTTCCATCTGCTCTATGCTTCTTGGAAAACCGTCTATCAAAACTACATCTTTGTCGCTGTTTTTGATAGCGCTTACTATCGTATCTATCACGATTTCCAAAGGAACAAGATTGCCTTTTGAGATGAATGAATCTATCGTTTTGCCAAGTTCACTGCCACTTGCAACTTCCGCTCTTAAAAGATCACCCGTGGAGTAGTGGGCGATAGAGTCTTGATTGTTTTTTGCTATCAGCTGTGCGTCTGTTGTTTTACCGCTTCCGGGTGCGCCGATAATGAGGAAAAGTTTTTTCATTGATTATCCTTTTTGATTTCTCTGATTCTTAGATGAAGATCTCTTAACTGATCGTTTGCCACTTTGTTTGGTGCTTCTGTCAAAAGGCACTGGGCTCTTTGGGTTTTGGGGAATGCTATAACATCTCTTATACTGCTTGTTTTGGTCAAAAGCATGATAAGCCTGTCAAGTCCGAAAGCCAGTCCGCCGTGAGGAGGTGCTCCGAATTTCAAAGCATCAAGCAAGAAGCCAAACTTCTCTTTTGCCTCTTCTTCGGATATGCCAAGCAGTTTGAAGACCTCTTCTTGTATCTGTTCTTTGTGTATCCTGATACTTCCTCCGCCTATCTCCACGCCGTTTACGACCATATCGTAAGCTACGGATTCTATCTCTTCAACACCGTTTATATTGATATCTTTTGGCATTGTAAAAGGGTGATGCAAAGCTTTGACTTTGCCGTCTTCCACTTCAAACATAGGAAAATCGACAATCCAGACAAACTCAAATCTGTTCTCATCGATCAGATTCATCTGTTTTGCTATCTCTATTCTTAGTCTTCCCATATAATCAAGAACGAGCTTTTTCTCTCCCGCACCGAAAAAGACGAGATCTCCTGTTTTTAGTTCGCATCTGTTTACAAGCTCTTCTATCGATTTTTCGCTCATAAATTTTAAAAGTGGTCCTTTTAGACCTTCCTCTTTCATCTGAAAATATCCAAGTCCCGAAGCGCCGAATTTTCTGACGAAATTTTCAAGTTCTTTCATCATTTTTCTTGAGAAAAAGTTATCTCCTCCCGGAACTTTCAGAGCTTTTATACGGTTTAGATATTTGTTACTTGCGATTGTAGAAAATATCTCGTTTGTGGAGTCTTCAAAAAGATCAGCTACTTCCGTCATCTCCAATCCGTATCTTAGATCGGGTCTGTCGGTGCCGTATTTTTCCATGGCATCGTGATATTTCATCTTTTTAAAAGGAGGATTTATCTCATATCCCGCTGCGCCAAATGCCGCTTTTACGACATCTTCTGCTACTTTCATCACATCTTCTTCTTTGCAAAAGCTCATCTCTATATCGATTTGCGTAAATTCCGGCTGTCTGTCGGCTCTTAGATCCTCGTCTCTGAAACATTTTGCTATCTGAAAATATCTGTCAAATCCTGAAATCATCAAAAGTTGTTTGAAGATTTGGGGAGACTGGGGAAGTGCGTAAAACTCTCCTTGATAGATTCTGCTTGGCACAAGATAGTCTCTTGCTCCCTCTGGAGTCGATTTTGTAAGGATCGGCGTTTCAACCTCCAAAAATCCCCGTTCATCAAGTACATTTCTGACGGCTATCGATACTTTACTTCTTAAATTGAAAATATTGTATAACTCTTTCTTCCTCAGATCCAAATAGCGGTATTTTAATCTGATCTCTTCATTTACATTTTGATCATTTATAACAAAAGGAAGAGCCGCACTGTGGTTTTCTATGATCAGTTTATCTACAACTACTTCTATTTTTCCTGTTTTTAGTTTTGGATTTTCGAGTCCTTCGCCTCTGGCTCTGATCTTGCCTTTTGCTATCAAAACATATTCGTCTCTTACTCTCGTAGCTATTTTATGGGCATTTTCGCTGTCTGCCGGATCACATACGAGTTGAACAAGTCCGGTTTTGTCTCTTAGATCTATAAAGATGACTCCGCCGTGATCCCGATAACTGTTTGCCCACCCGCAAAGCTCTACTTCTTTGCCGATATCATTTTCGTTTATTTCTGCACAATAGTTTGTTCTCAATGTTTTTTCCTATATTGTTTAATACTTTATCAAAAAGCCCCGATTATAGCAAAAAAATACTTTTAAAAAAAGAAAAAGCACCCTGTTTACGGTTATCGGTTTTAGAGTGTAGTTTTGCTTTTTGAAAGATCAGAAAGCAAGATGCCTATCCATCTGGTTTTGGTACTTGAATCAAAGGCTATTTTTATGGTCATCGTCAGTACCACTGCCAAAAACATTCCTACCGCTCCAAGCACCCACCCCCAAAAGATCAAAGAGAAAAATACAACAGCAGGAGAGAGTCCCAAACCTTGACCCATAAGTTTTGGTTCTATGATATTGCTTATGAGATTGTTGATAACAAGATAGCAGCCAATCAGCCACAACGAAACACCTATATCATGATTTAAAACAGAGAGCATAATAGCCGGCAGGGATGCGATAATGGAACCTATGACGGGTATGAAGTTTAGTAAAAAACCTAAAAATCCCCAGAGAATCGGATAGCTTATATCAAAGTAGAGTAAAACGGCTATGATCAAAAGACCTGTTAACAGACTTGTAAAAAGTTTGATGATAAAATACTTTTTTACGGTTTTTGAAAAGAGTGTAAAACTGTTTAAAGCCTCTTTGTTCTCTTTGAAAATGATCAAGAGCTTTTTCCCAAAGACGGGAGCCTCAAAGAGGATAAATGATGTTCCTATAAGCACAAAAAGGGTTTTTGAGAGAAAGATTCCGATATTGCCTATCGTTTTTGTCGTCAGTTTGAAAAGAGAGGAGATATCAAAACTCTCCAATATTCTTTTGGGATCGATATCAAATCCGTAACTGTCAAAATACCCGACAACGCTTATTATCAGTTTTTTTATTTTGGTTTCATAAGAGGGGAGATTGAGTATAAAATCTTTGAACGAGGTATTGACTATATAAAAAACGATAAAAAAGAGTATCAGTACAATAAAAAGTATAAAGATAAAAGAGATGATTTTGGGTATGCCCGTCTTTTTTAAAAAGATCATAACAGGGGATAAAACAGATGCCAAAATTATCGACAGCAAAAGTATAACAATTATCTCCGATGCGGCTCTCAATCCCGCCGTTATGATAACAAAAGCACTTAAATAGAAAAAATAATATCTGATGTTGTGTGCGGTGATCATCTTTTTATCTCCGTTTTATTAGAGTAATTGTTTTATTATAGCATAGTAGTTTGAAGTTATTTTACTGTGGATTTTTCATATATCTAATAAATAATGTTACTTTAAAATATTTAAAGTAACTTTTAAAAAAAAATAATATAATGTTATTAACTAAATAAAGAAAAAAATACCGTCAATATGTTTTTTGTGAGGCGTGGTAAAGGAAGTTTGCAGATGAATAAAGAGAGTAAAATTTTTATTGCCGGTGGCACTGGACTTGTCGGCAATGCGATCATAAAAAACCTGCTGAAAAAAGGATATACCAATCTCATAGCAAGTAAACACAAAAGAGAAGTATCTGACAGTATGGAAAATGTGATATTTTATCCTCTTGATCTGACCAATCAGCAAAATGTAGAATATTTTTTTGAGATGCACAGACCCGAATATGTATTTTTTGCTGCCGCAAAGGTGGGAGGAATCATCGCAAACAACCGTTATAGGGCGGATTTTATATACAGCAATCTTGTTATACAAAACAATCTTATCCATACAAGTTATCTCTATAAAGTAAAAAAACTGCTTTTTTTGGGCAGTTCATGTATCTATCCCAAAAATGCTCCCCAACCTATAAAAGAGGAGTATCTTCTGACAAGTCCTTTGGAATATACCAACGAACCTTATGCCATTGCCAAGATAGCCGGTATAAAAATGTGTGAGAGTTACAATATCCAATACGGCACAAACTTTATCTCCGTTATGCCTACAAATCTTTACGGAGAAAATGATAATTTTGATCCCGAAACTTCCCATGTACTTCCCGCACTTGTGAGAAAAATCTATCAGGCAAAACTTTTGGGAGAAAAGAGAGTCGAGATATGGGGAAGCGGCAAACCAAAAAGAGAGTTTTTATACAGTGAGGATATGGCTGATGCCTGTGTATATCTGATGGAAAATGTGGATTTTAAGGATATCATAAAAAAGGGTATCGGGGAGATAAGAAATACCCATATAAATATCGGTACCGGCAAAGATATAAGCATAAAAGAGTTGGCATATCTTATCAAAGATATTATCGGATATGATGGAGAGTTTTATTTCAATACCGATAAACCAGACGGTACAATGAGAAAACTTCTGGATGTAAGCAAAATAAACCGGCTTGGATGGAAGTATAAGATCGAGTTGGAAGAGGGGGTTGGAAGGGTTTGTGAGTGGTATG
>CAYVDJ010000091.1:0-6242 GCA_964450755.1 uncultured Campylobacterales bacterium
TGTTGCTGTTGCCAAAAAGATAGCTTTTCCTTTTATCTTTTTGGCTGTAACCGGTTTTTTGATATCTCTTTTTTTGATGTTATTGAGACAGAAAGAGAGAGAATCTTTGGATTTTGTGGATAAAAATCCCCTTGAACTTGGAACTGCTTTTGTTTTTGCATTTTTGTTTGTAGCTATGATAATGCTGACACATTTTGTTATAGAACATTACGGTTCTTCGGGTTTGGAGATATTCTCTTTTTTAGTCGGCTTAACCGATATTGATCCGTTTATTCTCTCTCTTTTGACAGGAAAATATATGATTGTTTTAGATGATATTGTAAAGGCCATAATGATAGCCGCCGGAAGCAATAATCTTATAAAAGCCGTATATGCTCTTTATTTTGGAGGTTGGAAAAACTGTTACAGATCGGCTTTTTGGATAATTTTACTTGGAGTGGGAACTGTTATCTGGGCTATTGCATAAGATTTTTATTATGGTCATCTCTAAAAACCTATATAGCCCATAGCTTTGTCAGTTTGCCCTTATGTTACTTTGGTAGCAGAAATGATTTTTAAAAAATAATATAATAATTGATCTTATGTATTTATGAATATGATAGTGTGTATTTATAAAGAGGGGGAGATGGTAAATATAGTAAAAGGAAAAAATTATGGAAACGGAAGGAAGCTGCATTGCCGTTTTTAAGAAGAAGGAGAAAATAAAAAAGGCATTGGATGTTTTGAAAAGCAGACATTTGGGCAGAAATAATATTTTTGTAGTGGGGGAGGGTTTTTATGAAGAAAATCTTCCTCAGGATATGATTGCAGAGGGACTTGAAGAAGATTCGCCCGTTACAGGATTGAGTGAATTTGGTAATTTTTTAAATTATTATGCAAAAGTACCTTATCGTTTTATTGTAAAATATGAACAGATGTTAAGAGAACACTTTTATTTTTTAATAGTAACAAAAATTCAAAATGTGGAAAAGGTAAAGGATTTACTTAAAAAGAGCAAACCTTTAGATGTTATGATCCATATAGGATAAAGGTAAAAAAATGGAATCTTACTCCCCCTTTTATGATAAGAGTTTGAAAGCTCTGAAAAGTAATCCTCTTTTTTATAATTTGGATGATTCTCTTTTGAGTGGTTTATTGAAATATTTTACACTTATAACATGGAAAAAAAATACCCTTATTCCTTATGAAAGAAATTTGAAATATTTTCATATTATTATCTCCGGAAGAGTAAAAATTTCTAAGATAAATCCTCAAAACGGTAAAAGTATAATACTTTTTTTATTACATGACAAGGATGCTTTTGATCTTATCTCATTACTTGAAGCCAAAGAACATGATGTGGTAATAGAAACTCTTGATGATATAGAGGTTTTGGAAATTTCTGTAGAAGATATGAGAAAGTGGATGATTGAACATCCTGAATTTAATAAAAATTTTTTTCCTTATTTGGGGAAAATGATGGCAAAACTTGAGGAGTTAAGCAGTGATTTGGCTTTGGTTGATACATCTGTGAGACTTGGAAAACTTATATTAAATTATGCCAACAAAGACCATAAAGACAAAAATGGCTATTACAAAGTTCATTTGATATATGATTTGTCTCATGAAAAACTTGCCCAGATGATAGGAACTGTAAGAAATGTTTTGAGCAGACATTTGCAAAAATTCAAAGATGAAAATATTGTTCATTTCAAAAGAGGACATTTGAGTATTAAGGACTTGGAAGCGTTAAAAAAAAAATGTGAAGACTTTATATAAAAGGAAAGGATTATGTCATTTATACAGTCATTTGGTGCTGCCGAAGTTGTAACCGGTTCGTGTCATCTTGTCTCTCTTGAGTCGGGATACAGGATAATGGTTGATTGCGGTATGTTTCAGGGAAAGGTTGAAGAGAGAAATTTTGAACCGTTTGATTTTGATCCCGCAAGTGTTGATATACTTCTTATTACCCATGCCCATCTTGATCATGTGGGAAGAATACCTTTGCTTGTAAAAAACGGTTTTAGAGGTAAAATAGTAACTTTAAAATCGACGATGGATTTGGCTGAAGTTGTTTTGCTTGACAGCGCCCATCTGATGGAAGAGGAGTATCGTACAAGATATAAAAAGGCGCAAAGAAGAGGAGAAGAAAAAAGTGTTAAAGAGCCTCTTTATACTGTTGAAGATGTAGAAGATGTTTTGAATATGCCTGTAGAATATCTCTATTATGATCAAGAGGTTGAAATTATAGACAATGTGGCAGTTACTTTTAGAAATGCAGGGCATATTTTGGATTCTGCAATTATAGAGATTGAACTTAAAAACGAACACAAACATCTTGTTTTCAGCGGAGATCTCGGAAATCAGAATGATTTGGTAATGACAAATCCAAAAGATATCAAGGATGCTGATATCCTATATATCGAATCAACTTACGGAGATCGGAATCATAAAAGTATAAGGGAGAGTGAAAAAGAGTTTAAAAGCGTTGTAATTGATACTCTTTTAAATCGTGGAAATGTGCTTATCCCCTCTTTTGCAATAGAAAGGACACAGGAAATTTTGTGTATTTTGAAAAAAATGTATGATACAAAAGAACTTCCCGAATGCAAAATTTTTCTTGATTCTCCGATGGCTATCAGGGCGACAAATCTTTATAACGCTTATCATCAGGAGTTGAGTAAGTGTTGTAATGATTTTTTTAAAAGAGACGGTACGGTTTTTGATTTTCCTTATTTGAAATATACTCTAAAAGCCGAAGATTCAAAAAAGATAAATGATGAAAGCGGATGTATCATTATAGCCGGTAGCGGTATGTGTAACGGGGGGAGGATTTTGCACCATTTTAAACATCGTTTATGGAACCCTAAAAATTCGGTTTTATTTGTGGGTTATCAGGCTGAGGGAACACTTGGAAGAAGGATTGTAGATGGCGAAAAGTGGGTTAAGATATATCATGAAGAGATAAAGATAAAAGCGAAAATCTATACAATAAACGGCTTTTCAGCCCATGCGGATCAAAATGAGTTGATAAACTGGATGAAAAATTATAAAAGGTTGAATCGTATCTTTTTAATTCACGGAGAGAAGAGCAAACAGGAGATATTTAGAAAAGCTATTGCAAAAAAGATAAAAAAAGATGTTCATATAGTTAAACAAAAAGAGAAAATATACATTTAGGAGATATAAAATGTCGCATAAAAGAAGAGGTAGAAAAATATCCATCACTCAGGAGACAAAAAACAAAGTTTCCCAAAATGAACTCTTTTTGAATGCTGATATTTCAAAAAAAGGATTAAGTTCAAAAGAAGCCAAAAAGAGACTTGAAAAATATGGTTTAAATGCTATTGAAGAGAAAGAAGAGAGTTCTTTATATAGATTTTTCAGAAGATTTTGGGGTCCGATTCCATGGATGATTGAAACAGCTGCCATACTTTCTGCCTTTGCCAAAAGATGGGAGGATTTTACCATTATTATAATTCTTCTGTTTGTTAATGCAATAGTTGATTTTTATCAGGAATCAAAGGCTTTGAATGCAATAGCGGTTTTAAAGAAAAAACTTGCCAGAAAAGCTCTTGTTTTGAGAGATGGTAAGTGGCAGCAAATAGATGCAAAAGAGATAGTTCCCGAAGATATCATCAAAGTAAAGATAGGAGATATAGTTCCTGCCGATGCCAGATTGCTCGGAGGAGGTGATTTCTTGCTTGTGGATCAATCTTCACTGACAGGGGAATCCCTGCCTGTAAACAAAAAAGTCGGAGATGATTTATATGCCAATGCTGTTATAAAACAGGGAGAAATGATAGCTGAGGTTACGGCAACTGCTCTTAATACATATTTTGGGAAAACTGTTGGACTTGTTGCAAAAGCTGAGAGAGAAGAAAAGAGCCATTTTCAAAAGATGGTTATAAAAGTAGGTGATTTTCTTATATTACTCACTCTTGTAATGATAGGTATTATTGTTTATCATGGTTTGAAAACCAATCAGCCTACTGTGGATTTGTTGATATTTGCTCTTGTGCTTACCATCTCTGCCATTCCTGTGGCAATGCCCGCGGTTCTTACTGTTACAATGGCAATAGGTGCCAGAGTTCTTGCTGCAAAAGAGGCGATAGTCAGTCGTCTTGCAGCTATTGAAGAGTTGGCGGGAATGGATATTTTGTGTTCAGATAAAACCGGCACATTAACACAAAATAAAATGACTCTTGCCGAACCCTATGTGGCGGAGGGATTTACCAAAGATGATTTGATGATATATGCTGCTCTTGCAAGTAAAGAGGAGAATAATGATCCGATAGAAAAACCTGTTTTTGAATATATAGATAAAAATGCTTTAAGAGAAAAATTGAAAGGATGGAAGCTTAGAAAATTTCTTCCTTTTGATCCTGTGCATAAAAGAACCGAAGGTATATATGATGCAAAAGAGTGTGAATTGATAGTAACAAAGGGTGCAACACAGATAATCATAGAACAGAGTGATGAAAAAGAATTTGATAAGAGGGAGGTATATGAAAAAGTTGAAGAATTTGCGCAGAAAGGTTTCAGGACTCTCGGAGTTGCTTATAGACAATGTGAAGAGGATTTTTACCATTTTATAGGACTAATTCCCTTGTTTGATCCGCCAAGAGAAGATTCCAAAGAGGCGATCAAAGAGGCTAAGGAAAAAGGAATAATGGTAAAAATGGTTACGGGAGACAATATAGCCGTTGCCAAATATATAGCAAAAATCTTGAATATCGGAGAAAACATTCAAGATGTTCGTGCTTTGAAAGGTGAATCGATAGAAGAATATCTTTATCTTTCAAAAATAATATCAAAAGCTGTTACCGAAGCCGTATATCCGGATGCTCCAAAAAAGAGAATAGAGATAATTGTTAAAGATATTATGAAAAAAATTGAAAGAGAGTTATACAATATGCCGATTCCAAAAGGAACGGTAAAAAAACATGAATCCCAAATTATATCTTTGATAGAGAGTGCTGACGGTTTTGCCCAGGTTTATCCTGAGGATAAATATTTTATTGTTGATGAACTTCAAAAAGCCGATCATATTGTAGGAATGACAGGTGACGGTGTTAATGATGCTCCCGCTTTGAAAAAAGCTGACTGTGGCATTGCGGTAAGCGGTGCAACCGATGCGGCAAGAGCAGCAGCAGATATAGTTTTGATGGCACCCGGTTTAAAAGTGATCGTAGATGCGATAAAAGAGTCTCGTCAGATTTTTGAGAGAATGAAAAGTTATACGATTTTTAGGATTGCCGAAACAATTCGTATTATTATTTTTATGACTTTGGCTATCGTTATTTATGATTTTTATCCTATTACCGCAATGATGATTATCATCCTTGCCCTTCTTAATGATATTCCGATTATGACTATAGCCTATGATAATACGAAAATAAGACAAATGCCTGTCAGGTGGGATATGAAGGAGATTTTTGTTTTATCTTCATGGCTTGGTATCGCAGGGGTTATGTCCTCTTTTATGCTTTTTTGGATACTTATGTCTTTTATGCATTTGCCTCTTGCATTTGTTCAGAGTGCTTTTTTTGCAAAACTTGTTATAGCCGGACACGGCACTATCTACAATACCCGTATAGATGACTGGTTTTGGAAGAGACCATGGCCGTCATGGACACTCTTTAATGCAACATTTTTTAGTCGTGTGGCAGGTACCGTTATAGCGGTTTACGGTTTTGGACTGATGGAACCTATAGGTTGGAAATGGGCTGTTAGTATGTGGATTTATGCGTTAATATGGTTTGTTTTTAATGATATGGTTAAAATGGCTGTCCTTAGATATTACAGGAAAAGATATCATGAGAATATTATGTAACTGTTTACCGACTGTTAATATTTTATTTACCTTTTGTTTATAATATCGTTATAAACTAAAGAATAAAAATTTTTATAAAGGAGCGAAAAATGTGGAGTTATCCTGATAATGATTTGTTAGATTCATTTGTCAAATATTCTAAGATTGCAGGGATTATTTTTATAGTTTTGGGATTGATAGGTATATTTTTTCCATCTTTTCTTTCGATAGCAACTGTTTTATTCATAGGATGGTTGATGGTTTTTAGCGGTTTTATGGCAGGTTATTTTACATGGATTACAGATAAAGGAGAATGGCTGGGTTGGCTTAAATCTTTTGCTTTGGTAATTGTCGGACTTTTTCTTGTTTTTTATCCTATGCCCGGTATTGCAGCTGTCGGTCTTCTTCTTGCAATATATTTTCTGATTGATGCTTTTGGAAGTTTTTC
>CAYVDJ010000092.1:0-26909 GCA_964450755.1 uncultured Campylobacterales bacterium
AAAGTCATATTTATCATAGATATAAAGATTTTCAAAAAGCTCTTTTTTCCCTTCAAAGATATTTTTCAAGGTATCAAGAAAGAGGCTTTTTCCGAAACGGCGGGGGCGGGAGAGGAAGTAGTATTTACCGCTCTCTATCAACTTAAGTGCCTCTTTTGTTTTATCTATATAGATATAGTTATCACTTCTTATATCTTTGAATGTTGATATTCCTATTGGTAGTTTTTTCATCTTCATCTCCGGTTTTTTTTATCTTAAGGGCATCTCTAAAAACTTATACTGTCCATAGAAGGCAAAGAAGGCATAAGATTTCGTAAGAGAAATTTGCAGGACTACCCAAAGGTAATTCAAGAATTTATCTTGCGAAAGATTGTGCCTTATTTGCCTTCCCTTCGGGCTTTGTCAGTTTGCCCATATGCTTCGTTGCAACTCCTTGACTATGCTTTGGCATAGCCTTCGTCGTTGCGCCTCGCCTATGAACAAACTGACAAAGCTATGAACTGTATAGGTTTTTAGAGATGCCCTTATTTTATTTTAGGTTATTATAGAATATTTTGATTACAGAAAAGTTACAAATTTTGGATATAATCACATAAAAAATTGTGTGGGATAGAAAAAGACTATGAAAAATCTAATAATTTATATCATGTTGCTGTTTTTCTTTGCAGGATGCGCATTGCAGGATCAGATGAATTTAATACTGCCAAAAGAAGAGAAGGTTGTTCAGCAAAAGCAAAAGAGTAAAAAGAGGGTTGTGAAGAAGAAAAGAGTATCCGACACTAACTGTAAAAAGGATTTTACAGAGGTTTCTATAAAAACTTACAGGGAAAAAAACAGAAATTACTATTTTGATATTTCGTCTTTTGAGGGAAGAAGAGACCGTATTCCTCTTAAAATCTATAATTTTTCCAGGTTTGAGACAAAAGAGTTCAAAAAATGTTTCATATCTCCGGCTGCGTGGCTGATGATCACCCAACCGGAAAGATTTGAATTTTATATAGACAAAGAGGGTGATTTTAAATATAAAACAAAAGTGAGATAATCTACCTTATCAACTCAAAAAAATGTTTTTCCTCATTGAAATTAAATACTTCTCCGGTTTCTATGATATAGTGCCATCCTATCAGATGAAGTTTTTTCTCTTTGACTCTTTTTTCTATGAAAGGATAAGTCATCAGATTTTGAAGCTGTTTTACGACATTTAACTGCTCTGTCAGCCACTCTCTTGCCGCAAAATCTTCATCAAAACCCATATCTATAACCTCTTCTTTTACATCTTTTGCAAGTTCAAGCCATTTTTGCACAGAAGGCATTTTGCTTAGTTTCTCTTTTGGATAATAAAGAGCATTGCAACCTCCGCAGTTTGAGTGTCCGCAAACCAGAATATTTTCCACTTCCAATTCCAATACCGCATATTCGATAGAAGATGAAGTGGAAAAATAGTCCATTGATTCTCGATAGGGAGGTACCAGATTGGCAATATTTCTTATCACAAAAAGCTCTCCAGGCAGTGCTTTGGTGATGAGATTTGGTACTACTCTTGAGTCGGCACACCCTATAAAAAGGGTATGCGGTTTTTGACCTCTGCCTATCTCTTTAAACAATTCACGGTGAGCTTCAAAATCATCTTTTTTAAACTCTACCGCTCTTTTTAAAAGTCTCTCTTTCATTTTTTCTTTTTAGCACTTTTTAGAGCTTTTATCTCCTCTTTTATCTTTTTTTCAAGTTCAGCTTCTTCGATAAAACCTTTATGAGCCAGTTTTACTTTACCTTCAGGAGAAAACATGATCATATAAGGAACCATACCTTTCCAACCGCTTTTTTTGGCAAAGTAGTAAATAAACTGCATAAAGTCTCTTCCTTTGATAACCGGATAATTGATCTTATGCTCTTTTATAAACTCTTTTGTTTTTTTTATATCCATTCCCTCTTGAACCTGTAAAGCTATAATCTCGATATGATCTTTATATTTTTTCTTTAAATTAACCAGATGGGGAATCTCTTTTAAACATGGGGGACAGTTTTTGCCAAACATATCTATAAAAACGAGCTTGTTTTTGAGTTTTGGAAAAGTAAGTCCCCATTTTACCGCTTTTATATCATAAACTTTGCCGTTAACATCTTTTAGTTTGAAAGTTGGCAATTCCTCTTTTTTTGTCTCCTTCTTTGCTTCGCTTTTAACTTCAGCCTTCTTGACACTTTTTGTTTCATTTTTAGCCTCACCGGCAGACAGATAACTACCCGATAACAAACCTATCGCTATCATCAAAGTAAATATTTTAGTTATTTTCATAAACATCCTTTCGTATTAAAATTTAAGTGGATATTGTATCTAAGAAGAGTTTAAAAAATATTTATCCACAATCCATTCACTGAAAGGAATGGAGGATGTAAAGGCGGGAGAGACGGCATTTAGGACATGTATGGAGTTGTCTTTGGCTTCTACAACAAAATCCTGAATAAGCTCTAACGATCTTTTATCCAAAAGCTGCGCTCTGATACCGGGTTTGCTCCATTTATCAAAAAAAGAGAGTTCATCTTTTTTAACCAGTGTTTTTGCCAAAGAGACAAGATGTGATTTGGAATATTTTTTGATCTCTTCAAAAGCAAGGTCTCTAAAACCAAAAGCATTGGAGATAAAAAGTTTTGTCTCATAAAACAGTATCTCCAAAAGCTCCTCTTTTTTGAAATTGTCAAAACCTTTGTAGTTTTCTCTCCAAAAAGCTGGAATTGCGGTAGGACCTATTTTTGCCTCATTATTAACAGTAAGCGTAAAATGAACTCCTAAAAAAGGATTTTTGAGATTTGGAACAGGATAGATGTTTGTATTGAGGGGAATAGAATTTTTGGAATCTTTTAGATATATCCCTTTAAAAGGGATAATGACAAAATCCTTCCCAAAACCAAAATCTTTGGCAATCTTATCGGCATAAAGTCCGGCGGCATTGATGAGAGTTTTGTATTTGACAGTACCTTGATTGGTAAGTATCTCATTATCAGAGAGTTTTTTTAAATATTTTGTATTTAAAAGTACATTGACTCCCATCTTTTGTACTATCTCTTGAAATTTTTTTGTAACCTTTACAGGATCAACTGTTGCGGTAGTGGGAGAGAGGAGAGCTTTTTTATAGGTTTTTACTTCGGGAAAGAGTTTTGACAATTCATCCTCATTCAGCCATTCAAGCAAAACACCGTTTTTGTCACCTCTTCTTTTTAACTCTTCCAAACCTTCAAGTTCAGCTTCGTTTTGGGCTACGACGACCTTTTGACACTCGTTTATCTCCAAATCATTCTCTTTGCAAAACTCTTTTAATCTTCTGTTTCCCTCTCTTGTGAATTTTGCTTTTAAAGAGTCGGCGGTATAATAAAAACCGGCGTGTAAAACTCCGCTGTTTCTGCCGCTGGAGTGCATTGCAACGGCTTTTTCCTTCTCTATCAAAACTATTTTCAGTTTTGAGTATCTTTTTTTTAAAACTTTGGCGATGTTGAGTCCTATTATACCACCGCCTATTATCACAACATCATACATGACTACTCCTCAAAAAATATTGTAAGCCAAACAGCGAGATTGGAAGTGAAAGAGACTCTGTGTCTCTTGTAAGGCGGGATAAGGATATAATCTCCTTCTTTAAGCTCTTTTTTTCTCTCTTCAAATAAAATCTCAGCTTCACCTTTTAGAAGTATTACAAATTCGGCTCTTTCCTGCTCGTACCAAAATCCGACCGGAGAACTCTGTCCGTAGGAGACAATCCTCTCTATCTTTACGGTATCATTTTCAAAAATTGTCTGAAAAATCTCTTCTTCACAATTTTCAGGAATCAAAGTAAATATATTATCTTCTATCGACCTAATAGCTTTTTCCTTATTTTTGGATTTGTAAGATTTTCACCTCTTAGCATCTTGATTCTCATCTCATCAAAAGAGATATAGGAATCTTTCTTTTTCTCATACGCGCCAAAACCGTATTTCATAGGCGTATTGTCAGTAAGAGAGTAGTAAGCCTTTTTGGCATCTATCCATCTATGGGTATCACCGCTGTAAGCCCAGATAACCACCTCTTTTGGATCTATTTTGTTTGTATCCAGCCACAAGATTACACAGCCTGGATCATCAAAAATATATGTCTTTCCATCATCCAGTACAACTTCCAAAGCGTGGTTTAGAGTATCCACTTCCATGTGGCACTGCGGACACTGAATCTGATGAAGTTTAAACTCCAACGGTTTTTTCTCTTTGTTTCCCTCTATAACAAGACCTCTTTTTTCACATCCGTTTAAAAGTAAAAAAGAGGCTAAAACGAACATGTAGATTATAAATCTTCTTCTCACGGTAAAACTCCCTGCTAAAAACTAATTGAGAGATTATACCAAAGAGTTATTGTTTTAAAGACAAAAGCGGAAAAATTTTGAGATTAATTTATCGGATATGAATAAAATGATATTTTTATGAATTTTTTACAACTATTTATAAGATTTATTATAACTTTGTCATATTTTTCAAAAAATTATAAATAATAAAGGCTTTTTAATAAATATTTTTATATAAATAAAATATACAGGCAATATATCTATACAAAAGAAGAAAAAAGGAGGAAAAAGTGGTTATAGGAGGAATTATATTTTTATTACTGTTTGGTTTAACAGGATTTTTATATCATTTTGAATCGGAAATTTTTTTCAAATCTGGTTTTTGGACTCTTGTTATTACATTTGTATCATTTATCGGATCATTTTTTGTTGTAAATAAATTTTTATTTACGACAAAATTAAAATCTATAGATGAGGATGTAGATCTTTTAATAAAAAAGAAAAGTAAGAATGCAAATATACAATATATTAGTTCTTTATATTTTGGAAACAAAGAAAAAGATATCAAAAATGAGGAAATATGGATTGAAGGTGAAAATAAAGGAATATGGAAAGACATTACAAATCTATTTTCTGATAATCAAAAAAATGAGGTTTATAATCTGGCAAAACAAAATAATCTGATAGATAATTTTGTTTTGCCAAAACAAAAGCAAAAAATATCCAAAATATTCTTTTTATCCCATTTCTTGGAAATAATCTATGCTTTTAAAGATTCTATTTTAAATATTGCAGAAAAAGACAAAACAAGCATGGAGAAAAAGTTAGATTTGATAAATCAGTTAATATTTTCTATCAAATTATTAAAATATCGTACAGGAATACTTTTAAGTACCTATGCTATTATAAAAATAATTTATTATTTATCAGTATTTATTTTAATAACAATATTATCTTTGAGTATTCTTTTTATGTCATATAATTTTTTATTTGATAATATTTCATATAAAGAATTTGAGGATATTATTAAAATCCTTTTTCATAATATCTCATTTTTTTCTATAGGTATATCATTGATTATAGGTGCCACACCTTTGACTTATCTATTATATAATTGTTTTAAAATGTTTAGGCTGAGAATAGAAAGAGAGAAGCATGATGAATGGAGAGTACTTTTTAAAAACATTTTAATATACAGTATTTTTTTCATTGTATTTATTTTAATTATTATTTTTGGATTTTATTTTCTTATTAAATCTGGTAAAGAATATCAGCATATATTTAATTTATTTCAAAACTTATTTTTCCCTATAGTAGAGTTGAAATATCTTGAAAATTTAAAAAATATTCTTCATTTGGTAATATTTGATAAAACTGAAGAATTTATACCACTTTTTATTGCATTAAAAACAATTTTTATTATTTTTATATCCTTTTTGGGTTATGTTGTTATAAAACACTACACTGAAAAATATCTTGAATTTTATGATAATCATAAAGAGAAAAGGCATATGGTTCCTCCTGAATTTATTAGAATATTCAGTTATTTGGTACTGTTTATTATAGTTATAATTCTGCTTTATGGAACTCTCTTTGTTAATTATCCTGATTTGATAGATGAATTAAATAATAAACAAGCTGATTTTGGAAATGCTCATAACAATTTTTATAGTTATAAGGAAAAGTCTTCTATTAAAGATTACCTTCCTTTGAGTATCTTTTTAGCAATATTTGGAGCTATAGCAACAATAGCTACTAAAGATTTGTTGGAAAATTATTTTGCGGGACTCTCTTTAAAGATAAATTCTCCTTATGAAGAAGGAGAGAGAGTAACTATAAACGGAGAGATGATGGAAGTTAAAAGTATCGGTTTTAGAGCTGATAAATTTTATGGTATCAACACAAATACGGAGATAACCATACCTCATAAAAAGCTTGTTCAAAGTACAATAGTAAATTATACAAAACCTACATTGGATTACAGAAAAGAGATTACTATTTTTGTTCCCGATCAGAAAAATGATAAAAATATTCCACGAAAAGCAGAAATGGTTTTGCTTTTGGCTACTTTTATAAGCACGGGTGTAAAAAAACCAAGGTTTAAAATTGAAGACTGTAAAGAAAAAATTAAAGCCTACAAAAAGGTGTTGAATGAATCGTCTAAAAACTCAATAGAAGAAATTGAAAATTGTGAAGATAAAACCAAAGATAAAAGAGAAGAAATATGGGATTTATTTAAAAATAAAAATAAAGAATTTAGAAAAAATCTCTTTTTGGAAAAAATTCAGGATATCGTTGATGAAAATGAGACAGGTGAAAATAAAGAATTAGAAAAAATTTATAAAATCATTAAAAAAATAGTGGCGGCTATTATTGCTACAGTTTATGAATTTGAAGAGAGAAGTAAAGATTTTAATTATCATTTGGATGAATACTGTATAAAAAGAAAATTTAAAACTTTTCAGGATGAAGAGAAAACTGAAGAATTTAAGCAAATAGCAAAACTTCTTGTAAATATTAACTATTATTACTTTGCTCTTGCGAGTCAGATATGGCATCTGAAAAATACAATTCAAACAAATCTAAAAAAAATCCAGATGGATAGAATCTCTCTTCAGCTTCTTGATGTGCCCCGTGTTACTTCGGCACATAAAAAATATGAAAAAGATCTCTATTGGGAGATAACTTTGTTGGTTACAGTGGAACTTGGAGAACAATCAGATGAGATCATACATCATATAAATATGCATATAGATGATTTATGGGAATTATTTGATTTACCGATATATTATCAAGAAAGCAAACAAATCACAACCACTCTTTAAACATCCTCTCATAGATCTCTCTCTTTTTCTCCTTTTTCATTGCCGCATAAGCCGGAGAGGGAGAGGGGAGGAGTTTTGTCGGTAAAGAGATATCTTTAAAATATCTCTTAAAAAGACTCTGGGCTTTTTTGCCGGTGAAAAATATCATTTTGATATTTGGATATTTTTTCAAAAGCTTATAAAAATCATTCGGCTCACACTCTTTTAGATTTGTGTCGGAGGAGTTTACCCTTTGGCAGCTTTTTATCACATCCCAAAGGGCAAGACGGCTTTTTTTTAGAAGTTGTATTTTTTGTTCTTTTGTGTCTGTCGGGAGATTAAAGATATCAGAGAGAATTGCCCAAAACTGATTTCTTGGATGGGCATAGTAAAAACTCTCTTCAAATGATTTGATACTGGGAAAAGAACCCAGGATGAGAATTTTGGAGTTTTCAAAGATAACAGGTTCAAAGGGGTGAAAAAATTTCACTTTAGATCCACACTCCAAAAAAAATCAATCCACCCTTGAGGCTCTTTTATATAAAAATCAGCCTCAAACAAAACAGCTTTTTTTTGAAAAATAACGGCTGTTTTAAAAATATTTTGCGGATATCTCTCTTTTAGGATGGATACAACCTTTTTCATGCTCTCTCCGCTGTCAACGATATCATCAACTATCAAAACTCTTTTGTATCCTTTTAGATTTGGGATATTAAAAACCTTTACGCATGGAAGTTTTTTATCATCTTCATAACCGATGGTATTTATCGTAAAAACATTTCGGTTGTCAAAATACTCTCCAAGCAGGTGGGCTATCGTCATTCCGCCTCTTGCGATTGCCACAATGGCATCAAACTCATATCCCTTTTCTATCTTCAAAGAGAGTTTTTTCAGATCATCTTTGAAACTTTCATAACCGTAGTAGTATCTCATCACCACTCTTTTATCTCATTGTAGAGGGTATCTCTCTCAACAGGTATAAAACCGCTGTTTTTGATGAGAGAAACAAACTCTTCAAGTGCCATTCCGTTGGCGCTTTTTGCTCCCGCTGCGGAGTTTATCGACTCTTTTTCTATTGTTCCGTCAAGATCATCCGCTCCGTACTCCTGCGCCACTAAAGAGAGATTGATCGTAGAAGTTACCCAATACGCCTTTATATGGGGAATGTTATCAAGTACAAGACGGCTTATCGCCATTGTTTTTAATATCTCCTGAGAACTTGGAAAATTCTCTACTCTTAAATAGTTGTTCTCTTTTTGATAAACAAGAGGGATAAAAGCGTTGAAACCGCCTGTTTTATCCTGCAAATCTCTAAGCCTCATCATGTGATCTATTCTGTGCTCTTTTTTTTCTATATGTCCAAAAAGCATCGTGGCGTTGGAGTGCCTTCCTCTTTTATGCCAGAGTTTGTGGATTTTAAGCCAATCATCAGAACTTACTTTGCCTTTGCAGATTCTCTCTCTTATCTTCTCATCAAAGATTTCCGCTCCGCCTCCGGGCATTGAGTCCACACCATTTTGGATCATCATATCGATTATCTCTTCATAATCATATCCGTACTCTTTTGCCAAAAAATTTATCTCAGCCGCCGTAAGGGCTTTGATGTGAAGGTGAGGGAATTTCTCTTTTATCTTTTTAAAGATACCCATATACCATTCAAGTCCTGCATCTTTATTGTGGGCAGAGACGATATGAACCTCTTTGATACCTCTTTTTGAAGCATCTTCCACTGTTTTTAAAATCTCTTCATGACTCATTGTGTAGGGATTGGGATTTTTCCTTGTTGCCGAAAAAGCGCAAAACTGACAAACATCTTTACAGATGTTTGTCGGATTTATATGGCGGTTTATATTGAAAAAACTCTTTTTGCCGTATCTTCTGACTCTCTCTTTGTTTGCAAGTTTTCCCAGCGTAAAGAGATCAAGATCATATAACTCTAAAGCCTCTTTGAAACTGTATCTTTTTTGCATTTGTTACTCTTAATTTTGTTTGATTGGAGAATTATACCAAAATTATATTCTCTGTTTTTGGTTATATTTTTATATAGATGATAGTTAAGACAACTAAACAACCACTCTTTTTAGAAAGGGAGAAAGTTTTGTTGTAATTTCATAAGAGATCGTGTTGAAATGCTTTGCCATTTTTTTTGCATTATTCAAAACCTCTATCTCTCTGTTTTCCCCTTCACAGATGAAATTGTCCATTGAAACTCTTCCGAGTATCTTCTTGTTAGAGTCTGTAAAAAGTTCTTTTGTACCGTCTGCTCTAAAAAATCCGTCTCCGTAGCCTATATCATAAGTGGAGATTATCATACTTCTGTCGGCTCTGAAAATACCTCCGTATCCTGCTCTTTCTCCCTTTTTCAGAAGTCTTGAGCTTAGTTTTTCCGCCCACAAAGAGAGTACGGCTTTTAGATCAAATGTTCCAAATAT
This sequence comes from uncultured Campylobacterales bacterium, assembly GCA_964450755.1. GTDB lineage: Bacteria > Campylobacterota > Campylobacteria > Campylobacterales > JAADDG01 > JAADDG01. The sequence goes on from CAYVDJ010000092.1 coordinate 9,544, forward strand.
CTCATCTGTTTCAAGATATCCGTAAGTGGCTATACCGCATCGGACAAAATCATCATCACATGATTTCAGACGAAAAAGGGCTGCGGAATTGCAGGAGTGAAAAGAGGGAATGGAGATATCATATTTTTTACAAAATTTTAAAACTTGCTTTTTTATTTTTTTCCAATTCTCCCTTTGCCAAAAAAGTTCGCTTGAGAGATCGTCTGCGCTTCTAAAATGGGTCATTATCCCTTTTAGATTGAGCTTTTTATCTTTTATCAGTTTAAAAGCAGCTTCTGTCTCCTCCTCCTGTATGCCGTTTCGGTGCATACCGCTGTCTATCTTCAGATGGATATCACTTTTTTGCGGAAGATGAAAAAGATCATCAATCCTGTTTATCGTTATGCTTATACCTTTTTTTATGATACCTTTTGGTATCTGGCTTAGTATAAGAGTCTCTTCAAAAAGATTTTCTATCTCATCGGCTTCTCTTAGATCTTTGACAATAACCTTTTTTATTCCGTATTGATGTGCCAAATTTGCCATCTCTTTTAGTCCGTGTCCGTAGGCGTTGTCTTTTAAAACGGCAAAAATTTTCTCTTTGCCACCCGCCTTTTTGGAAATTTGATCGAGGTTATGAAAATAATTTGAAGAACTAAGTTTGATATATGCCATCTATTCGGCTTTTATTCCGTAAGTTTTTACTAAAAAACCTCTTAGTTTTCTTGCCTGATAATCAAGTTTGAAAAATCTGCCGTAAATCTCTTTTGCATCAAGTTTCGGATTCTCTGAAAAGTCAAACTGGTCGCCTTTTTTTGGGATATTGTTATCCAGATAGTTATAAAAATCTTTTCTGATTTCTATCAGTCTGTCGAGTTCCTTTTTCAAACTCTCTTTGTCAATAACTTCTTGCATACAGATCCTTTTTGGAATTATTTTGTATAATTATAGCAAATCAAATTTTTTATAAAAAGAGTGAAATGCAGTTTTTAGTCTGTTTACTGTTTTTGATACTTTCTTTAGATGCCCATCCTTTGAATCTTACAAAGATGAATCTGGATCTAAACAGCTCTATTCCTTTGTTGTCTTTGCGTTTTGTCTCCTTTAATCTTGAAACACCGTTTTTTTTAAAAGATCCTGAGCCAAAGATTATATTTGAAAAAAAAGATGAGATTATAAAATATATTCAAGAGAGTATAGAGATAAAAAATGATAATTTTGAATGTACTTTAAATCCACTCTCTTTTGATATTCATAATGAGATAGTTATCAATTCATCTTTTAATGTGGTCTGCAAACAGCAGATTAAAAATCTGAAAATAAAATTCAATCTCTTTTTTGAATTTGACAAAACGCAACAGGGGGTTATGAAAATCAATCTTCCAAAGGAGAGTAAAACCTTGATTTTCAGTCCCCGAAAAGAGAGTTATATCGTTAAAACAACAAAATCAAACTCCGCTAATTTTAAAAATTTTTTAATAGAAGGTATCTGGCATATCTGGGAAGGTATCGATCATATACTTTTTTTGCTGATGTTGCTTTTGCCTTCTGTTTTGACAAAAAGAGGCTTTAAGAGTGTTTTTCTTGATATCCTAAAAATTGTTACCGCTTTTACGATCTCTCACTCCATAACTTTGTCTTTAAGTATGTTCGGTATTCTCAATCCTCCCCAAAGGATCATAGAGACTTTTATAGCAGTATCTGTTTTATTGACGGCACTTAACAATCTATATTCTGTTGTTTCCTTTAAAAAAGAGTGGCTTTTGGCTTTTTGTTTTGGTTTCATCCACGGCTTTGGTTTTGCAAATGCTCTGCATGAGATGGGACTTGAATATAAAAATTTTGTAAGTACTGTTTTTGGTTTCAATCTCGGTGTGGAGGCAGGGCAGGTTGTTATTGTTCTGGCGATTTTGCCTTTGATCTATTTTATATCAAACAAAAAGGCATATAGAAAAATCATCATGCCGTTTTTGTCTCTTTTGACGGCATTTATATCTCTTCTATGGGCGATAGAGAGAACTTTTGCTCTTCATTTTATGCCCTTTTGATAAAAATATCTTTTTATTTTTAAAATTATTTATTCTTTAAGAAATTATGCTAAAATTTGGCAGAGCAATAAAAAATATTTAAAAGGTTTAACATGGAACATATTTGGTTTTATTCTGCAGTTATTTTTGGTATCGTAATTCTTTCAAAAATTATAGCGTTGAAAACCTCTACAATAGATGTTCTATGGCTTATTCTGTTTGGTTCTGTTTTTTCAAATATAGGAATTATTCCCGAACATAATGAAATACTGGAATATATAGGAGAGTGGGGAATTGTTTTTATAATGTTTGCTTTGGGACTTGATGAAAATCTTTCACATTTTTTTACAGGGCTTAAAAGGAGTATGGGAATAGCGATAATAGGTGCTTTGTTTCCTTTTTTGGCAGGATTTTACAGTGCAAAAGTGTTGGGTTATGACAGTAACAGTGCAATGCTTTGGGGACTTACTATGACAGCAACGGCCGTTAGTTTGACAATGATGTCTTTGAGAGAGGAAAATTTACACAAAAGTACTGCCGCAACAGGTATCATGACGGCTGCTGTTGTAGATGATATTTTGTCTTTGATAGGTGTTGCGATCATAGTTCCACTGGTTATATCAGCTTCAAACGGTCAGGAGGGATCTTTGGAGATGGGAGTGATCTTTACCATAATAGTCAAAGTATTTTTCTTTTTTTGTATAGTTTTATTTGTGGGTCTTTTTGTTTTTCCCGAAAGAAGTTATAAAAGTGTTTCTGATAAACATAAATTTTTACGATATTTTGTAAAAATAGGAAATTTTTCTCAAAGATACCTTGGTGTTAAAAAGTTTGTAGCTTTATCGGGAGGTCTCTTTACTCCTTTGATTATGGTTTTTATCGCTATGGCCATAGCGGCAATCGCCCATTTTTTCGGTTTTCATCCGGCTATCGGTGCTTATTTGGCAGGACTTTTTTTACAAAAAGAGTATTTTATATTTCATAAAAGAAAAAGTGATGAAAACTATTTTTTCAGTTCAAAAAGAACTATTGATACACTTGCTTTTATTATATTTGGTCCCATATTTTTTGTAAATCTCGGAGCAAAGCTGGTATTTGATTTTCAGATATTTCAGGATGTCTTTTTAGGTGTTATTCTGCTTTTTTCTCTGGTTTTTGTTTTACAGATTTTATCTGCCTCTTTTGCGGCAAAATATACGGGAAGTTACAGATGGCATGAGAGTGTTATGATCGGTTTTGGAATGCTAGGAAGAGCCGAACTTGCATTTATTGTTATAGATATAGCTTTTGTTGATAACAAAATCATAGATATAGAACAGTTTTATACGCTTATTATGGTTACATTTTTGCTAAATATCAGTGTCCCTTTGGTGATAAAGTGGTGGAAACCGTATTATGCCGGAGAGAAGGAGTTTTTTGTTTTTGGGGTAAAACTCTCAAGATAATTTTTGATTTTCATTATGTTATAATAAGGGCAGCTCTAAAAATTTATACAGTCCATAGAAGGCAAAGAAGATATAAGATTTCGTAAGAGAAATTCGCAGGACTGCCCATAAAGAAAACCAAACATCAAAGGAAGAAAGTGAAGATTATCGTACAAAATCCGCTTGATATGCATCTGCATCTAAGAGACGCAGATATGTTAAAAACGGTAGCACCTCTTAGTGCCAAAACTTTCAGCGGTGCAGTTGTGATGCCAAATCTTGTTCCTCCCGTAACCTCGATAGAAGATGTCGTTTCATATAAACAGAGGATAAAAGAGGCGATAGGAGATGAAGTTTTTGAACCGTATATGACTCTCTTTTTTAAAAATGATTATGATTATGAGTTTTTAAAAGAGGCTAAAAAATATATTACCGCTATCAAACTCTATCCGGCGGGGATTACTACAAACAGTGAAGGAGGTGTCAGTTCGATAGAGAGTAAAAGTCTGGCAAAAACTCTGGAAGCTATGAGTATTTTGGATATTCCGCTTTGTGTTCACGGAGAGAGTGACGGTTTTGTGATGGACAGAGAGAGGGAGTTTTTGAGTGTTTATGAACAGTTGGCAAAAGATTTTCCGAAACTGAAAATCATTATGGAGCATATAACCACAAAAGAGAGTGTTGAGCTTTTGCAAAAGTATGAAAATCTTTATGCGACAATCACTCTTCACCATCTTTTAATCACTCTTGATGATGTTGCCGGAGGACTTTTGGATCCTCATCTTTTTTGCAAACCGATAGCCAAAAGACCCAAAGACAGGGAAGCTCTTTTGAAAGTGGCGTTGGAAGCGAATGAAAAGGTGATGTTTGGAAGTGACAGCGCACCTCATCCCCAAAGCAAAAAAGAGACCTGCGGATGTGCTGCGGGTGTATTTACGGCACCGATAGCTTTGCAAATGCTTGCATCTTTGTTTGAAGAGCGGAGTGAAAATCTTCAAAAATTTGTCAGTGATAATGCAGTGAAAATTTACGGTATCACTCCTCCTTCAAAAAGTGTGGTTTTGGTAAAAAAAGAGTTTGAAATTCCAAAAAGCTACGGCAATGTCGTACCGATGTTTGCGGGTAGAAAGATAGAGTGGAGTATAGAGAGTGTCTCATAAAATTCTTCTTTTGGAAGATGATGAACTTTTTTGTGAAACTCTGGAGGATTTTTTGGAAGAAGAGGGTTTTGATGTGGATTTGGCTCATGAGGGCAGAGAGGCTTTGCAAAAAAGTTATAACAATGTTTATGATCTCTATCTTCTTGATGTCAAAGTTCCCCATATAAACGGATTTGATTTTTTGAAAATGTTAAGAGATGCCGGTAATGATACTCCGGCTATCTTTATAACATCTTTGAAAGAGATGCAAGATCTCTCAAAAGGATTTTTGGTCGGGGCTGATGATTATCTAAAAAAACCTTTTGAACTTGAAGAACTTCTTCTTAGGATCAATGCGGTTTTGAGAAGAAAAGGGATCGTTGATCTGTTTGAGATAGACAGTGATTTTACCCTTGATATCAAAAGAAAAAGACTCTATAAAAATTCTAAAGAGATTCCTCTAAATCTAAAAGATGTTCAACTTTTGATTTTGTTGGTACAAAACAGGGGTAAAGTGGTAACAAAAGAGATGATTTTGGAAACTTTATGGAGCAGTGAGGAGGAGGCAAGTTACGGCTCTATCAGAGTTTATATAAACAATCTTAAAAAGATTTTTTCCAAAGAGAAGATTGTAAATATTCGAGGGATTGGATATAAATTTGAAAAATAGGCAAAAGCTTATTTTTATAAGAGTGATATCTCTTTTTATCCTCTGGTTTTTTATCTCTTTGTTTCTTATCTATTATCTTTTATCACAGGGATATCTTCAAAATATTTTTTTTGCCTCTTTTATTGTTGCGGTTTTTTCCGTCATGGGCGGATATGTTATCACCGTTTTTGCTCTCAAACCGATGTTTGATACGGCTGAAACTCTGGATAAACTTCTAAAAGATACTCTGCATGAGTTAAATATTCCCATAGCTACGATCAATGCAAATGTCTCTATGTTAAAAAACAGAGAAAAGGATCAAAAAAATCTAAAACGCTTACGACGCATAGAAGAAGCTTCAAAAAAGCTTTTCTCTTTGTATGAGGAAGTTGATTATATGATCAAAAAAGAGATTAACAGATCCTATGAAGAGCAGTTTGATGCAAAAGATGTGATAGAAAAAGAGATAGAACATTTTTGGGACATTAAAAAAAATATAAAGATCATAAAAGATATTCACTCATGTATGCTTTATGCCGATAAAAGAGGTTTTACGAAGCTGTTTGACAATCTCCTCTTGAATGCTATAAAATATAATATAGCAAACGGATATGTGAAAGTTACTTTGAAAGATTGTAAACTGACAGTGGAAGATAGCGGTATCGGAATGAGTGAAGAAGAAATATTTAGGATATTTGACCGATATTATCAAAGTAATAATAAAAAAGAGGGATATGGGATTGGTCTTAACATCGTAAAATCCTATTGTGACGAGAATTTTATTCCGATCTATATAGAGTCGAAAAAGAACAAAGGAACGAAATTTATCCTGCAACTCTCAAAAATTAAGGTCTGAAAGATGGGAAATACAATAGATGAAATGAAACTGCTTTTATTAAAGAGGGATGAAGAGTTTTTTAAAGGAAATAAAAAGAATTTTATAAACTTTTTTATAAAAGAGATCTCTTCTCAAAACAGTGTTTTATTTGATGAGAAGGAGTTAAAAGAGTTTGCAAAAAAAGTTTATTCTTTCCTTTTCAGGCATGAACAGAATAATTCTGTTCTTTTTAAAAACTATCTTTTCTCTTTTAAAAAAAGAGGAGTTGATACAGGTTCTCTTTTTTTAAAGATTTTTATTTTTATGGAGGAGAGTTATATCTCTTATCTTCAGGAAGAGAAGAAGGATTTGGTACAGAGTTTGGAGGAGTTTATATATCTGTTTAAAAAGAAGACGGCAGTTTTAGATTCATTTGTGGAATCTAAAAAAGAGAACAAAAAGAGAAAAGATGAAAAGTCTCTTAAAAACGGTTCTTTGTCCGAAATTTTTGAAAAAGCAAAAAAAGAGGGGAAAAGAGTTAAACTTCTTAATTTTTACAGAGGTATTCCTATAGAAAATGAAGCTGATATTTTGGAATGTGATGACAATATGGTGGTACTTAGAACATCAACGATTCAGGAAATGGCGATGAAGCTCTCAAACAGAGTGCTTATAAAAAAGGAGGATATCTTCCCTCAGACAGTAAAGGCTGAGATAGAGGTTGTCAATTTTATGAATAACAGTGTTGTTATAAAAAATCCCAGATACTATTTTGAAAGTGATCTTGGCAATAAATTAAAAAATCTCAAAGTCGAGCCTAAATTTCCACAATCTGTTAAAATAGGCAAAAATCTTCGTATCTTTAACGGGTGGGTTTCTAGTATATCTTTGAAAAGCATCAGTTTAATGTCGGAAGAGGATATATGCCAGAAATCTGAAAATATAAATATTGAGTTTTGTCTGGACAAGGATGATAACAGATGTGTAAATTTGCAGATGAGAGTGGAAGAGAAATATCTAAGAAACGGTTATCATTACTATGTGGGAGTTTTGATACCGGATAAAGAGGGAGAAAAAAAGATCTCTGATTTTATAGAGAGAAGAAAAGATGAAGCGATTTTGGAATTAAAAGAGGAATTAGAGTACTATATGGTATAATAATTGCTTGAAATTTAAAAATATTTTTAATTTATAAATTAAAGGTGTAATAATGAAACTTTTTGGAACGGATGGAGTAAGAGGAAAAGCCGGTAGCAAGATAAGCGCTCCTCTTGCCATGAGACTTGCTATGGCTGTTGGTATATATTTTAGAAAAAATGCAATAACAAACAAGCTTATTGTGGGAAAAGACACCAGAAGAAGCGGTTATATGATAGAAAATGCGATAGTTTCGGGTTTGACGGCTGTCGGTTTTGATGTGAGGCAGATAGGTCCCATGCCAACACCCACTATCGCTTTTTTGACCGAAGATATGAGATGTGACGGCGGTATTATGATAAGTGCAAGTCATAATCCCTATTATGACAACGGTATAAAATTTTTTGACAGATTTGGTAACAAACTGAATGAAGAGGTAGAAAAGGAGATAGAAGAGATCTATTTTAATGATGAGATTATAGAAGAGTATCAAGTGCAAAATATGGATCTTGGAGCAAACAAAAGAATTGATGATGTTATCGGAAGATATATTGTTCATATCAAAAATTCATTTCCGAAAACTCTGACTTTGAGCAATATGAGAATTGTTTTGGATACGGCAAACGGTGCCGCCTATAAAGTGGCGCCTACAATTTTCAATGAGTTGGGAGCCGAGGTATTTGTCATGAATAACGAACCAGACGGCAAAAATATCAATGACGGCTGTGGAGCGCTTCATCCGGAAGCTCTTGGAAAAGAGGTTAAAAAATTAAGAGCCGATATAGGATTTGCGTTTGACGGAGATGCGGACAGATTGGTTGTTGTTGATGAAAACGGAGAGGTGATTGACGGAGACAAGCTTATAGGAGCACTTGCTTGTTATCTGAAAACAAAAAAGAAGTTAAGCCAAGATGCCGTTGTAGCTACCGTTATGAGCAATAAAGCTTTGGAAGATTATCTGGCAAAAAGAGGTTTAAAGCTTTTTAGATGCAATGTGGGAGACAAGTTTGTATTGGAAACGATGCAAAAAGAGGGGATAAATTTAGGAGGAGAACAAAGCGGTCATATCATCTTCAGTGATTATGCAAAAACGGGTGATGCTTTGGTTTCGGCTCTTCAGGTTACGGCGATGATCCTTGAAAGTGCCAAAGCGGCAAGTGTTGCTTTAAATCCTTTTGAACTCTATCCGCAGGTTTTGGAAAATGTGAAAATCAATAAAAAGATACCTTTGGAGAAGATAGATGGATATAAGCAGATTGTAGATACTCTTAAAAAAGACAATATCAGATCTCTTATAAGATATTCTGGAACGGAAAATCTGCTTAGGATTTTACTTGAGGGTAAAAGCGAAAAGGCTATCTGCAAAAAAGTCAAAGAGATAAGTGATTTTTTCAAAAGCAGGTTAAATGACTAAATATTATCTGATATTTTTTATATCTTTGATTTTTGTATTTATTCTTGATCAAAATATAAAATTTCTTTTTGTAAGCGGTCTTTATTGGGAGAGTAAATGTATCTCCTTTACGCTTACCTATAATAAAGGAGTGGCATTTTCCATGCTCTCTTTTTTGGGTGAATATCTAAAATATATTCAGATTGTTATAATCTCTTCGATAGTCGGTTATGTATTTTTTACTAAAGATATTTTAAAGAAATATGCTCTACCTGCGGGAATGCTTCTTGGTGCGGCGATCAGCAATCTGTTTGACAGATTTTTACACGGCGGAGTTGTTGATTATGTTTATTGGCACTGCGGTTTTGATTTTGCCGTTTTTAATCTTGCCGATGTGATCATAGATATATCAGTTTTAATTATCTTGTATGTTCACTATAAATCAAACAAAAAAGAGAGTCATTAAGAAATAATAAATATTTTTTTGGGTATTATTGCAATGAATATTACTTCAAGAGGAGGTCGCATAGCTCAGTTGGTAGAGCACTACCTTGACATGGTAGCGGTCACAGGTTCAAGTCCTGTTGTGGCCACCATTAATCAAAATTATTAAGGATAGTGTTGAGTGAAGCTATAGCATTGAAAAAAGAGGGAGAGATTATAGACCTCCAAAGCGCAAAAGAAGACGATACAACCACAGACAAGATCTTTTTAGACAACAGCTTAGAATCTTTGGAAATTTTAAGACATTCCACCGCTCACTTAATGGCTCAGGCAATAAAATCATTATATCCGGATGCAAAATTTTTCGTAGGACCTGTTATAGAGGATGGGTTTTATTACGATTTTAGAGTAAAAGAGAAGATAGGAGAGAGTGATCTTAAAACTATTGAAAAAGAGATGCAAAAAATTGCTAAAAAAAAGTATGATATAGAAAAATACAGTATCTCAAAAGAGGAAGCAAAAGAGAAATTTAAAGATGATGATTTAAAACAGGAAGTTTTAAAAAATATTCCAGATGAGATGGTTTCTGTTTATAAACAGGGTGATTTTGAAGATCTCTGTCGCGGTCCGCACCTTCCCAACACAAAATATATAAAATTTTTTAAACTTATAAGAGTTGCCGGAGCATATCTTGGCGGAGATGAAAAAGCCGAGATGCTGACTCGTATATACGGAACGGCATTTGCAGATAAAGAGAGTCTAAAAGAGTATCTTCATATTTTGGAAGAGGCAAAAAAGAGAGATCACAGAAAACTTGGGAACGAACTTAAACTTTTTACTTTTGATGAAGAGATAGGGGCGGGACTTCCTATCTGGCTTCCTAACGGTTCAAGGCTTAGAAGCAAACTTGAATATATGCTTTTTAAGATACACAGACTAAGAGGTTATCAGCCTGTACGGGGACCCGAAATTTTAAAATCCGAAGTTTGGAAAACAAGCGGTCATTATGAAAATTATGGTGAAAATATGTATTTTACCGAGATTGACGATGTGGAATACGGTATAAAACCGATGAACTGTTTGGGTCATATAAAAGTTTTTCAAAATGACATAAGAAGTTACAGAGATCTGCCTTTAAAATTTTTTGAATACGGTGTCGTTCACAGGCATGAAAAAAGCGGTGTGCTTCACGGACTTTTCAGGGTTAGAGAATTTACCCAAGATGATGCCCATATCTTTTGCACACCAAATCAGATAAAAGAAAATGTTTTAGAAATATTGGATTTTGTCGATAATATAATGAAGATATTTGATTTTAAGTATGAAATGGAAATTTCGACAAAACCTGAAAAAGCAATTGGAAGTGATGAGATTTGGGAAAAAGCGACAAAGGCTTTAAAAGAGGCTTTGGATGACAATGATATCTCTTATGGAATTGACGAAGGCGGTGGAGCGTTTTACGGTCCCAAAATCGATATTAAGATAACCGATGCGCTAAAAAGAAAATGGCAGTGCGGTACTATTCAGGTGGATTTTAACCTTCCTGAGAGGTTTGATCTAAACTATATAGATGAAAACAATCAAAAAGAGCGTCCGGTGATGCTTCATAGAGCTATTTTAGGCTCGTTTGAGAGATTTATCGGGATACTTATCGAGCATACGGCAGGAGAGTTTCCGTTTTTTATAGCTCCTACGCAGGTGGTGATAATCCCTATAAGCGATTCTCATGTAGAGTATGCAAAAGAGTTGTCTAAAAAACTTATGCAGTTGGAAATAGACAGTGAAGTTTCGGCAAAAAATGAGAGTTTAAACAAAAGAATAAGAACGGCGGAGAAACAAAGAGTGCCTATGATTTTGGTTATAGGTGATGAAGAGGTTAGAAACAGAAGCGTTGCGCTAAGAGACAGAAGAGCAAGAGAGAGAAGCGTTTTGAGTGAAGAAGATTTTATGAAATTAGTAAAGGAGAAATTAGATGAGGTACACTTTTGAGTAGGAAAAATGATGTATTGCTCAATAGAGATATAAGAGCAGATGAGGTTAGATGTATAGGAGATGACGGCACACAATACGGAGTGATAAGTTCTGACGAGGCATTGAGTATCGCTGAGAACAAAGGTTTGGATTTGGTTTTAATTGCACCTGATGCAAAACCTCCTGTCTGTAAAATAATGGACTACGGCAAATTCAAATATCAACAGGAGAAAAAGAAAAAAGAGGCAAAAAAGAAACAAAAAACCATTGAAACAAAAGAGATTAAACTTTCGGTAAAAATAGCTTCAAATGATATAAATTATAAAGTAAAACATGCAAGAGCATTTTTGGAAGCGGGTAAACATGTAAAATTCAGAGTTTTTCTAAGAGGGCGTGAGATGGCAAATCCGAGTGCCGGTATAGAAGTTTTACATCATGTTTGGCCGATGGTCGAAGATATTGCTGACAAAGAAAATGAGCCGAAACTTGAGGGAAGATATGTAAATATGCTCGTTGTTCCTAAAAAAGATACAAAAAACAAGAAAAAATAAATAATTTTTTTGATATAATTACGCCCATTTTAAAAAGGAGTCATTCATGCCTAAAATGAAAACGCTAAGAGGTGCGGCGAAAAGATTTAAACGCACCAAGAACAATATAAAAAGAGGTTCTGCTTTTAGAAGTCATATTTTGACCAAAAAATCTCCTAAAACAGAGAGAGGTTTAAAAAAGCCTAAAAATGTTGCAAAAGTAGATGTTCCAAGAGTGGAACTGATGCTTTGTGGCAAATAAGTTTTTGACGAAAGTCATTTAAAATTATAGTTCCCCCTGTAAAACAGGGCAAGTCCTCAAAAGAGGCACCAAATAAAAAGAAAGGTTAAGGAATAAAATGAGAGTTAAAACAGGTGTAGTCAGAAGAAGAAGACATAAGAAGATTTTAAAACTTGCAAGAGGTTTTTTCAGCGGTAGAAGAAAACATTTTAGAAAAGCAAAAGAGCAGTTAGAGAGAAGTTTAGTTTATGCATATCGTGACAGAAAACAGAAAAAAAGAGATTTTAGAAAGCTTTGGATCACAAGAATCAATGCTGCTTGTAGGTTAAACGGTATGAGTTATTCAAAATTTATTCACGGATTAAACAAAGCGGGTATAGAACTTGACAGAAAAATACTTGCTGATCTTGCAATGAATGATGCTGATGCATTTGCAAAGGTGGTAGAAGCGGCAAAAGCGGCTCTGTAATAAAACAGTTAAATTTTTTCCCTCATAATTTTAATATGAGGGAGTTTTCTCCTAAGGCTATATAATCAAAAAAGTTATAAAAAACGAATTAAGACAGTTTTATGGTACATTGATACTTTTTTTCTACTATGTCAAATGGTTTATACTTATTGGTCTTCCATGGCTTTATTACGGATTGGATTATAAAGACAATCCCATTTTGGATCTGCTGTGGATTATATGTTTAGGACTTATAATAAAGGATTTTATCTATACAGTAATTCTCAAAAAGAGTTATTGTAAAAATGATAAATCTCTAAAGAAAAAAGATACTGAAAACAGATAGCTTACTTAGAAGAAAATAAGCTTTTTTCGGTATAATTATTCTCTTCATTTAGAGGGGTGTCCGAGCGGTCGAAGGAGCACGCCTGGAACGCGTGTGTGGGGCAACTCACCGAGGGTTCGAATCCCTTCCCCTCTGCCATTACTTTATGTTTTTTGCTTTCTTTAAAAACATCTTCAATGATTTTTCACTTTTATAGTTGATTTTGTATTCTATCAGATCAAGGTATGAGAGTATCTCTTTTTTTTCTATTCCTCTGGTTCTTGAATATCTGTTTAAAAGGTATTGTGGGATTTTGATTTTTTGCTTTGAAAAAGAGTTGCCAAGTGATTCATACAGTTTTTTATCTTTGTGAAAACAGAGTCTTGCAAAAACAAAAGGAAGTTTTGTTTTTTGATACCAAAGTTTTGAGAGATCAATATAGGAGTTTTTATTTTCCAGATAAACTTTTAAAGCTTTGTCTCCGATAAGAACCTCTCCTTTTATTTTCAGGATTTTAGCCAAGATGTTTGAGGTGGCGGAGTGAGTATCTATCTTCTCTTTGCCTCTTTTTATGATAACACTTCTTACCTCTTTTCTCGCTATGATTCCTGTTTTTAAACATCTGTATTTTTTGCTCTCTATACTGGAGATAAAAGCGGCATCAATAGTCTGTTTTTTAAATTTTTTGTTGATTTTGGAAGGATAGCTTTTTTTGTATTCCGCCATCTGTTTTAAACGGCTGCTTTTTACCCTTCTTTTTAAAAAAACATAAAAAGGTAAAAGGTTAATATAGTCGATTCTGCCAAATATCATATACCTGCCTCTGAAATTTTCAGTGGATTATAACATTTTTAGATTATAATACTTTCAAAAAACCGTTAAAGGATACAAAAATGGCTATAGTGGAATTTTTAGGTCCCATAGAGAGGGAAAATATGGAAGTTGATATAAAAAATTTAAAAGAGTTAAAAGATATTTTTGCAGATGATAAGAAACTTCAAGAGTGGTTGGAGATAAGTGCTGTTGCTCTTAATGATACTTTGGTTACTTCTTTGGATGTGGATGTAAATCCGACAGACAAGATTTCGATTCTACCACCCGTTTGTGGAGGTTAAAATGCTGGAATTATATCAAGGTTCTTTAAAAGTAGAGGATATTTTAAGCAGATGGTATAAAAAATACAGAGATAAAAATTATGGAGCGTTTATCAGTTTTGTAGGGATTGTGAGAGAAGAAGATTCAATTGATGGGCTTAGTTTTGATATTTATGAACCTATCTTAAACAAATGGTTTCAGGAGTGGCAGGAAGAAGCGAAAAAAAGAGGAGCTGTTGTTTTGATGGCTCATGCAAGAGGTGATGTATATATTCATGAAAGCTCTTATATTTCGGCGGTTCTTTCTCCCAAGAGAAAAGTTGCTTTAAAACTTATAGATGAATTTGTAGAAGGTTTTAAAGCAAATGCCCCTATTTGGAAATATGATCTGCTACAAGGTAAAAGAGTTTATGCAAAAGAGAGGAGTTTAAAACTTCCAAACAGCGGCATTTTGAGTAATTTATAATCTTCTTTTGTAATGAACATATCCGAACTCTTTTATGATATGAAACTCTCCTTCTCTGTTTAAAATAGAGAGAGAAGGGAGTTTTATGCCGTTAAAAGCGGTATTTTTTACGATTGTATAGTGCATTTGATCTTCAAAAATGATTTTGTCTCCGACTTTTAAGGGTTCATCAAAAGAGTAGTCTCCCATGATGTCTCCTGCAAGGCATGTGTTTCCGCCTAGTCTGTATGTATATTTTTTTTCTCCGGGTTTTGCTGCATTTCTGATCTCAGGACGATAGGGCATGATGATGGTATCTGGCATATGTGCCTCGGCGGAAGTATCAAGGATGGCTATATCCATTTTATTGTGAACTATATCCAAAACCGAAGCTACCAAAACACCGCTGTTTCTGCCTACGGCTTCTCCGGGTTCCAAATAAACTTCTATATCATTGTATCTTTGTTTAAAATCTTTTATAAGATTGATAAGTTTTTCTCTGTCATAGTCAGCAGAAGTGATAAGATGTCCTCCTCCGAAATTTACCCATTTCATTTTTGGGATGAGATAGCCAAATTTCTCTTCAAAACTTTTTAAAACTTTTTCGAGAGAATCGGCATTTTGCTCACAAAGAGCGTGAAAGTGGAGCCCCTCGATACCATCTATCAAATCATCTCTGAACTCCTCTTTTGTGATGCCAAGTCTGCTGTAAGGAGAACAGGGATTGTATAGATCGGTTGGGGAGTCGGAAACTTCAGGATTTACTCTAAGACCGCAGGAGGTCAGAGGCAGTGCTATATCTTTATATTTTTGCCATTGATTAAAAGAGTTGAAAATCAGATGATCGGATATCTCAGCTATTGCACCTATCTCTTTTTCCTTGTAAGCCGGTGAATATGTATGTATCTCCTTTTTCATCTCTTCATCTGCTAACATAGCTTCATACAGCCCACTGGCGGAACAGCCGTAAAGATACTCTTTTATCAGATCAAAAGTACGATAAAATGAAAAACCTTTTAAAGCAAGAAGTATCTTTGCTCCGCTTTTTTGTTGGACATCATCCAATATTTTTAAATTGTTTTCCAATAAAGCTTCTTCACAAACATAACAAGGGGTTGGAATGGAGTCTAAAACCGATTCTATTTTACTAAGATTATCCATCTGTATAATCCTTCTTTATAGTTTAACTGTAAATATATCATTTTTGTACTTAAAATTCTTCTATGATCCATGGTAAACCCTGTCTGTTTAATTCATCCATAAAAGGTTTTGCGTCAAACTGTTCCATGTTCCATACACCATCTCTTTTCCATCTGTTTTCTACCATCAATTTTGCGCCGATAACGGCCGGTACACCGGTTGTATAACTTACCGCCTGGGCTTTTGTTTCATGATAACATTTTTCATGATCACTTACATTATAAATATAAACTTTTTTTCTTTTTCCATCTTTTATGCCTTCTATGACACATCCGATATTGGTTTTTCCTTTTGTTCTTGGACCCAGTGATGCTGGATCGGGAAGAAGAGCTTTTAAAAACTGGATAGGAACTATTTTGCAACCGTTAAAATCCACTTCATCGATTCTCAGCATTCCCACATTTTCCAAACATCTCATATGTGTCAGATAGCTTTGCCCAAAGGTCATAAAAAATCTAATCCTTTTTAAACCTTTGATATTTTTTGTTAAAGATTCCAACTCTTCATGATAGAGCAGGTAACTCTCTTTTGTACCGATTTGAGGGTAGTTCCAGTCTATCTTTATCTCCATAGGCTCTGTTTCTATCCATTTGCCCTCTTGCCAATATCTTCCTTTTGCACTTACCTCTCTTAGATTTATTTCAGGGTTGAAATTGGTTGCAAAAGCGTATCCGTGATCTCCTCCGTTGCAATCTAAAATATCTATATACTCTATCTTATCAAAAATATATTGATCGGCATAAGCACAAAAAACATTAGTAACACCCGGATCAAATCCACTTCCCAAAAGTGCCATAATACCTTTTCTTTTATATCTGTCATTATATGCCCATTGTTCTTTGTATTCAAATTTTGCTGTATCGGGATGTTCATAATTTGCGGTATCAAGATAATCCACCCCACACTCCAAACATGCTTCCATAATCGTAAGGTCTTGATAGGGAAGAGCGACATTTATCACAATATCCGGTTGTATTTTGTTTATTAAAGTTATAAGTTCTTTGACATTGTCTGCATCAACCTGAGAAATATCGATATTTTTTTCTCCCACTTCCTGTTGGATTTGTGCACATTTTTCCAGTGTTCTACTTGCCAGAGTGATTTTGTTGAAAGTATCTCTGTTTTTAACGCATTTATGCGCAACAACCCTTCCTACTCCACCGGCTCCTATGATTAATACATTTGCCAATTTTTATCCTTTCATACTGTTTATCAAAATTTTTGCCAATTTTAAAGCATTTGTTCTATGAGAAATATTTTTTTTGATTTTTGGATCCAATTCCCCCAAAGTTTTATCATATCCCAAAGGTATAAACATAGGATCATATCCAAATCCCCCCTGACCTCGTGGTTCATCGATAATTTCTCCATACATCCATCCATGAACCGTAAATATTCCACTTTTTGTTGCCAAAGCTATCGCTGCAGTGTAAAAAGCCGAAGTCTTTTTTATATTCTTTTGTTTTAGTTCATCTATCAGCTTTTTTATATTCTCTTTATCAGTGGCATTTTTTCCCGCAAACCTTGCACTGTAAATTCCGGGTTTGTTGTCCAAAACAGGAACACTTATACCGCTGTCATCTGCTAAAATTATGAAATCATTTTTTTCAGATATTTTTTCAGATATTTTTTTTGCTTTTATAATGGCATTTTCTTTAAAAGTAGATCCGTTTTCTTCTATATCTATAGTATCTATCAGATCAGTATAGGGAATAGTCTTTATTCCATCCAAAAAATTTTCTATCTCTTTTATTTTTCCTTTGTTGGTGGAAGCTAATATGATCTCCAATTGTCAACCTTTCTTTTGAAATCTATAAAGATAATTATAGTATATAAGGGTTGTTTTTTATACTAAATTTTCACTTTTTCAATAAAATCAAAAAAATCCTAAGGGGGTAATTATGTTTCAGTAAAATCTAAGCAACGATAGACTATAATTCCACCCTCGTTTGAGAGACAACGGGGGGAAGACGAGCATTAAAGGGCTTGTCGGGATATTTAAAAAAGAATAATGTCAACAATCTTTGAGAACTAAATAAGCGGCCTGAACTACTTTGAATGAAAAAGAGAAGAAGAAAAGCCGAGAGATATTTTGATAAGAAA
>CAYVDJ010000093.1:0-4114 GCA_964450755.1 uncultured Campylobacterales bacterium
CATAAATTTCTTAAATAAAATTTTACATTTTTATAACAAATAAGATTAAATAAAGGTAACTTTTTATTACTTGTTTCCTTTTCTTTCCCTCTTTGTTTTAAGACTTTATAATTTTCTTCAAGGTAAAATATCTCCAAAAAAGGTTTTTGTCATGGTCTCTTTTTCGATAGACAGAGGCGGTACTTTTACCGATATCTATGCATTTTATAAGAAAAAAGTCTATATCAAAAAACTCCTCTCATCAGATCCTCTAAATTATGAAGATGCGCCAAGCGAAGGTATCAGGAGAATTTTAAAAGAGATATTCAATATAGAAGATGAAAAGATAGATCCCTCTTATATAAAGTGGATTCGTATGGGAACCACCGTTGCTACGAATGCCCTTTTGGAGAGAAAAGGGGCAAAATGCGCTTTTGTTACGACAAAAGGATTTAGAGATTCTCTCAAAATAGGCTATCAAAACAGACCCAAACTGTTTGAACTGAATATCAAAAAACCCTCTGTACTTTATGAAAAGAGTCTTGAAATAGATGAGAGAGTAATTATCAAAAACAAAAAATTCAAAGTGCAGAAAGCACCCGATAAAAAGAAGATAAAAAAAGAGCTTAAAAAACTGAAAAAGAGCGGTATAGACTCTTTGGCAGTTGCTCTTTTACACTCTTACTCTTTTGACAAACATGAAAAGATTATCAAAAAAACAGCAAAAGAGGCAGGATTCAAAAACATTTCTCTCTCAAGTGAAGTGATACCCTCTGTGAAGCTTATTGACAGAGCCGACACAACTGTTATCGATGCCTATCTTACGCCTCATATAAAAGAGTATATATCCTCTTTCAAAAAAGCTTTTTCATCTCCTTTGGAAAAGGAGAAACTTCTGTTTATGCAGTCTCACGGCGGACTTTGCGAAGCGGAGAATTTCAGAGGAGCAAATGCGCTTTTGTCAGGTCCCGCCGGAGGAATAACAGGATATGCAAAGATTTTTGAGAAATTTAAAAAACCTCTTATCGGTTTTGATATGGGAGGTACGAGTACGGATATATCAAGGTATGACGGAGAGATTTCACTCTCTTATGAAAATGAGATAGACTCTATCAGAGTAAAAACTCCGCAGATAGAGATTTTGACGACCGCTGCCGGAGGGGGTTCGAGACTTTTTTACAAAAATTCTCTGTTTGTTGTGGGACCTGAGAGTTCAGGTGCAAATCCCGGTCCTGTCTGTTACAAAAAAGGGGGATATCTGAGCATAACCGATGCCAATTTGATTTTGGGCAGAATCCAAAAAGATTTTTTTCCTGAGATATTTGGCAAAAAACAAGATGAACCTTTGGGATTTGATGAGGCGAGAGAGGCTTTTTTGGAACTGACAAAAGAGATAAACTCACAAAGCGGTAAAAATCTGACTGTTGAAGAGGTGGCTTTGGGATTTGTCGAAGTTGCAAATGAAAATATGATAAAACCGATAAAAGAGATATCGATTGCAAAGGGTTATGATATAAGAGAGCATATTTTATGCCCGTTTGGAGGTGCGGGAGGACAACACGCCTGTGCAGTTGCAAGAAAGCTTGGTATAAAAGAGATATATATCCACCGCCACGCCGGTATCCTTTCGGCTGTCGGATTGAATAATGCCAAAATATCCAAACAGCAGATAAAAACTTTGAATATTGATCTAAAAAAACTCAAAAAATCTTTTTTGAAAAAAGAGATAAAGAAAATTGCAACAAAGATCATAAAAGAGCTAAATCCCTCCACAAAACCGAAGATAAAATCATCTCTCAATCTAAGATATAAAAATGTGGAAAATCTTATCAAAATCTCCGCAAAAGAGGATTCATACAAAAAAGCGTTTGAAAGAGAGCATAAAAGAGAGTTTGGTTTTGTGATGAAAGATAAAGAGATAGAGGTGGCGGAGGTGATCGTGGATGTGGTTTTGGAAAATGAAACCACAGAAGATATCAGAGAAAAACCATCCAAAAAAAAGCCAAAACCAAAAGCTTACAAAGATGTCTATTTTGAAAAGGGCTGGATCAAAACACCTTTTTATCTGCTTGATGATATTTCTCCAAAAAGTTCTCTAAAAGCTCCCGCCGTTATTATCAATGATACTTCCACTCTTGTTATAGAGCCTCATTCAAAGATATTTGTAGATGAGTATAAAAATATAAAAATAGAGCTTTTGGATATAGAACAAAAAAGATATACGACAAAATATGATCCGATCCTTCTTTCTGTTTTTAACACTCTTTTTATCTCAACTGCGGAGCAGATGGGAAAAATGTTTCAAAAAACAGCGGTTTCCACCAATATAAAAGAGAGGCTTGATTTCTCATGCGCTCTTTTTGACAAAGAGGGCAATCTCATAGCAAATGCGCCTCATATTCCGGTACATCTTGGCTCTATGAGTTATGCCGTTAAAAAGGTACTTAAAAAATTTGAAGGAAAGATAAAACCAAAAGAGAGTTTTATAACAAACGCTCCCTATGAAGGAGGTTCACATCTTCCCGATATTACGGTGATAACTCCATATATCGTTGACGGAGAGGTTGCTTTTGTAACGGCAAACAGAGGTCATCATGCCGATATAGGAGGAAAAAGCGCCGGTTCGATGCCTCCTTTTTCCACTTCGATAAAGGAGGAGGGCGCAGTGATAGAGGCGATGAAGATAGTAGAAGATGGCAGATTTTTGGAAAAAGAGATAAGAGAGATATTTAAAAAAGCCAAAGCCAGAAAGACAGATGAAAACATAAGCGATATAAAAGCAGCCTTGAGTGCCAATCAAAAGGGAATATCTCTGATGAAAGAGATATGGCAAAAATACTCCAAAGATGTAACGGATGCCTATATGGAATATATCCAAAATATCAGCAAGAAGGCTGTCGGAAAACTTTTGGACAAGATGATAACAAAAAGATTGAGAGCTTTTGATTATCTTGATGACGGAAGCAGGATAGAGGTTGAGATTTTCAAAAAAGGCAAAAAAACGGTTTTTGATTTTACAAAAAGCTCTATCGAGAGTTTTACCAACCAAAATACCCCTTTTTCCGTTACGGCTTCGGCGATAGTCTATGTTCTAAGGACTCTTTTAAAAGAGGATTTACCTTTAAATCAGGGATTTTTAAGACCCATAAAGATAAAAACGGCAAAAAATTCTCTTCTAAATCCCGATAAAAAAGCGGCGGTAGTCGGAGGAAATGTAACGACATCGCAACGGATAACGGATGTTATTTTAAAGGCTTTTGGTCTATGCGGTGCTTCTCAGGGTTGTATGAATAATTTTAGCTTTGGTGATAAAAGTTTTGGATACTATGAAACCATAGGCGGAGGCAGCGGCGCAACAAAGGGGTATGACGGAGCAGACGGAGTTCATACTCACATGACAAATACCAGAATAACAGATACGGAAGTGGTGGAAGAGAGATATCCGGTAGTTGTAAGAAGATTTCAGATAAGAAAAAATTCCGGTGGAAAAGGAAAATACAGAGGCGGAAACGGTATCGTAAGAGAGATGGAATTTTTGAAAAATCTTCAAGTTACACTCTTGACAGAGAGAAGAGTTTTCTCTCCGTGGGGAGCAAAAGGTGGAAAAAACGGCAAAAGAGGGAAAAACATACTCATAAGAAACGGCAAAAAAAGAAGACTTCCCCCAAAAGTGAGTCTTAAAGTCAAAAAAGGCGACAGGATCGTTATCTATACACCAGGAGGCGGGGGATATGGCAGGTGAGCCAAAACCGCTTGTCAAGTGGGTAGGCGGTAAAAGGCAGCTTTTAAAAGAGTTGAAAAAAAATATGCCAAA
Organism: uncultured Campylobacterales bacterium; assembly: GCA_964450755.1. Taxonomy (GTDB): domain Bacteria; phylum Campylobacterota; class Campylobacteria; order Campylobacterales; family JAADDG01; genus JAADDG01. Next base: position 3,794 of record CAYVDJ010000093.1, read on the forward strand.
AAGCTATAACCGCTATTTTGAGCCTTTTGTCGGAGGAGGTGCGCTCTTTTTTTCTCTCCGCCCAAAAGAGGCTTTTATCAATGACTACAATGAAGAGCTTATAAATCTCTATAGAGTGGTAAAACAGAAGCCTTTTGAGCTTATAGAGGATCTGAAAAAACATAAAAACGAAAAAGAGTACTATTATAAAATAAGGGGATTGGACAGAGATCCTCTCTCTTATAAAAAACTCTCTGATGTCAAAAGAGCAGGAAGATTTGTTTTTTTGAATAAAACCTGTTTTAACGGACTTTATCGGGTAAATAAAAAAAACGAGTTTAA
>CAYVDJ010000094.1:0-9512 GCA_964450755.1 uncultured Campylobacterales bacterium
TTCCATCAGAAAAAATATATTACAATTAAGGGCAACTCTAAAAACCTGTATAGTCCATATTTCCATGAAGAGTTTAGAGAGTTAAAAATGTTTAAATATTTCTATTTAAGTAATATTTCTATACAATTTCGCAATTTAATATATAAAAAGGAAGATAAATGAGAGGCTATAAAGTCTTTTCAGGTACCGTAAATCCCGAGTTTTCCAAAGCTATAGCAAAGTATCTTACTTTGCCTCTGTCTCATGCCAAAATAAACCGTTTCAGTGACGGTGAAATCGGCGTTCAAATCAGTGAGAGCGTAAGAGGAAGAGATGTTTTTGTTATTCAGTCCACCTGTGCCCCCGCAAATGACAATCTGATGGAACTTTTGATTTTGGCTGATGCTTTAAGAAGGAGTTCGGCAGATACGATAACGGCTGTTATTCCATATTTCGGATATGCCAGACAGGACAGAAAGGCAGCTCCGAGAGTTCCCATTACCGCAAAACTGGTTGCCAATCTCATCGAAACTTCAGGTATTACAAGAATCGTTACGATGGATCTTCATGCTGGTCAGATTCAGGGTTTTTTTGATATACCGGTAGATAACCTCTACGGCTCTATCGTTTTTAAAGATTATGTGGAGAGAAAAAATCTGAACAATCCCATCATCGCAAGTCCCGATATCGGAGGAGTTGCAAGAGCCAGAAATTTTGCCGAAAAGCTCAGTCTTGATATGGTTATCGTAGATAAAAGAAGAGAAAAAGCAAATGTCAGCGAAGTTATGAATATCATAGGAGATGTCAAAGGTAAAGATGTTATCTTGCTTGATGATATGATAGATACGGCAGGAACCATCGTAAAAGCCGCCAAAGTGTTGAAACAAAAGGGCGCAAACAGTGTAATGGCATGTTGTACCCATGCTGTTTTGAGCGGAAACGCTTATGAGAGGATAGAAAAAGGAGAACTTGACGAACTTGTAGTTACCGATACCATCGCACTGAAACAAAAAAGCGATAAAATCACCGTCTTAACCGTTGCACCTCTCTTTTCGGAAGTGATAAGAAGAGTTTATCATAACGAAAGCGTAAACGGACTTTTTATATGACAGAAAATATCCGCAATTTCTCGATTATCGCCCATATAGATCACGGTAAAAGCACTTTGGCAGACAGGATCATACAAGAGTGCGGAGCTATCAGCAACAGAGAGATGAGCGCTCAGGTGATGGATACGATGGATATAGAAAAGGAGCGCGGTATCACGATAAAAGCCCAAAGTGTGAGGCTAAAATATATAAAAGATGATCAAGAATATATACTAAATCTCATAGATACTCCCGGTCATGTCGATTTTTCCTATGAAGTGAGCCGTTCTCTTGCTTCAAGCGAAGGTGCTCTTTTGGTTGTGGATGCAAGTCAGGGAGTGGAAGCACAGACGATAGCAAATGTCTATATAGCTCTTGAAAATGATCTCGAACTTATCCCCGTTATCAACAAGATAGATCTCCCCGCCGCCGAAGCAGATCGCGTAAAAGAGGAGATAGAACATACTATTGGGCTTGACTGTACGGATGCGATAGAGGTAAGTGCAAAATCTGGTATCGGTATAAAAGATCTGCTTGATGCCATCGTAGATAGGATTCCTTCTCCAAAAGGAGAGCAAAACAGACCTCTGAAAGCTTTGATATATGACAGTTGGTTTGATAACTATCTCGGAGCTTTGGGGCTTGTCAGAGTCTATGACGGAGAGATCAAAAAAGGCAGTGAAGTTTTGATCATGGGAAGCGGAAAAAAACATGAAGTTTTAAATCTCATGTATCCGCATCCGATGAAACCGATAAAAACCGATATCATCAAAACCGGTGAGATAGGGATCATCGTTTTGGGACTTAAAAAAGTGAGCGATATTCAGGTAGGTGATACGCTGACTTTGGCTAAAAATCCGGCAGATGAGGCAATCGGAGGATTTGAACCTGCAAAACCTTTTGTCTTTGCAGGACTCTATCCGATAGATACCGACAAATTTGAAGATCTAAGAGATGCTCTTGACAAACTGAAACTCAATGATTCAAGTATCTCCTATGAGCCTGAAACTTCTGTGGCTCTTGGATTTGGATTTAGGGTGGGATTTTTGGGAATGCTTCACATGGAGGTTGTCAAAGAGAGGCTGGAGAGAGAATTTAATCTTGATCTGATAGCCACAGCACCTACGGTTATCTATAGAGTCAAAAAGACCGACGCAACAGAGTTGGAGATACAAAATCCAAGCGAACTGCCTCCGGTAAATGAGATAGAAAAGATTTATGAACCCTATGTAAAAGCGACGATCATAACACCGAGTGAGTTTGTCGGAAATATTATAACTTTGCTCAATGAGAGAAGAGGTATTCAGATCAAGATGGACTATCTCAACGAAACAAGAGTTCTTTTGGAATATGAAGTGCCGATGAATGAGATCGTTATGGATTTTTATGATAAGCTGAAATCTGCAACAAAAGGTTATGCAAGTTTTGACTATGAGCCGATAGAGTACAAAGAGGGTGATTTGGTCAAACTTGATGTAAGAGTTGCCGGAGAGGTGGTTGATGCGCTTTCGATCATTGTTCCAAAAGACAAAGCCGCTTACAGAGGCAGAGAGTTTGTCAAAAAGATGAGAGAGTTGATCCCACGACAGCTTTTTGAAGTAGCGATTCAGGCAAGTATAGGCAATAAAATCATAGCAAGAGAAACCGTTTCGGCAATGCGTAAAAATGTTACAGCCAAATGTTATGGCGGAGATATCACAAGAAAAAGAAAACTTCTTGAAAAACAAAAAGAGGGTAAAAAGAGGATGAAAGCCATCGGAAAAGTTCATCTTCCCCAGGAGGCGTTTTTGGCGGTGTTGAATATCGGATAAAAGAGGGAAAATTTCCTCTTTTTTGCGATACAAAGGATTTTATTTTAGGGATGAGGTATTTTTATCTTGGAGTTTAACGACCATGCGATAACGGCAACTAAGACGGCGATCATTATAGGATTTTGTATGATATGATATACATATAAAAGATATAAAACCCATTGCAAGATTGCGCCAAGAGGTGTCGGGACACCGGTAAAATATTTTTCCACTCCTCCGGCTTCTACTTTTAGATTGAACTCTATCAGTCTTCTTAGTCCGCTGATGATATAAAATATAAAAACAGCTCCTATAAATATCTCTTCAGTAACAGAGCTTTTATTCAAAGCGTAAAAAAGCAAAAAAGAGGGCATGATGACAAATGACAAAAAGTCTGCAAAACTGTCAAGCTGTACTCCAAATTCGGTTGAGAGGTTGTATTTTCGTGCTATTTTGCCGTCTGCTATATCCAAAGCACCGGCGATCCATGCCAAAATGATAGCCGTAAAAAATTCACCTTTGACTATAAAATAGATAGCTATGATTCCACATGCGATATTTCCGAAAGTTACCATGTTTGCCAAATTAAATCTGTTGTTTTTATCAAATAGTTGCATCATCTCTCCTAAAAAAAAGAAAATTATAGCACCAATTTGCAAAAATTTGGATAATTTGGTTAAGAAAGTATATATAAATAAGAGATTATAATTTTAGATACAAAAAAAGAAGGTTATTATAATGATTTTGATGATAGACAATTACGACAGTTTCACTTACAATGTTGTTCAGTACTGTTTGGAGCTTGGGGCAAATCTCAAAGTTATCAGAAATGACAAGATGAGTGTAAAAGAGATAGAGGCTTTAAATCCGGAAAAGATCATCATCTCTCCGGGACCTGCTACGCCAAATGAAGCCGGAGTGAGTCTTGAGGTGATTGATTATTTCAAAGGCAAAAAGCCTATTTTGGGTATCTGTTTGGGGCATCAGTCGATTGCCCAGAGTTTTGGGGGAAAGGTAGTCGGGGCTAAAAATCTGATGCACGGAAAAACATCTAAAGTCAAAGTTACCAAATCTACGGCGGTTTTTAAAGATTTGCCGGAAGAGTTTACGGCTACGAGATATCACTCTTTGGTCGTGGAGAAAAGTTCTCTTCCAAAATGTGTAATTCCCACAGCTTACAGCACGGATGATGATGAGATTATGGCTTTGGAGATTGAGGGTTATCCTATCTATGGTGTGCAGTTTCACCCCGAATCCATAATGAGTGAATACGGTCATGAGATAATTGATAATTTTTTAAAATTATGAGAAATTATCTCTATCTTTTTATCATTATTTTTGTTGATGTTTTATTTTTGCTTTATGATATTTCAAATATTTCGATAGGTTATAAAGAGGCTTGGATCTATTTCTTTGATCACTCTTTTTTGCATTATCTTATAAGATTTTCTGTATCTGTTTTTGGTGAGAATGACTTTGCTCTTCGTATTCCCGTTTTGCTTTTTCATGTGGCAAATATCGTTTTGATCTATGAAGTAGGGCGTTTTTTTGTCAAAAAAGACAAAGATTCCCTTTTTGCCACACTGCTTTATGCCCTTTTGCCCGGAGTCAACAGCGGAGCGATACTTGTAAACAGTGTTACAATAGTTATCTTTTTTACTCTGCTGTTTTTGTTTTTATATCTTAAAGGTTTTAGAGTTTTATCATATTTGATTCTTTTAACTGCTTTGTTTATAGATAATTCATTTTTGATTCTCTATATGGCTCTTGTTGTTTACGGATATTTTATAAAAGATAATTTTATGATCTTTTTCTCTCTGATTTTAGCCGTCTTTTCTCTTTTGTTATTTGGTATAGAGCTTTCTGGTAAGCCGATTGGATATTTTTTGGATATTTTCGGTGCTTATGCTCTTATCTTCTCTCCTTTTTTGTTTATCTACTTTTTTTATGCTCTTTACAGGATTTTGATCAGAGAGAAAAAGGATATTTTATGGTTTATCTCTTTTATAGCACTGATTTTGTCTTTGCTTTTCTCTTTTCGGCAGAAAGTCCATATAGAGGATTTTGCCGCTTTTGTTGTTGTAGGTATGCCTGTAACAGTTAGAGTTTTTTTTGCAAGTTACAGGATAAGACTTGCCCGGTTTAGAAAAATTCATCGGTTTTTTTTCATTTTGATATTTGGATTTTTGATATTTAATTTCTTGATACTTCATTTTAACAAAGTACTTTTTTTGGTTTATGAAAATCCTTCCAAACATTTTGCAAATAAATTTTATTTTGTAAAAGAGTTGTCAAAGGAACTCAAAAGAGACCATATAAACGGTATTGTTTGCAATGATGAAAAGCTTTGTTTAAGACTTAAATTTTATGGTATTGAAAAGGGAAATAATTATATAATTACCCAAACTCCTCTTAATGTTTCAAATAGTAAAAAAGTTTCGATTCGTTACATGAATAAGCTTGTAAAAACCTACTATGTTTCAAAAATAAACATATAAATAGATTTTTTTATAAAAACCTCTCAAAACAATCTAATCATTATATTAAATTAAATAGAATGTTAACAAATTTTATTATAAGGAGTAGCTATGGCTCAAAGAGCGATACGCGAATATGACGGCAAACGGCTGTTCCATGATCATTGGAATAAATATTTTGATGGAATGAATTATGCTTTTGAATCTGTTTTAGTTACAAGTGGCAGTGAACTAAAAGAACTTGCCAAAAAACCAGAATATGACTGGTTGAACAAAAAGCCTTTGGTTGCAAAACCGGATATGCTTTTTGGAAAACGGGGTAAAAACGGTTTGGTACTTTTCAAAGTTGAAAAACCAGGTGATGTTACGCTTGAAGATGCGGCAAAATGGATCGATGAGAAAAGTTCGGAAGATGTAGAGTTGCTTTCTGGTCAAAAAGGAAGACTTACACATTTTATAGTAGAGCCTTTTACGCCTCATACTCAAGATCAGGAGTATTATATCTCTGCTACGACTGTGGGAGAAGATGATGTACTTTATCTTTCTGCCGAAGGCGGTATGGAAGTTGAAGAAAACTGGGATAAAGTAGTTGAGGTTAATATCCCTATCACAATGAGCGATGAAGATATAGACAAAGCGATAGAGGCTAATATCCCTGCTGATATTCCTGCTGAGAACAAAGATAGATTTGCTAAATTTGCACAGCAGTTTTACAGATTTTACAGAGATTTGAATTTTGCTTATCTTGAGATCAATCCTATCGTTATAGTAGGCGATGATATGCATATTTTGGATCTTGTTGCAAGACTTGATGATACTGCGGGATTTATGATGAGAGAGCAGTGGGGTGATATAGAATTTCCTACGGCTTTTGGTATGGAGGACAAATCTCCCGAAGAGGAAGCTATTGCAGAAGCTGACGCAAAAAGCGGTGCATCGCTTAAGCTTACTATACTAAATCCAAAAGGCAGAATCTGGACAATGGTTGCCGGAGGTGGAGCGAGTGTTGTTTATGCCGATACGATTGCTGATTTTGCCGGTGTTGAAGATTTGGCAAACTATGGAGAGTATTCCGGAGGTCCTACGACCGGTGAGACAAAATTTTATGCTGAAACTATTTTTGATCTGATGACAAGATATAGTGATCCTAGAGGAAAAATTTTGATTATCGGGGGAGCTATTGCAAACTTTACTGATGTTGCGAAAACTTTTACAGGAATTATTCAGGCATTTGAAGAGTATGCAGACAAACTAAAAGAACACAATACGAAAATCTATGTAAGAAGAGGCGGTCCCAATTACGAAAAAGGTTTGAAAGACATCAAAGAAGCTGCGGACAGATTGGGACTTTATATAGAGGTTTACGGGCCTGAAACGCATGTTACCGATATAGTTAGAATGGCATTGGAGGAGAAATAATGGGAGCTTTATTTACAAGAGACACACAAGCAATTTTTTGGAACAATAATAAAAATGCTATCCAAAGAATGTTGGATTATGACTATGTAATCCAAAGAGAGACACCTTCTGTTGCCGCTATCGTTGCGCCTACATCAAATAATAAATTTGAGAAATTTTTCTTCGGTCCTGATGAAATTATGGTTTCTGTATATAGAAGTACAACTGAAGCTGCCAAAAATCATCCAAATGCCGATGTTCTTTTGAATTTTGGATCTTTTAGAACCGCTTATGATGTAACGATGGAAGCTATCAATATGGGAAATCAGTTTAAAACCATCATGGTTACGGCTGAGGGTATTCCAGAGAGACTTGCAAGAAAGATGAATAATGCAGCAAGAGAAAAAGGCATCACGGTTATAGGACCTGCAACTGTCGGTGCGATAGCGCCAGGTGCGTTTAAAATAGCAAATATTGGTGGAACAATCGATAATATCGTAAAATCAAAACTTCATCGTGCGGGAAGTTGCGGACTTGTTACAAGAAGCGGTGGTCTTTTTAACGAGTTGTGTAATATTATCGCTATAAATGCTGACGGAATTGCCGAAGGTGTTGCGATAGGCGGAGACAGATTTGTAGGATCGGTATTTATAGATAATCTTCTTAGAATGGAGAACAATCCTCAGGTAAAATATATGATTTTACTTGGAGAAGTTGGCGGAAGAGAAGAGTACAAAGTTATTGAAGCTGTTAAAAGCGGTAAAATTACCAAACCTATCATTGCGTGGTGTATAGGAACCATTGCCCAACATTTTAGCAGTGGTGTACAGTTTGGTCATGCCGGAGCGAGTGCAAATGCGGATGAAGAGACTGCAATAGCTAAAAACAAAGCAATGGCAGAAGCCGGTATCCATGTACCTGAAAGTTTTAACGATCTTCCAAGAGTTATCAATGAAGTTTATACAAAACTTTATAATGAAGGTGTTATTACGGAGATCGAAGAACCTGTGGTTCCTTCTATCCCTAAAAACAGAAGACCTAAAAACTTCATCTGTACGATTTCCGATGACAGAGGAGAGGAAGCGACTTATGCCGGATATCCTATAAGTTCGGTTGCCACTCCTGATACCGGTAAAGGAATAGGCGATGTTGTTTCTCTTCTTTGGTTTAAAAAAGTATATCCAAAATGGGCAACCCAGTTTATAGAAACAGTTATGAAAACGGTTGCTGACCACGGTCCTGCCGTTAGTGGCGCACACAATGCAAAAGTTACCGCAAGAGCAGGTAAAAGTGTTGTTGAAGCACTGGTAACGGGACTTTTGACTATCGGTCCTAGATTTGGAGGAGCGATAGACGGAGCGGCTAAATATTTTAAATATGCTGATGATAACAACCTTACTCCGGCACAGTTTTTGAGTTACATGAAAAAACAGGGTATTCCGATTCCGGGAATCGGTCACAGAATCAAATCTTTGAGAAATCCTGATCTTAGAGTTGAAGGTTTGAAAAAATTTGCAAAAGAGTTCTTCCCTGATACTCCTTTATTGAAATATGCGCTTGAAGTAGAGCAGTTGACAACTTCCAAAAAAGATAATCTTATCTTAAATGTTGACGGTACTATCGGTATTTTGATGGTTGATATGTGGAGAGCTTTGGGATACAGTGAAAAAGAGATTGATGAGTTTATAGAGTCTGGTACTCTAAACGCTTTCTTTATCGTAGGAAGAAGTATAGGATTTATCGGTCATATTCTTGATGAGAAAAGACTTGGTATGCCTATGTACAGACATCCTATGGATGATATCCTTTATGATGTTCAAAAAGCTGAAGAGATTTAAAGTTTTTTGAACTATTGCCGATGTAGTGGGAGAAAATCCTACTACTTGGGCAAAAACATGTATCACAAAAAGGCATTTACACTTTTAGAAGCCGTTATAGTTATTGTAGTTATAGCGATTATCTCTGTCTCTTTTACTCCTAATTATGAAAGAGACAATCTTACAGAAGCAGCTCACCAGATAATTTCCCATATCAGATATACCCAGCACCTGGCACTTATTGATAACAAATATGATCCCAAAGATCCCAATTGGTATAAAAGGCGTTGGCAGATCAGATTTTTCAAAAAAACCACCGCAAGTAAAGACGGAACATCAAAATGGGCTTATGCTGTTTTTTCCGATAAACCAAACTCATCAGGAAATTTTAACGGTCAGCCAAATGCTACCACAGGAGAGGTGGCAATCGATCCATTAAACAGAACTCTTATAAGCGGCGGTTTTACAATAAATTATTCAAATGAAAAGACAAATAAAAAAACCGCTATCGGTGAAACCTATGGAATTACAAATATAACATTTTCAAATTGCAATCAAAGAATACCCTTTGACTATATTGGCAGACCTCTAAAGGGAGATCCCAAAAACTATTCGGCATCTTATGAAAAAAACAAGATAATTACAAATACATGTAAAATAACATTATCAGATGGAAGCCGAAATATAGGGATTTGTATAGAACCGGAAACAGGTTATGCACATATTTGCAATTAAAATCAAAAAAAATTTCACAGTCTATAAAAGTTTAATAAAAATCTAAGCAACGATAGACTATAATTCCACCCTCGTTTGAGAGACAACGGGGGAAGACGAGCATTAAAGGGCTTGTCGGGATATTTAAAAAAGAATAATGTCAACAATCTTTGAGAACTAAATAAGCGGCCTGAACTACTTTGAATGAAAAAGAGAAGAAGAAAAGCCGAGAGATATTTTGATAAGAAA
>CAYVDJ010000095.1:0-4321 GCA_964450755.1 uncultured Campylobacterales bacterium
ATGCAAAAGTTGAGACAAAAGCTTTAAACGAGGAGCCGATACCTATGAGATATCTTTTTTTGATTTTATTAAGTACCCTTTTTTTAAATTCCGCTTCGGTAAATCAGGCTCTTTTGGATGACAAAAACTCTACCGTTTATGACTCTTTGCTAAGGTCAGTTCAAAACAGTACAAATCCCCAAACCAAACTGCAAAAAACTTTGATACTCAAGATAAAAAATCTCTCAAAAGAGATAAAAACTCCTAAAATCGATATCACAAAGATAAAAGATCAAAAGCATTTTATCGACAGCTTTTTTAATCTTGTAGAAGCAAAGGTTCAAAATCAGAGCCTGAAAAAAAGCATTACAGATATCAAAAAAAGAGCAGATTCGTTAAAAGATGAGATCAAAGCACTTGATGATAACGCTTCAAATCTTTTGACTTTACAACTTCAATATGCCTATTTTTACAAAAAACTGAAGATTTTGGAAAATACAATTTCAAATTTTGAACAGGATTATCAAAACAACATCGATCTGCTTATAAAAAATATAAAAAACATCAAATTCAACTCCAAAAAAACAGATAAAAATATAAAACTTTTTAGAAAAAAAATATCTATTTTTCAAAAAGACAGAGAAAAACTGCTCATAGAAAAAGAGCGCTACAAACTTCTGGAAAATCAAAACGCTTTTAACAATACCGCCAGAAAAATAACAAATATAGAAAACAAGATAGACCTTTTGATAAAAAGTATCATAAAAAACAGGCTGATAAAATTTTTTGAAAAACTCTCCAGAAAAAAAGATACTCTTTTTGAAAATATTCACGAAATCAGCCAGGAAGCAAAAAGTCTTTTTAAAAATCCCGATGAATATCAGGATGTTTTACAAAATACCCTAAATTATATAGTCAAACAGACACTGGGAGATTCCAAAGCCTATCTTTACAAATTAAAAGAGATGGCATTTTCTGTTTTTACCCAAAAATCTCTTTTTAACATACCTTTATATAAATTTGCCGGTGGATTTGGCATATTTCTCATTTTTTTGGTTTTTAGAAAACTCTTTACTCTCATAGTCATAAAAACTTTAAGACATATCGTTTCAAGAACAAAAACATCTGTTGATGACAAGATACTTGATGTTATAACAGGACCGTTAAAATTTGCGTTTATCATCATAGGACTCTATTTTGGTTTTGAATTTATGGGAATACTAAACGAAACGATTGCAAAAATCATCAAAACACTGATTATATTTTCAGTCTTTTGGGTTTTTTATGATGCGGTATCCACATTTGAAAGTGTTATTTACAAGTTCGCTAAAAACTTCGGTAAAGAGTTATATCGGGAGATTGGTACATTTATCATCAAAACCCTGAAAATATTTGTTTTTACCGTCGGACTTGTTGCGATACTTCAGGAGTGGTCTATCAATGTAAGCGCTTTTATCGCCTCTTTGGGGCTTGGAGGTCTGGCTTTTGCACTTGCCGCCAAAGATACGGCATCAAACCTTTTTGGAGGTCTTAGCATACTGGCTGATAACGCCTTGAAGATAGATGACTGGATCAAAGTCGGTTCCGTGGAAGGAACGGTGGAGGATATCGGTCTTAGGACAACAAAAATCAGAACTTTTGAAAAATCACTCGTAACGGTACCAAATCAGATCATAGCCAACAACCCGATAGAAAACTTTTCAAGAAGAGGTATAAGAAGGATCAAAATGAGAGTCGGAGTTACCTACTCCACTTCAAGAGAGAGCATGGAAAATATTTTAAAAGATATAAAAGAGATGTTAAAATCCCACCCCTCTATCGCACAAAATGCAACGATGCTTGTCAATTTTGACAGATTTGAGGACAGCTCTCTTAGTATTTTTATCTATACCTTTACAAATACCGCCGTTTGGGCTGATTATATGCATATAAGAGAGGATGTCAATCTGAAAATTATGAAAATAATTGAAAAATATCAAGACAGCGATTTCGCATTTCCTTCACAATCTTTATATGTCGAGAAATTACCTGAATCTAAAAGAATTGAGCCATAAATCTTCCTTTATTGACATAAATCAATATAATTTAACGCTATATTTAATATAATTGTATAGGTTGTTTAACACAAAATTAACACAACAACTATTATGAAAGGAGAAGATATGGCAAAATCAGCCTTCAGAAAGCTGACTGCTTCGGCTTTGGCACTCAGTCTAAGCGTTAGTTTCGGCTTTGCGGGAAGCGAGTTGGATAAAGTCATGAAAGAAAGAGGTCTGACACAACAAGACTTGCTTGCAGCGGCAAAAACTTACACCCCAAGCGGTGGAAGAGACAAGTACATCGTATTTAGCTCGGGAGGACAATCAGGTCAAATAATGGCGTATGGTGTTCCTTCAATGAGAATCTTAAAATATATCGGTGTTTTTACTCCAGAACCATGGCAGGGATGGGGATATGATGATGACACCAAAAAGGTATTGGAACAAGGTAAAATCAGAGGCAAAGAGATAACATGGGGAGACACTCACCATCCTGCAATCTCTGAAACAAAGGGTGTATATGACGGTAAATGGCTTGTTATCAATGATAAAGCCAATCCAAGACTTGCAGTTATCGATTTGAGCGATTTTGTTACAAAACAGATCGTTGTCAATCCTGTTTTCAAATCAGATCACGGTGGTGCTTTCTTTACTCCAAACAGTGAATGGATTTTGGAAGCGTGTCAATATGCTGCTCCTCTTGATAACAACTATCATCCGATAGAAGAGTATGCAGAGACTTACAGAGGTGGTGTTACGGTTTGGAAATTTGATCATGAAAAAGGAAAAATCGAACCAGAAAAATCTTTTACGATAGAGATGCCTCCTTATATGCAAGATCTTTCCGATTCAGGTAAAGAAGCAAGTGCAGGATGGGGATTTACAAACTCTTTCAACTCCGAAATGTACACAGGAGGTATTGAAAAAGGACTTCCTCCGTTTGAAGCGGGTATGAGTAGAAATGATACAGATTACTTACAAGTTTATAACTGGAAAAAACTGGCTGAACTTGCAAAAGACAAAAAAAATGTAAAAATCGTCAATGGTCATCGTGTTGTTCCTATCGATGTAGCTGTTAAAAACAATGCTTTGTTTTTGGTTCCGGAACCAAAATCTCCACATGGTGTTGATGTAAGCCCTGACGGTAAATATATCGTTGTCTGTGGTAAACTTGATACTCATGCAACAGTTTACAGCTGGGAAAAAATCAAAAAAGCGATAGACAATAAAGATTTCGTAGGAAAAGATCCGTTTGGTATTCCTATCATAGATCTTAAAAAAGCAGCACATTGTCAAGCGGAGCTTGGACTTGGACCATTACATAACCAATACGGACCAAAATGGAAAACAGACGGTGAAATATATACATCTTTGTATGTTGACAGCCAGGTTATCAGATGGAACTATCTGACATGTAAAGTACTTGACAGACAAAATGTTAACTATAACATCGGTCACCTTTGCGGAATGGAAGGAAAAAGCCAAGACCCTCAAGGCGATTATATCATCGCTCTTAACAAACTTGCCATTGACAGATTCAACGAAATCGGACCTTTGCATCCGCAAAACCATCAGTTGATCGACATCAGAGGCAAAAAAATGCAACTTCTTTATGATATGCCTATTCCACTAGGTGAGCCTCACCAAGCGGTTGCTATCAGAGCAAGTAAACTTCATACTCATGTAAGATACAAAATGGGTACAAATGCTTTTACCGGAAAAATTCATGAAGGTAAAACACTTGCAGGTCAAGAGAAGATCGTAAGAAAAGGAAATCATGTATATGTTTACGGAACAATGGTAAGAAGTCATATCAATCCTGAACATGTTACGGTAAACAAAGGCGATACGGTAACTTTCTATCTGACCAATCTTGAAAGAGCGGAAGACGAGACTCACGGATTTACAGTTGATCAATACAATGTTCATACTTCACTAGAGCCTGGTAAAACAGTTGCCGTTACTTTTAAAGCTGACATGGAAGGTGTATTCCCTTACTACTGTACAGAGTTCTGTTCTGCGCTTCACTTGGAAATGATGGGATATTTGCTTGTTAAAGATCCTAACAAAAAATATGTAAGTGCTGCAAAACTAAAAAGAGCAAAAATGACTCCTGAGCAGTTAAAAGCCGAGTATGACAAAACAGTAGCTACAAATGCGGCAACAGACAAAGTTATTCAAAGTGTTGTTAAATTCTTGAAAGAAAACCACTATGAAAAATATCCTGTTGTTAAAAACTTGGTTGAAGATGCTCTTGACCAATACGGAAAAATTCCTGAGCAAAAGAAACAATCTGATGCAGC
>CAYVDJ010000096.1:0-4134 GCA_964450755.1 uncultured Campylobacterales bacterium
ATAAATTTAAAGGCAGAAGATTTGACTGCGGAAGCGTGGACGGTTTCGTACAGGCAACAAACTTTTTTTATGAACTCGAAGCAGTGGAGGGAGAATAAGGTGAGATAAAACTTTACTTTTATGTGGTATAATTAACCGACACAAACAGACAGGATTTAACAATGTCAAAAAGCGAACATACATTTCCATGGGGGATTTATATAGGAGATTTGATAGGTGGCAGGGATTTTTTGCCCGTATGCTTAGATAGTGAACAAGGTGGCTTTTGTGTTGTTTTTGATGATGAGAGTGAAAAGATAGCGAACAATTTTATCGAAAATGTTGCTTTGAAACTCTTTGAAGTTTTGCCGGTGGGTGATATAGAGACGGATATATTTGATTTTACCCGCAAAAAGAGATTTATGTATCTCTCCTCTTTGCAAAATGAGAAACTCTATAATATCTCTTTGGGATCAAATGATGCTGTCAATGCATTTAACAAACTTGACCAAATCGCACTTCACAGACATCATGAACTGCTCTCTTTTGATACTGCAACGATTTCAGAGTACAATCAAAAAAACAAATTTACCCAAAGGTATCATCTGCTTCTTATAAACCTCGAACACTATCCCGATGATTTATCAGCATACAGAAAGATAAAAGAGTTTTTTGAATCGGCGTATGAAGCCGGATCTTATACTATCGCATTTGGAAACAGAGAAGTTTTTGAAACAAAAATAAGATCAGTTAAATATCTCTTAAATAAATTTCCTCTCATAGAGATAAAAGAGAAACAGTTCTCTTTTTCAAAAGAGTTGTTTGCATTTGCTGATTCTTTGGAATCGATGGATTTTGATTATGCCAATGATGATAAAAATAACATTGTGGATAAAATCATTAAGCAACTTCATGCAGATAACGAAAAAGACGGCAGAAAAGATTTTCTCTCTGTTTCTATCGGAAAATCTCTCGACGGCAGAAAAGATATCAAATTTACTTTGGGAGAAAAATCAGGAAACTACCATACTTTTATAACAGGAGTTACAAGATCCGGTAAAAGTACACTTTTGAACAATATCATCATAGATATCGCCAAAAATTATACAGCCGATGATATAAGACTCTACTTGATGGATTATAAAGAGGGTGTGGAGTTTCAAGTCTTTAAGAACCATCCAAATTGTGAAAAGATATTTTTAGATAATGAAGATTTTGAAGCTTCTGTAAATCTGCTTCAAGAATTTGTAAAAAAGATAGAAGAGAGATCAAAAATATTTAAAGCCAAAGGAAATGAGATAAACAGTATCTCAGCATATAACAGACTCCATCCCGACAGACCTATGCAAAGGCTCATACTTATCATAGATGAGGTACACAAACTTTTTGCAGGTGAATATAAAAACAAAGCACTGTTTAATTCACTTTTGGAAGTGGTTGTCAGACAGGGAGGGGCTTACGGTATCCATATAATCTTATCCACACAAACACTTACAGGTATGGATATAGATGCACAAATCATGCTGCAAATCACATACAGACTCTCTTTTAAACTCACAAGCGAGAGAGATTCAGAGAGGATATTTACCTTTGGAAATACAGAAGCTTTTAATCTTGATATGAAAGCTTATGAATTTATCATCAATAATGATTCGGGAAGAAAAGAGGCAAATGTACTTGCTAGAGCAAATCCGCCACAAGATATAAAAAGTACGATAGAAGAGATACGAAAAGAAAGAGACAAGAGTTTGATGATAACTCCGACGATAGTCAAAAGCAAATCAAAATCACAAGAAAAAGATATGCATAAGGCAAAAGAGAGTAAAAGAGAACCAACCAAATATGAAACATCTGTTGATGATGATAAGGAGTTTTTAAGAAGTATAGGTTTTGATAAATTTTAAGGAAAGAAACAATGCCAAAAACAAGTTTTTATAAAATTTATACGGCTGATTATACAAGTGAAGGTTATGAACATGGTGTTGAGGATGCGAAAAAGCATCGCCCAAATAGTAAATTTAGGTTTTTTAAAGCGGTTCATCCTATAAGCTGTATATTTAATCTCAACAATGCACTTGATAGTTACAGCAGAGGTTACAATCAAGGATATATAGATGAGCATAGAGTTATTCACAATATTTATAACGATACAAACCATATAAAAGGAGTAAGTATGCAAAGAACGGACAGTTACGAGAACCATCTTCAAATGGTTACAGAGGTAAAGAGATCTATAGCATCTCTTAAAAGGTATCTTGCGGATATAGATGCAAAATATAAACATCAGATAGATAGAGCCGAAAGTACCGGTTTTATGACAAACTATACAAATACACTAAAAAACAAATACCAAATCTTTTCGCAAAAGATAAATAACCTTGTAAATATGATAGAGAGCCATGAGAGCAGACTTGGTGAACAAGAGTCAAGACTGCAAAATTCTATAAGTGCGGCAAGAGATTAAAAGGAGGAAATTATGAGCGATAGACAAAGTTATGCAAATCAATTGGGATGGACTGTAACAACAAGAGATTATCTAAATAACTTAAATTCAGAGATGAGATATATAGCAAATATATACACAAATAAAGTAGATTTGCTAAGACAAAGCAACTATATATCAGAAGAGTTAGACAAGATACAACAGATGCAAAATGAATTTAACGAGAGTGTAAATGATCTGATAAAACATATAGAGCAAGAACATTTAAGCTATATAGAGACACAGGCAAAACAGGTTCGTAAAAATTTGGAAGCAACCTCATAAAAAGGAAAGAAGTTGACAAAAGAGATCATAAATAAAAACTATAAAGAGCTGTTGGAGAGATTTGATAGTTATGAAGAGTACAAAGAGGCTCTTAAATACTTTTTTTATGATAAAAAGGCTTGGCAGGAGGCGAAAGATAAACATACAAGAGCCTCTTACCAAGCTTACCTTGAGAGTTTTTCAGAAGGTGTGTATGCAAATGAGGCAAAAAAGATCATCTCCTTGGAAGATGAACTTTGGGAAAAATGCCAAAAAGAGACAGAAAAAGATATAAGCCCCGAGATAAAAATCACCATTTATGAAAACTATCTTCGTCAAACAACACTAAAAAGCTATCTTAAAGAGGCAAACAGAAAGATTCAAGAGTTAAAAAGCTCTATATACAAAGATGAAGAAGAGAGACTATGGAGAGATATAAAAACTCAAGCAGAACTACCA
The DNA here is from genome assembly GCA_964450755.1 of uncultured Campylobacterales bacterium. Classification (GTDB taxonomy): domain Bacteria; phylum Campylobacterota; class Campylobacteria; order Campylobacterales; family JAADDG01; genus JAADDG01. The sequence goes on from CAYVDJ010000096.1 coordinate 3,185, forward strand.
AATGAGAAATCCCAAAAGATAAAAATCTACCAAAGATACCTAAATGAGACTAAACTCTTCTCCTATAAAGAAGAGATGCAAAATATCATAGCAAAACTAAAAAATGAGATAGAATACGATAATGAAGAGAGACTATGGAGAGAAGCGAACAAAGAACAGGATGATTTGGAGAGATATATCAAAAATCTCCAAAATTATCTTCAAAAAACTATTATAAAAAGATATAAAAAAGAAGCGGATAAAAAGATAGAAAATCTAAAAGAAAAGATCAAAGAACAAAACAGAGCAAACTCCCTTGATGTAGAATTTTTAAAAAGAGATATGTTTGAAACTCCCGATGAGTATAAAAAGAGGATAGAGAGTATCAAAAACTTCAAAATCGCAAAAGCAAAACTTGATGAGTATGATGTCAAAAAAGAGATCTTTAGACTAAATATAACTTTTGATGAAAACCTCTCTAAAATCGACAAAAATGCCAAATCTATCATAGAAGATGGCTATTTTATAAAAGTAGATAGAGACAGGGCAAAAGAGCTTTATGGCTCATCAAAGATATATGATATCACTTCTAAAGCTGTAGTTGTTGATGATAGTGTTTATTTTAAAAATCTCTTTTTAAAAAATCATGAGCTTTTTAGTGAAAAAGATGAAAATCTGTGGATGGAAGCAAACAAAGAACAAGATAAAAGTAAACAGATAACAAAATTATTAATCTATCTATCTAAATCAACTCTTAAAATTTATGAAGATGAGGCAAATAAAAAGATAAAAGAGTTAAAAAAGTTGGTAAGATTTTACAGAGACGATACAAAAGAGGTAGTGATAGATAGAAAAACAAATCTTATGTGGCAAGATAACGATGATGGCAATCATGATATGACTTGGCAAGAGGCATTTAGGTATGCAGAGAAGTTAAACAGAGAAAAATTTGCAGGATTTGATGATTGGAG
>CAYVDJ010000097.1:0-3905 GCA_964450755.1 uncultured Campylobacterales bacterium
GCTCCTCCCGCTTGTTGCCTGGCGCTTTGCGCCGGATAACAAGAGGATGTTTAACCCGCGCCTCCGTTGACTCGATGAGCGAAGCGTCCGAAGCAAATACTTATTAATAGAACACTTTATACCAAATACCCTTAAATTTCAAGAATAGTAGAACATTTTTTTGTCCTGCTATTGGAAAAAATCAATAAAATAATTTAACTTTGAATATTCCTCCAAAAAGTTAAAAAACATTTGTGTCCATTTTGCCCGAAATCTGATGATATCAGGACATTTTGTTCCCCTATTTGACGATACAAAGCGATAGAGGACAAAATGTCCTGTTTTGTTTTTGGGAGAAGATTGGATTAAGCATTATATTTCTTGATTGGTAATTTTTATTGGTAAATAATTACGAATAAAGTAATCTAAATCTAAAATGTGATAAGATATTTTAAAAAAGGAGGCTGTAATGTTCAAGAAAATTTTCATATCTCTTATCGTGCTTTTAATGTTTATCGGATGTATTCCCAAACCTACTCCTCCATCCAACAAAGTTGTAACGATCATAGGAACAGCCGATTTACAGGGGATGATGTCACCTTCCAAAGAGAACGGGCATATAACAGGCGGAATTTCTCGTATCGCAACTCTTATCAAAGAGATAAAAAAGGAAAATCCAAATACCATCGTTGTATCCAGCGGTGATGATCTGATGAACCGCTTTTTTCACACTTTTAAAGGAAAAGCGATCTTTTCATTGATGAGCAAAAGCGGATATGAACTGTATGTATTTGGAAATCATGAATTTGACAAAGGAAGCACCATCCTTGCAAAAGCTTTAAAAAGTGCGACTTTCACACCTCTTTGCAGTGATCTTGATATATCTTCTTCCGATCTAAAAGGTAAATGCAAACCCTATATCATAAAAGAGATCGGCAAAATCAGAGTCGGATTTTTCTCTTTGATGAGCGAAGATTTTCCTCTTATCGTACTTGAAAAAAGAGTTAAAATAGCCTCCGATAATGTAAATTCGGCAAAAAAGATGATAAAACTTCTAAAAGAGAAAAAAGCAGATATCATCGTGGCAATTACGCATATCGGATATAAAGAGGATGCAAAACTTGCCAAACAGGTAAAGGGAATCGATCTGATTTTCGGCGGACACTCCCACAAATATGTAAAAAAAATAGGTCATATAGGAAAAACGGCTATTGTAAACGGTGGAGAACATGGTATCTATCTTGTGAGAGTTGATATCCCCGTAGATGAGAAAAAAAGAGTCGATTCCAAAAAGATCACAATGACTCTGATACCGGTTAACGAATCGGTAAAAGAAGATCAAAAGATACAAAAGCAGGTGCAAAAATATATCAAAACTTTTCCTGAATCCATCGTTTTGGGAAAAACTCTCAAAGAGTGGAATCTCAAACCAGACGAACTCAGAAAAAGAGAATCGGCAGTTGCAGATATGATCAATGATCTTTTAAGAGATCAGTTTAAAGTAGATATCGTTTTAAACAACTCCGGCGCATTCAGAGGAAAGAAGATCTACAAGGCAGGTAATATCACCGATACGATGTTAAAAGAGATAGATGAATTTAGCAATAATGCCTTTATTTTCAAGCTGAAGGGAAAATATCTAAAAGAGATACTTGAACACAGTGCGGCAAACTACGGTGAAGGAGGATTTTTACAGGTTTCAGGAATCAAATACCATATCAATCTTTCAAAAATCCCTCAAATCCTAAAAGATGAAACGATAACCCAAAAAGGAAAAAGAGTAACAGATATCAAAACAGAAGATAACGGAAAATGGATAAATATAGATCCTCAAAAAAATTATACAATCTTAAGCAACGAATTTATCGTCAATCATGCGGGAGACGGATATTTTTGGTTTAGAAAATACGGTAAAAATTTCCAAAATACCTTTACGACTTTTTACTCCATAATGGCAAGTTATCTCCAAGAACACGGAGAATTGACACCAAAAGAGAAAGACGGAAGGATTGTTGTTATTAATAACTAAGAAGGAAGGAGATCGCAATCTGTTGTGTTGTCTGTAAAATGCTGTTTAATTGAATCTTTCAATGCCATCGATAAAAAAGTTGGAACAGCATTACCTATTTGTAAATTTTTAGAACTTCTTGAACCATAAAAAATATAATCATCCGGAAAACATTGTATTCTTGCTCCCTCTCTTGTTGTCAATGGTCTGGGTGCTTTTGGATGAATACATCTTGAAGATGATGGTGTACTTAAATTTCTGGTGATAGTAGTTGATGGTCTATTCCACCATAATCTACAATATGTATTTTTAAAACCGCTTTTTGGTCTCAAATCTTCTGGCAAATCTTCCGGAGTTCCACCATCTGGTAAAAGTTCCATAATTTTTCTTAATTTTTCATTGTTTTTTGGAGCATTATGATCCATTAATTTTTTTGGTGCATTTTTCCTCATAATTTTTTGAAAATTATTTTGAGGTTTTGTTGCATATTCAAAACTCTCTTCACCGCTTTTTATAAATGGTAAATCACTAATGGCTTCTGCTAAAGTTAAATATGGTTTTAAATTTGAATTAAATAGATTAGTATTATTTGAATGAGTAGGTTCCGGAAAATTATATCGTTGTTTTAATTTAGTTCCAACGATAATAATTCTTTCTCTAATCTGTGGAACTCCAAAATCTGCTGAGTTTAAAACTTTATAATAAACCTTATAATTCAATGATTCAAAAAGAGAAATTATTGTTTTAAAAAGTTCTCCTTTGCTCATAGATAAAAGACCTTTAACATTTTCAAAAATAAAAGCTTTTGGTTCTAATTCTTTTAATACTCTGTAATATTCTTGAAACAGTTGCCCTCTTGGGTCATTTAATAATCTTTTTCCAACCGTTGAATATGCTTGACAAGGAGGACCTCCAATAATTAAATCAATATCTTTTTTTTCAATTCCAAAGTCTTTTTTTAAATTTTTAATACTAAACTCTTTAATATCGCAATTATAAACTTTAATATTTGGATGGTTTAATGAATAGGTTTTAGTCATTTCATATTCTATCTCATTTGCAGTAATAATTTTAAAATCACTGTCTTTTGCAAAACCATAACTTAATCCACCAGCACCCGCAAACAAATCTACTACCGTAAACTTATTCATAAAAACCTCTATAATAAATTTAATTCACTTATTTTTGGTGGTTGTTCAATTAGTTTCCACAAAAAATAATTTTGGTCAATATTAAAAACAGTTTGTCCTTCCATTTGTTGCCTTGTTATCCAATTAACATCATTATCTTGAATATTATCAAGTCTTATAAATGCAACTTGCCCATTGAAAAGATCAAAATGAATTGCGATAGTCGGAATATTTTTTTCAGTTGCAATTTTTTTAGCTTCTAATACTTTGTGTTGTTTAATATCATTTATACCTTGAAAACCGGATTGTATTTCAATTCTAATTTTTTCAAATTTATCAAGTGATATTTCTAAATCAGCAGTAGGAGTCCTTTTAAAAGAATCAATATTTACCAAGTCATCATCTCATAGTTCATAAATCCTTTTCTATATTTTAACATAATTTTTTTACCTTTCTATACCCCCTACCCCTACAAAAAGGCCTTTTGAGAGATAAAATGCTCTTTTTCATCATACGCTTTTATCTTAAAGGCATCTTTGCATTTTCCATTGTCAAGTTCAAAAATGATCATTTGAAAGATTCTTTTACATCTGTTTGGAACATCAAATTTCGGAGTCGGCAAAGCTGTTAAAAATCTCTGTATGACCGCTTTGCTCTCTACTCCTATGACATTGTCTCTACATCCGGTAAGTCCCACATCGCTTACATAACAGGTTCCCTCTTCTATCATCAGATCATCGGTTCCTATATGGGTATGAGTTCCAAAGATCGCGCTTACTTTTCCTTTT
>CAYVDJ010000098.1:0-14238 GCA_964450755.1 uncultured Campylobacterales bacterium
AAAAATATGGTGATAAAATATTTGTGGCAGCCTCTTTGTCGGGATTGCATGTTATAGATATTTCAAATCCGAAAAATCTAAAAGAGATCACCTCTTATGATACAAAAGATTATACTTTAAATGTAGCAGCAGATAAAAACACGGCTTTTGTTGCAAGTGATTACGGTCTTGAGGTTATAGATATAAATGATACCAAAAATCCCCGTGAAACAGGAAGCTTTGAAACAAGCGGAGAGAGCTGGACTGTAAAAGTACAGGACAAATACGCCTATGTCATAGGATGGAAATACGGTTTGAAGATTGTTGATATTTCAGATACAAATTTTCCCAAAATCATCGGTCATTTTAAGACAGATTTTGCTACCGATATCGAGGTGGAAGGAGATTATGCCTATATAACAAACGATTATGCAGGTCTCTCCATCATAAATATAAAAGATCCAAAAAATCCTTTTTTGGTTTCAAATATACAATCGCCATCTGCCTGGAGTGTAAAAAAATACAAGGATACGGTATTGGTTGATGACTTGGAAAAAGGATTGTTAGTTATAGATATAAAAAACAAAAAGTCTCCAAAGATTATAGCTTCTGTTTCAATACAGGAGAAAAAAAGATTTAAAACCAGATATCTTCTTTCACCTTCTTACAATATGGATGATTTTAAACGGGGTATAGAGATCAAAGATAACCTTGTTTATGTGGCAAATGGTAATCGAGGGATAGAGATTATAAATATAAGCAGTATAGAAAACCCTAAATTAGTGGCTAATCTTCCAACTTCAGGAGATGCCGTAGCTTTGAGCATAATAAAAAACTCTTTATATATAGCCGAAAAGGAAAAAGGTGTAGAGGTGGTAGATATCACAAATCCTCTTGCCCCCCAAATAATAAATGATATCAAAACAAACGGTAAAGCTATGGCTTTGGCTTTTTATGATTCTATCATGCTTGTTGCCGATGCCAATATGGGACTTACATCCTTTTCTATATCAGCTCTGTCAGATTTGGCAAAAGAGGAAAGCAAAGATTTTATTATAGGATACAATACTTTGGGAATAGCGGTAACAGATGATAAAATACTGGTTACTGATGAGAACTCCGGTTTACAGATATTTAAAATCATAGATGCGGACAAACAGGTTATGATTAAAAAATTTGTCAATTATCTTTATAAAAATATTATGGACAGAGAGCCTGACGCAAACGGTCTTGATTATTGGAGTAATGAATTTTTCAAAGGGATTGAATCGACTCAAAAAGCTGTAAAATTCTTCTTCCAAAGCGATGAGTTTAAAAACAAAGAACTAAGCGATGAAGAGTTTATCACAATACTTTATAAAACTATTTTTCAAAGAGAACCGGACGAAGAAGGCAAGAAGTTTTGGCTTCTTAAACTCGGTGAAAATATCAAAAGGGAAAAAATAATCGATCAGTTTATAAATTCCAAAGAATTTATAAAACTTCTAAAGAGTTTTGGAATAGACTAAAAAACAGGACATTTTGGAAACAGTTGAAGCTGAAGCTTCATCTGTTTCCAAAAACCTCTAAAGTCCCGTATCAAAATCAACTATTTCTCCCTCTTTGATCTCCAAATTTTTGGCTACCGTAAGAGGTTCGCTCATCTCTTTTGCAGTTATTACTACATCATATTTTCCAGAAGATACCGCATAAACTGCCCAGAGAGGAAAATCATTATCCCATGGTCTTTTGATATCTAGTAAGGCTTTCTCTTCTCCTTTTGGTATAAGCTGCCAACGATCAACTGTGATATCTTTTGGTTTTTTTATCTTAAAACCTGTTGCGATATTGATGGTTGTTGTTTTACCATCCTCAACCGTAATATTTGAAAGAAGAGTCATAGATTCTTTCATTATAGCTCTTACATATGTTCCGTAATGAACAATAAAACTGTATTTTCCTGCCGGTAAAGGTTTTGTTTTGTAAAAATAGTAGCTATTACCCTTTGCGGTAGTAACTATTTTAAAATTTGGATCATCATCTTTTTGGATAACCAAAAAATCGGCAGGTATTTTTTTCAAAGCATCGGCAATATTCAAAGCCAAAGCACCAAAAGAGACTTTTGTGGTTTTGCCTCCCTCAACCTTGAGTGTTTTTATCAAAACTTCCGAATCTTTTTGATAATTTGTATTTGCATATCCGGCTACGATCTCATATTCTCCCGAAAGCAGAGGATGAAAAGAACCGCTTTTTGGAGATTTTATCGTTTTTACAATTTTATTGTCTTTTTTACGGATAATTTTTATCGTATTTAAGGTTTGATAACTGTTTTGGGGCATTAAAATCTCTATCTTTCCAAGTTTGGTAACAGCTTTTTTGGTAACGGTTTTTGCTTTGACAACCTTTTGCGTAACCTCTTTTTTTACGCTTTCAAGTGCCGATAAAAGAGTTTTGGCATCTTTTGCGCTGAAATATTTTCCTCCTCCCGCTTTTGAGAGACATTCAAGCTGGGCTTTTTGTTTGTCATTAACCGCAAATCCCACAACATGAAGTATAAATTTTATACCGCTGTCTTTTAGTTTTTTGACAACACCGCACGGATCGGTATGACATGTCTCTTCTCCGTCACTTACGAGGATAATAGTCGTCTCATTTTCAAAAGATTTCAATTTTTCAGAAACCAAAGAGATAGTATCTGCAATAGGAGTTTTACCTTTTGGAGTTAATTTATCTATTTTGGCTATAAGATTTTTTCGATCATCGCTTCCGGGCGGAATAATAATCTCTATATCTTTGCAAATCCCCTTTTCTTCTATGCCCATACACGGCAAGTCCTACTTTTACTTCACTTGGCAAATCCGGTACGATTTTGCCCATAACATTTTTTGCCGCCTCTATTTTACTCTCATTCCCGGCTTTTGCCCACATACTTCCGGAAGCATCAAATATAAACATTACCTGCGGATAGTTTGTATTTGAAGCATACAAAGAGGTATTATTTACAAAGAAAACCAACAGTACAAAAAGAAACGAACGAACAACAAACGAAAACATCTTATCTCCCTTCATGATTTAATTTTTTAAAGTTATTCTTTAATAATTTATTTTAACTGATATCATCTTACAAATCTTTGAAATAGTTTAAATTACTCAATTTTTCAGGCTTTTTCCAAAAAATAGAACATTAAAATATTTTACACCCCACCATCCGAACAAAAACAACCATAATGTTATACTTATATCAAAAAACGGGCTTGTTTTTCCAAAATATGCCGCTATCGAAAATATTATCCTTCCTAAAACAACGATTTGAGTAAAATAAAATATATATTTGGTTACTCTATCGACCTTTAAAATATTTCCGGAATGTCCTATTGTAACTCTTGTACCAAAACCTATAAGCAAAGTTGTAAGATAACCAAGAGAGAGCAGATGCAATGGCAAAGCAAAAAGGTATATCCCAAACCACTCTTTAAAAAATTCGGCAAAACTTCCCACTGCCAGTGCCAGAGGAAGCCAAAATACCGAAATATGAAGAATCCATAAAAGGGGTTCTTTATTTGGAAAAGGAAGTTTCCATCTGATTATCTCTTTTGCAATAATAATTGCAGCCGTCAAATCCACCGCAAAAACAGCTTTTGGATATAAACCTTCCAAAAATGAGTGAGCCAAAAAAAGGATAAAAACAAAAGGCAGCAGTTTCATGTCTTTTTGAATTATCCTGTGGCTGAAAAAAGGAATCATCCTTGCAGATACGCTAAAAGCCAAAAATATAAGATACAGATATATTCCAAAATCAACAGCTGTTTTATGATAAACAAAAGCTGAATTTCCCTTAGAAACAGTGGAGAGTAAAAAAACGATATTTGAAAAAAGTCCCATTCCAAATGCTGTTATGATCCAGTATTGATCATATTTTGGAAGAGTTGCTTTTTGATAGATTTTATAAAATATGGAGATAGAGATCACCTGAGCAAAAATCATAAAAAGAGATGAAATGATAAAAGCCTCTTTGATAAAAAGTACACCCAAAAATGCTACCGCCGAAGCAAAACTGAAAGTAAAAACGATCAAATACTTTCTTTTCTCTATCGCTTCAACACCGCTGAATCTTGGAAAAGTCGTAAACAAAAATCCCAAAAAGAAATTTGTAAATATCAAAAATATCATTGAATAGGCATGAAAAAGATTATGCTCTATAGAAATATCAATACTACCTCTGTAAATACCTGTAAACAATACCATAAAAATCAAAGCATTGATAAAACCGAGTCCAAAAAACGGTTGATGAGGCTGAGACAGGAAATAAGAAAATTTTGAACTTTTTTTAGTTTGAAATTGCATAAAAACCCTTTATTATTACATTTTGGCACCGATTATAGCAAAAAAATCACTCAATAGAGTATTTCAAACAGAGATCTTTGAACTCTTTTGATGCCAAAAATTGATCTATCAAATCCTTTCTGTCTGACTGGTGGGTGTGCAGTTTGTCAAGCCAGAAATTCATACCTTCACTATCGGGTTCTCTTCCCCTAATCGACATATAGGTTATAGAGAGAAAAGAATAATAATATTTTAACTTTCATAATAACTATTTTCCTAAAGCGATTTTTCCAATTATATCATTTTTTTATAAACAGTATAAAAAAAATATTAGTTAAACTTATTTTAAAAATAATGTTTGAAAAGTTATATATTATTAACTTATTTAATATTATAATAACTTTATAAGTTTTATAAGGAGGAGAAGATGACTTTGGAAGCTTTGCTTATCTTTTTAGCTATAGGTGCTGTTGCAGGATGGCTTGCGGGACTGCTCATGAGAGGAGGAGGATTTGGACTGCTTGGCAATATTTTGGTAGGTATAGTCGGAGCAGTAATAGGGGGTTATCTGTTTGGTCTTTTTAATATCCAGGTAGTAAACGGTCTGATAGGTTCGATAATTACCGCTTTTGTAGGTGCCGTAGTTTTACTGTTTATTATCGGCTTAATAAAAAGATTATAAAAAATTTATAAAAAATCAAAAGGAGGTTTCTTATGAAAACCAACGCACCACAACTTGTAACATGGTGGATTGCATTGATCCTCGGTGTACTCGGTATCGTAACACAACTTAAAATAGTTGCCATACCTGCTCTTGCAGGGTATGGATTTTGGCTTGTAACAATTGCCTTTGTTGTATTGATTCTTGCCACTATATTAAAAGGGCTATAAAGTGTAGGGTGCAACATAAAGTTGCACCTTTTTAAGGATTTACAAAAAAAGAGGCAAAAAACAATACAGAAGCAGTCAATATGATAGCAGGAGTGGCTGAAATATCCAGGAGGTAGGAAATATAAAGTCCGCTTATGCAGAATATAAAACTCAAAATTGAAGAGACAATCATCATCATTTGCAAATTTTTAGTAAATTTTTCTGCTATAAAAGGCGGGATTGTAAAAAGAGCTATTACCAAAATGAGTCCTATCGATCTGACGCTCATCACCACTGTCAAAGCAATAAGAATCAGTAAAAGAGTATATAGAAGTTTTACCCTGACTCCTCTAAGTTCAGCAAAATCCGCATCATAAGAGATGGCAAGGATTTGATTGTATAAAACAAGAGTACTGACAATAAGCAAAAAATCAACCCCTGCCATAAAATAGAGGTCTTCATTTGGTACCATTAAAATATTTCCAAAGAGGTAACTCATCAAATCTGCATTATATCCAGGAGCCAAATTTGTAAAAATGATACCGATACTCATACCAACTGCCCAGATAACACCGATCAAAGTATCTTTTCTGTTTTTATATCTAAAAGAGATAAATGAAAGAAGTATCGCCAAAAATAAAGCCGCCAAAGTTGCGCCCAAAAGTATAGATATACCAAAATAGACAGCCATCCCGATACCGGCATAACTTCCGTGTGCTATACTTGCGGCAAGATAGTTAAAACGGTTTATCAAAACAAAACTTCCTATAATACCGACAGCTATGGAAATAAATAAAGAGGCTATTAGGGCGTTTTGCATAAGATCAAACATTTTTCATACCTCTTTGAAACATTTTCATATATTCCAAAAGTTCAACCTCGCAAAAATGCTCATTTCTGTTTTTGATAACGGTATCTATATTTTCATGAATAAAGAGGTTTTTGTTTACATAAACAACTTTGTCTATCTGCTCAAAAAGGATATTGATATCATGGGAAATAACAATTTTTGTAATATGCAGTTTGTTTAATATCTCATATATCTCTTTTTGTCCTTTCGGATCCACAGAAGCGGTAGGTTCATCCAAAATAAGAATTTCAGGTTCACAGGAGAGCGCACGGGCTATCAAAACTCTCTGTCTTTGACCTCCCGAAAGCTCTCCTATCTTTTTATCCTTGAACTCTTCCATTTTTACTTTTGTTAGATTTAAAAGCGCTCTTTTTTTATCATCTTTGGAATAAAACAGTTTGTTTTTTGAGAGTCTTCCCTGCAAAACAACATCCATTGCCGTTAAGGGAATATCAATGTTAAAATTGATATTTTGGGGAATATAACTTATTATCTGACGATTTAGCTGTGGTTTTTTGCCCAATATCAAAACCTCGCCTTTTGTAGGTTTTAAAAATCCCAGTATTATTTTTGCAAGAGTTGTTTTACCACCTCCGTTTGGTCCTATCAGAGCTACATACTCATTCTTTTTTATATCAAGACTGATATTTTCAAGAACATATTTTTTATAATATTTATAATAAAGATTTCTTATACTAATAGCTGTTTTCAAAAGCTTTTGCTATCCTTTTTATATTTTTATCCCAGTCATACGCCAGAGGATCGACGATTATAACTTCACCTTTTATCTGTTTGGCTATGTATTTGGCACTTTTGTGAGAAAACTGCGGTTCTACAAATACCTTTTTTATACCTCTTTTTTTGGCAAATTCGATAATTTTTTGAATGTATTTCAAAGTTGGCTCTTTCCCCTCTTTTTCGATGGCAATCTGTTTTAAGCCGTAGGCTCTTGCAAAATATCCAAAAGAGGGATGAAAAACTATAAATTCTTTCTGTTTTATATCCTTGCTTTTCTCTAAAAGTTCCGCATCCAAAGATGCAGTTTGTGAAACAAACTTTTGATAATTTTTAATATATTTTGAAGCATTGGCAGGATCGATTTTTGACAGAGTCTCTGCAATCGCTCTTGCCTGTAATATTACCAAAGGAGGTGAAAGCCAGATATGAGGATCCAAACCTGTATGTTTTTCTTCTTCATCCTGCATAGGAACTCTTTTTATATATTTGCCGCTGTCAACAATTTTTAAAGAGGGATTGACACTTTGAAACCTCTCAAGCCATGCTTTTTCAAAAGGAACGCCAATGGCAAAATAAACTTTTGTATCTTTTAAAGCCTTAAGCTGACTTGGCTTTACACTGTAAGTAGCAGGAGATGCTCCGGGTTTTACCATTACTTCAACATCTGCCAAATCACCTGCAATTTTTTTGACAAAAAATTCCTGAGGCAAAATAGAAACAGCAATTTTTATATCAGCATATAGGATAGCTGCTACCGAAAATATTAAAATAATTATCTTTTTCACCAAAATTCTCCTTTTCTAAAACTCATAGAGATATTTTATCATTTTTCTTTATAATTTTTAATTATATAAAACCATAATGCTTCCCTTTAAATTTTTTTTATTTTAACACATTAGCACAAAAAACCAAAAGTTCAGAAGTTTTAGAAGTGTGATTTAAAAAGGAGCATGAAGATTTTATAATAATGAGGATTTATCAAATAAAAAGCTTAAATAGCATACTATTTTATTTATGGAAATACTTATAATAAAATTTAGAAATATAGGAGATGTGCTGCTTGCATCACCTCTTATCAAAAATCTTATATTAAACTTCCCTGAAGCAAAGATTGATTTTGCTTTGAACAAAGAAACAAAAGATATGATACAAAACAATCCTCATATCCGAAAAGTCTATATGTATGACAGGGTGAAAATGAGATCATTATCGCCTTTAAAAAGGGTATTTGAGGAGATACGATTTGCTTTTGATCTAAAAAAAAAGTACGACATCGTTATCAATCTGACCGAAGGTGAAAGAGGAGCGTTTTATACATGGATAACCAAAGCTGAAACAAAGATAGGATATCCTCCCAAAAAAGGGATTTTAAAAAATGTATATGACATAAATCTGCCAAAGCCGTGGGATAAACATATCGTTGAAGCCTCTTTGGATCCTTTGAGAGAATTTGGATTGAATATTTATGAAAAAAGAGTTGAGATATTTTGGGATAAGGATGATGAGAGTGATTATGAGGATTTTGTTCATATTCATCCTGTTTCAAGATGGCTCTTTAAATGTATAAAAGATGAAACAATGGCAGGGATTATTGACTTTTTGGAACTTGAACTGAAACAAAAAGTGATCCTGACTGCCGCACCGGATGAAAGAGAGATAAAAAAGATAAACTCCATCCTCTCTTTGTGCAAATCAGAACCGATAAATCTATCCGGCAGACTGACTTTGAAACAAAGTGCCGCTCTTTCTAAAAAAGCAAAACTTTTTATAGGTGTCGATACCGCCATCATGCATATAGCTGCTGCAAATGATGTGCCGGTTATTGCATTTTTCGGTCCAAGTTCTCCAAAAAACTGGGGAGCGTGGGACAATGAACTTTTAAAAAGCGGTTATCAAAAGGAAAAAGGTATCCAAAAGATGGGCAAACATACCGTTATACAGGAGGACTGGGAGTGTGTGCCGTGTCATAAAGACGGATGTAACGGCTCAAAGATCAGTGATTGTCTGATGAGTCTGGATATGGATATGATAAAAAACGAGATAAGAAAGAGATTATGAATATTTTAGAACTTGAATACTCCCTCGGTTGGGGAGGACAGGAAAAAAGAACCGTAAGACTCATAAACAATCTAAGCGATGAATTTAGGGTTTTTTATATAGTTAGACCAAATTCCAAACTGTACCAAAAAAGAGATGAGATAAAAGCCAAAGTCATTCCTGTCGAAATAAATCCGATATACAACCCAAAAACCATCTTTTTCCTTGTCAATTTCATCAAAGAAAACGATATCAAAATCATCTCCACCCATTCCGGTAAAGATGCGTGGCTTGGTAATATTTTGGGACTTTTGACCAAAGCGAAGGTTGTCAGAACCCGACATCTTCTGACACCGAACAAAAAACCAACTTCTTACAACTTCAGCGACAAAGTGGTATGTGTCAGCAAAGAGGTGGAAAATTACCTGAAAAAGCTTGGTGTAAAGAGTGAAAAACTGACAACCATTCATACCGGAGTAGATACAGAGAAGTTTAAACCAAACAATAAAAAGAAGTTAAGAAAAGAGTACGGTATATCCGATGATACAATAGTTATAGGTATCGTTGCGGTTTTGAGAAATGCAAAAAGACACATCGATCTGATAGAGGTGTTTTCCTCTTTGGAAGATATAAAAAAAGATATCAGACTGGTTATCGTGGGAGAAGGACCGCAGGAGAAAAATATCAGAAAATTCATCAAAGAGAAATCTTTGGAAGATAAAGTTATAATGACCGGACACAGAGAAGATATCGATGAGATTTTAAGTGATTTTGATATCTTTTGTCTTCCTTCAAATATGGAGGCTTTGGGAACATCCATCCTTGAGGCTTCATCCTGCGGAGTACCTGTTGTTGCAAGTCGTGTGGGAGGGATAAAAGAGTGTGTCAAAGAGGAAGAAAACGGTCTGTTGTTTGAGCCTATGAATGTAAAAGAGCTGAGGGAGAGATTAAAAAAATTAATTACAGACGAAAATCTTCGATCTTTTTACAAAAAAAATGCAAGAATTTTTATTGAAAAAAATTTTTCTACTGAAAGAATGGTAAAATTAACTCAAAATTTATATAAAGAGATTATACTATGAATGTTCCTGTCTTTATGTATCATCATGTACTTCCCAAAGAGAGCTTTATCACAAGTTCGGTTGAACAGTTTGAAGAACAGATGAGATTTTTAAGCCAAAACGGATATAAAACAATAACCAGCGAAGAATTTTATAACTATAAAAACAAAAGAATAAAACTTCCTGAAAAATCGGTTATGATAACCTTTGATGACGGATGGAAAGACAACCTTGTCTATGCCTATCCCATTTTGAAAAAATACAACCTAAAAGCGACTCTTTTTATAGTAACAAACTGGATTGAGGAGGCAAGTAAGAAAAAAGGAGAATTTACGGCTGTAAATCACGGCAAATGTAAAACCCAAATCGCCATATATCCCGAAAAGGTGGTTTTAAACTGGGATGATATAGAAAAGATGAGTGATGTTTTTGATTATCATTCACATACTCATACCCATAGAGATTTTTATTTTAAAAAGTGCGGATGGGAGGAGGAGTTTTATCTTTCCAAAAAAACACTCAAAGACAGACTCGGAATCGATGAAAAACAGTTGTGTTGGCCAAGAGGCTTTTATGACAATGATCTTTTGAATCTGGCAAAAGAGTATAATTACAAAATGTTTTATACTACCAAAAGAGGTATGAACAGAGCCGATAAAAAGTTGGATCACATAAAAAGGATAGCGGCAAAAAAAGATGCCAAATGGATGAAAAAAACTCTCTCTATCTTTTCAAATAATTTAGCCGGTACCCTTTACTCTCTGATAAAGTCGAGTTAAAAGATGTTTTACAGAGAATATGAAAAAATTTCAAATTTTATTTATACTCTTCAGCTTCTGAAACTAAAAATTTTAGGTGCCAAAATAGGTAAAAAGATAAAAGTTTACGGCAGATTCAAGGTGGTTGGCAATCCCAAAAAATTATCGATAGGAGATAATGTAACCATCAATCACGGTGTATTTTTAAATTGCAGAGATTATCTGACAATAGGTGATAATTGCAGACTTTCTGCATATTCAAAGATATATACAGCTTCCCTGACACCCGAAATTATTCCCCGCAAACATATACAAGCACCCGTAACTTTGGAGAAAAATGTATGGGTTGCTGCAAATGCCATGATCATGCAGGGAGTTACGGTAAAAGAGAACAGCATTGTATCGGCTAATTCACTTTTGATAAAAGACACTTCAAAAAATTCTCTCTATATGGGAATACCCGCCGTAAAAACAAAAACTCTGAATATTGAATGAAAAAAAAGCTTCTCTACATAACCGATCAGTTTAGAAACTCAAATCACAGTTCGATAGAAGCGATATTTGACGGTTATCTAAAAGAGTACTTTGATATCACCCTGCTTTATTTTGATAAAACAACCGATACCCAAAAACAGACAGAAAACAGGATATATTTTCCTTACAAAAGAAGAAAAGAGATTTCCAAAAAAACAGATCTTCAAAGATACGATATCATCATCGTAAGAAACCGCTTTGATATCCTAAAACAACTGCTTTTTTTAAAAAGAGATTTTAAACTCGGATTTCAACTCTCTTTTCCCCACTCATTCAGAAGATACTATCAGGCAAAGATGGAGAAAAAAGCACTGTTTCGCAAAAAAATAGAGTATGAGATAAAAGATTATATGGAAAAAAAGTATATAAAAAGATGTGATTTTTTTCTGCCAATATCATCTACAATGTATAAATTATTTTATTATGATCTAAAAGTTCCCTGTTTTACTCTTCCTTTGGGAATTGATCCAAAGAGTATCCTGAAAAAAGAGAGAAGAGATGATGAAAAGATCAGATTTGTTTATACGGGATCGATAGACAGACTAAGAGAGTTTGATGTCGTGCTGAAGGCTTTTTGCAAAGTAAAAAGAGATGATTTTACTTTGGATATTTTTACTCCTCACTTTGAATATGCAAAATCTTTGATGGATGAACTTCCAAATGAAATGAAAAGCAAGATAAGATTGTCCAAATCCCTGCCAAGAGATGAGCTTTTGAAAAAGCTTCCCTCCTTTGATGTGGGAATTTTCCTCATACCCGAAAGTCTGCTTTATGCTGTCTCCTCTCCGACAAAAGTCATGGAGTACTATCAGTGTCAAATCCCCTCTTTGATGAGCAAAATTCCCGAATGTCTTGAACTCTTTGCTGATGAAGAAGAAGGTTGGATTTGTGATTTTGATGAAAATGAGATAGAAAAAAAAGTAAAAAAGATACTCACTCTCACAAAAGAAGAAATAGCAAAAATGGGTATAAAAGGAGAGGAGGTTCTTTCACAAAAGAGAAATTATAAAACTATTTCAAAAGAATTTTACTCTTTTATTGGGAAAATTTGGATGTCGATTTAAGGGCATCTCTAAATTTATCAGTTTCTCTGAGTAGTAATGTTGCAATTTCAGAAAATATTTGTGCTTGTCTCTGGATATATTCTAAATGTATTTGTTTTATATATGGTTTGTTATCTGTTAATATGCATTTTGTCTATGAGTTATTGTGGTAACTATTACAATAACTTTTTCATTATCAATAACATAAAATAATCTGTAATTTCCAAATCTATATCTATAAACTCCTTCATATTCACCTTTTAGTTTTTTTATATTTGTTCCATAAAAAGGATTCCTTTTAAGTTGAGGATAGACTATATTTTTAATTTTAATATAAATTTTTGGATCTAACTTTTTGATATTTTTTTCAAATTCTTTAGTCTGGGCTATTTGAAAATCATACAAGTGTATAATCCCCGCTTTTAGCTTCCTTAAGACCTTGATTTAGACTTTTTATAAGCTCTTTGTCTTCCAATATTTCATTCATTTCGTTATTTTCAATATATTGTGAAGATGTTAGATACTGTAAAGTTGCATATTCTATAAAATTTGATATATTTCTTTTTGCACCATCTGAAGCTAACTTTATCATATTATAAATATCATCATCAACTCTTAATGTTAAAGTTTTCATATAACAACCTTTTTAAATATTTTATAATGCTATTTTATTCAATTTTATTCAGAATGTCAATAGTAAGAATAGACAACGACTAAAAGTAAACTATAAATTATCCGCAGGGTAATTTATTAGCTTCTTTGATTTGTTATAGGTATTTAACCTACATCTTCAAATCTTAGACAAAGTATATCTACTATTTTCTTTTGAGTAATATAATTATCAATAGAAGTTAGTTTTTTAATCAATCTCTTTTTTGATATGGTTCTAATTTGCTGACATAACAGTATTGATGGAACTTCTAACTCATCTGCTAATAACAGTTCATTTGGATATATTTTTCTTCCTTTCTTCAATGATGTTATTGGAATGATTGTGACTACATCAAGCAGATTTTCATAATTGTTTGAGATAATGAGAACTGGTCTTTTGCCAAATTGTTCTCTGCCAATAGTTGGGTTTAAATCTGCGAGATAGACATCATATTGATTCATTATTTAATCTCATAATCTGAATATTTAAACTCATTTTCAATATTTTTCATATCATCAATATAAAGTTTATCTTTTGAAGCTTCTATCATCGCTTTTTTATATTGTTCTTTTTTTTGTTTTTCTATCAAAAGCACTAAAGCATTTGATACTAATTCTGAAAAAGATTGATACTGATTTATAATATGATTTTCTCTCAAATTATGAAATAAATCATCTCTTATTGTTACTGTTTTTCTTATCATAATTAAACTCCTTGGTATTAGTAGTATTTAATTCATACTTTTATCATACCATAATAATTTAAGAGTTTGTTTAAATTTAAATTTTAGAAATATTGACCTATAACGGAGGCGCGGGTGAGCGAAACATTCGAGGCAACTACTTATAAACATCAGCATTTATCTTTTTAAGCGGCTCTTTTTTCAGAAATTTGTAACATACTTTCAATGTTTAAATGGTAGTCCAAAGCTTCCCATTCTATGCCAGTATTTTTACAGATTAGCTTATAGTTTTTCAGTTCGTTAAGTGTTGCTTTTTTTAATGGTTCATACCAATCAATTGGGGTAGATATGATTCTTCCATCATCAAGTTTTACATGAAGATATGTATCATCAAAATGAACTTCTTTACCTTTTATCAAACCACTCATTCCACATCCTTTCAAACTCAATTTTATGTTCTTTTACAACTTCAAGTGCAAATTTCAAATCTTTAGGTTTTAGATAATTTTGCACTACTTTTAAATTATCCAATTCTATTTTAGCAAAGTCATCATTTTTCATCACATGAATATGCTTTGGTTCATGTTCATTTGCATAAAAGAAAAATTTAAAACCATTTTTATCTAATAAAGTAGGCAAATATTTATCCTTCACATTGTACTTTTGTTATTTTATCAAAATATTTTTGTTTTTTCTTTTTTGCCAAAGAAAGTTTACAATGTTAAGATAACG
>CAYVDJ010000099.1:0-10418 GCA_964450755.1 uncultured Campylobacterales bacterium
ATTGATATAATCCTTCCCTGATTTTTTATCTCCCTTTTACATAGTTAAGATTTGATGTTCTGAAAAAATAGATGAGCATTTTAAAGGGTTCTGTTACCATATAGCTTATATCAACTTCTCTCCTCCACCACCCGTTTATTCTTTTTAACTGTTGTGGAGGGACATACATCTCTATATTTATATCAATACCCTTTTTTTGAAAAATCTTTTTAAAAGCATATAACGCTCTTCTTGAGTGAAATGCACTTGTGATTAAAATAATGTGTTTTATATTGTGTTTTTTGACATATCTTGCAGTATCATAGGCTTCGTCGAATGTGCTTGTTGCTCCTTTGTTCAAATTTGGTATGATATGGATTTTTATATGCTCTTTTTGAGCTACTTTTTTTGCGATTGTAAGTTGTGAGAGAAAAATTTCGGGATATTTGTGTTCTGATTCATACTTTATCGGATCGGTATAAAAGATCTTTTTGGAATAACCCTTTTTATAAAGTTTTATCGCTTCAAGAAGTCTCTCTTCGGGTGCGCCTGATAAAACTATGATCATATCAGCATTTTTTGTGGCATTTGATACAACAAAAAGCCTTGCGTATGCTTCCAAAATCTCTTTGTGAAACAAAAGAGAAAAACCTAAAATCGGTACAAGTAAAAATATCAATAAAATTTTCTTTTTCAAAATTACCTTTTCAGGGACTTTTTTGGAAGCGCGACTTCAGTTGCGCCTTGGGTGATGCTGAAACATCACTTTCATATTCCTCTTTGTATATAAGTATTTATATAATACAAACTAACTAAAATTATATAACAATTTTAAGCAATTATCAATTGCATTTGGAAGTTACTCTCCTTTTTTTATATCGAACGAAAAATACTCCGAAACAAAGCCGCTGTCTCCTATTTTATCATATTGGATGGCGGCAGCTTCAAAATTTTTTATCTCATGATATAGAAGACCAAGAGCATATCTGCTTTCAAAATTTGCAGGATCGGTTAATTTTGCAAGTTCCAAAAGGGCTATGGCGTTTGCATGGTGATTTGCCCCTATCGAAGCTACGGAAGCAAAAAAAAGTGTTTTGCCGTCTTGCTGTTTGTAGGTGTCTATCAGTTCGTTATAGAGGATATAGGACTCTTCAAAATTATTGGTATAGATATCAAGATATGCCAATGACTGTAAGATACCTATTGGATTTTGAGATACTTTCATACTCTCTTTTTTTAGAGTTTCTCTTGTCTGATTTAAAAGACCCCCTATCTGGATGATTTTTGTGTAGAGTATTCTTGATATCAGATATCCGTTATAAAAAGTTGAGAGATCAAACTTTTTTGTTATCAGTTCATCCTGTATGGCTTTTGCATAAGATTTGATCTCTTTGTCTCTGTTTTTTGCATCAAGATAGAGAATATTTGCTATAAGATCTTTTGGCATGATTTTATGAAGCTTTGTTGTAAAATCTTTGTAGCGGTCGTATCTTTTTAATTTGTGGGATATAATGATACCAAGTGCAATTTTGAGAGGTTTTTTCAGATTTTTCATATCCAGATAGTCAATAATTCCCGATGAGAGATTTGCTGCAATGGAAGAGAGAGTGAAGAAAAAATGTTTATCTTTATCCGTTATATCTTTTGATTCTTCTATATCCTCTTTTATGATGTTTATAAGCATCGTATTGTCTTTTCTGAGGAGTTTTTCCAAAATAGCTGCGTAAAGCCCCGATAAAAAGTTGTTGTTGTCAAGATGATAGCTTCTTAGAAAATGTTTATGGGCATTTACAAAGTCGCCTATTTTGGCATAAGTGAGAGCCAGATCAAAATGAAGTACGGAGTGTTTTGGATATTTTTTCAAAAATCTTTTGAAAATTTCATTTGCTTTGTATATATCGTGGTTTAATGCATATTTTATACCGTTTGAAAGCGCAAGATTGACTTTTGAGATTGTAGAGCTTGTTTTTAGATAATTGACGGCAGGTTTTATCTCATCTATAAAAAGAGTTACACTTCCCTTCTTTATATAGGAAACAGTCTGATTCGCATTGAAAACCTTATAGGGAGTATAATAAAACAGGAGGCTTACGGCTTTTTCATCATTTAAAAAGATATTTTCTTTAAATTCCTTTTGTGCCAGGGTTATGTCAAAAAGAGAATCTTTTAGACGGACGGATATTGGATAGATGTTATTTAATTTTTCATTGTATTTTTGATAAAGCTCTTTTATCAGATCGGCACTTTTTTTCAGATTTCCCGTTTTATTGTAGATAAGAGCCAGAGCCGTTTTTGCTTTTGGGATATTTTGACCGTTGTCTATGGCATTTTGAAGTTTTTTTACTGCTATATCGTATTCTCTTATTTTTGCGTATAAAAGTCCCAGAGGAAAGTCGGTATTGTAGTTTTTGATTTTCTCAAGCGCATCTATCGCGGCTATATCGTTTTCTAAAAACTCTTCTGTTTTGGATATGAGATAATTTTGTTCATCTTTGTAAAATTTGCTTGTAGGATGAAAAAGAGGAACCAGACTCTCTATATAGTTTTGTTCATAAAAATTTATAAGAGAAACATAATATGAATAAAGCGGTTCATTAACTTCATAAGGCAGATAATTTTTTGCATCTTTTAGATATTTTTCAAAAGAAATTTTATCATTTGACAACAAAGCGCAAACAGCGCTGTTTATGGAACTTACGCACCTGTTTTCACCGTTTTGTATCGCTTTTTGAAATGAATCTATCGCCTCTTTGTATTTTTTCTCTTTCATTAAAGCTACACCGATATTGTAATTTGATATCGATTCGTTGTATAAAGAGATGTTTTTATATATCTTGAGAGCTTCTTGTTTATCCCCTTTGGTATATAGATAATTTGCTTTTTTGATCATCTCCTCAAGTCTTGAAGGGGTGATCGAGGGGGTGTTTGATCTGTTTTCTATCCTTTTGATGATCTGTGAAGTGTTGTTTGGAGGTGTTGATTTTTTTTCCTGTTTTTTCAGATATGCAAGAACAAGAAGAGTTATGATGACAACAGCAACTGTAAGAGAGAGAATACCGATAATCAGATAAAGTTTGTTAAAAGAACTTTTCGGTTTTTTCTCCTCTTTGGTTTCATCTTCCAAATCGGACTCTTCGCCCTCTTTATCCTCTCTCTCTTCATCATCATCTTCGAGGATGATTATATCTTCTTCTTCAGCCATCTGTTATCAGAGATATTTTTTCAAAACTTCGGGGATATCAAAACTCCCGTCTTCTTTTTGATAGTTTTCCATGATAGCGATAAGACATCTGCCCACTGCCAAAGAGGAGCCGTTTAGAGTGTGGGCAAGGATATTTTTTTTGTTTTCTTTGTATCTTATCATCGCTCTTCTTGCCTGAAAATCTCTTGTATTTGATACCGAGCTTATCTCTCTGTATCTGTTTTGTCCTGGAAACCAGACTTCAAGGTCTATCGTTTTTGCTGCACTAAATCCAAGATCACCGCCACACAGCATAACCAGTCTGTGGGCAAGTCCCAAAGATGTCAAAAGATCGGATGCACAAGATACCATCTCTTCAAAAACCTTATCACTTTGCTTTGGTTTTGTGATACATACAAGTTCCACCTTGTCAAACTGATGCTGCCTTATCATGCCTCTTGTATCTCTTCCGGCACTTCCCGCCTCTTTTCTGAAACAGGCGCTGTAAGAGGTTAGTTTGATGGGAAGCTCATCTTCTTTTAGTATCTCGTCTCTGAAAAGATTTGTTACCGGAACTTCGGCGGTTGGGATCAAAAACAGATCCTCACCCTCTATTTTGAAAAGATCATCTTCAAATTTCGGGAGTTGTCCGGTTGCCTGAAGGGATTGTCTGTTTGTGATATAAGGGATACTTACCTCTTCAAATCCTCTGCTTTTGTTAAAATCCAGCATATAGTTTATCAAAGCTCTCTCAAGTGTTGCCGCCTGATGTTTTAGAACGGTAAATCTGCTTTTTGCAAGTTTTACACCTCTTTCAAAGTCAAGGTTGTAGCCGTTTTCATCAAGCGCCCAGTGCTCTTTTGGTTCAAAATCAAAAATAGGCGGAGTGAGAACTTTTTTTATCTCTACATTATCCTCTTCATCTTTACCCTGCGGTACATCATCATCGGGAATATTCGGGATCATAAGAGCTATCTTGTAGAGTCTGCTTTCTGCTTCTCTTACGATTTCTTGCTGTGTGGCTGTTTTTGATTTATTTTCATCAAGTTCTCTTTTTAGTTCGTTTATATCTTTCCCCTCTTTTTTGTAAATGGGAAAAAGTTTGCTTTTTTTGTTTTGTACGGCTTGAAGCTCTTCGAGTATGCCTCTTTCTTTTTTCAGCTGTGTAAACAGCTCTTTTAGTTTCAAAAGCAGTTCTTCATCAACTTTTTTCTTTTGCAGTTTCAAAGCTGTGTTGTCAAAATCCTTTTCCAGAGTTTTTAGATCAAGCATTTTTGTATCCTTTGTCGCTTGAGTAGATACCAACCGCCTCTCTTACGGTTTCCATCTTTTTGGAAGCTACTTTTTTCGCTTTTTTTGCGCCTTCGTTTAGTATCTCCTCTACTTCTTTTATATGGTTTAGATAGTATTCTCTCTTTTCTCTGTACGGAGCGAAATACTCTTTCATAATATCTCTTAGATACATTTTGAAGTGACCGTATCCCTCACCACCTTTTTTGTATCTCTCTTTTAGCTCTTCTACTCCCTCTTTGTCCAAAAAGAGTTTTGCCAGAGCAAAAACATTGCACTTTTCATAGTCTTTTGGTTCTTCCAGAGGAGTTGAATCCGTAACTATCTTTTTCACCCTTTTTGTAAGAGCCTTTTCATCTAAAAATATCTCTATCGTGTTGCCGTAACTTTTGCTCATCTTTGCGCCGTCTATACCGGGAACGACTGCTACGCTCTCATCTACCTGAAATTTCGGCAGTTTAAATATCTCTCCGTGATCATTGTTGAACTTTATGGCGATATCTCTTGTCATCTCCACATGCTGGATCTGATCTTTTCCGACCGGAACGATATCGGTATCGTACAGAAGTATATCCGCTGCCATTAAAACCGGATATGAGAAGAGACCGTGGTAGGGATGGATGCCTTTTGCCACTTTGTCTTTGTAACTGTGCGCTCTCTCAAGAAGTCCCATGGGGGTATAGGAGGAGAGTATCCAGTAAAGCTCAAGAACCTCTTTTACATCTGACTGTACCCAAAATATCGATTTGTCCGGATCTATACCCATAGACAGATAGGTTATAGCCGTTTGTAAAGTATTCTCTTTTAAAGCTTTTGCATCTTTTAAAGAGGTTAATGCATGATAATTTGCGATAAAAGCAAAAAGCTCTTCGCTCTCCTGATATTTGACCATCTGTTTTATAGCGCCGAAATAGTTGCCTATATGAAGTATGCCTGAGGGCTGAATTCCTGATAAAACTCTCATGTAATGTATCCCGTAAAAAATTTGAGGGATTATACCAAAATGTAGTTAAAACTTTGCCTTTGAATCGGATAATTACAGATAGATAAAAATATTTTCACAGGTAGTTTAATTTTACTTTTATCTTTCTAATGATTAAAAAATATTTACAAAAAGACGAAATAGAGAGTAAGAATGTACCAAAGGATGAGTTATGAAAAAAATATTACCTGTTGTTATGGTATTTTTTATATATGAAAGTGCTTTTGCGCTTGTTTTAAACGGAGGAAAAGTTGTATTCAAGACTGATCTTCCACAAAAAATATACAAATCAAACGGTAATCAGGATATTTGCAAACTGTTTCGTTTTAAAAAACCTCTTACGCCAAAAGAGATGATAAAATATCGGCAGGAGGGTATAGAATCGATAGAGTATGCAGGAGATCTCAGTTACTATTTTTATGGTAAAAAGGATATTGTTGAGAGACTTCTTTTCAAAGAGATGAAGTTATCGGGTATCGGTAAAAACGGTGGTAACAGAGTTACAGGCTATGCCGAACTGCCTTCAAGTTCCAAAGTATCAAGAAGTATGTTATACAAAAACAGCAATTTGTCAAATTCAAATTATCTCGTTTTAAATATGATACTGTTTAAATCTTTGGAAGAGGATAGCGTTTATCAAAAGTTTTCCGATATAGATTTGGAGATCTTAAAAGTATATTCTGATGGTAAATCTTTTGAGATAAAAATACCTTCATCGGAGCTAAAAAAACTGTTAAAAAAACCCTTGGTTAAGTATGTAGAAAAAAAGATAGAGAAGATAAAGATCATTGACGGATATGAAGACTCTTTTTCAAAAAAGAGAAATCTCGTTTCTGCAAATATGATGCATGTAAAAGAACTTTGGGAATCTCCTTATAACCTTTTGGGTGAAGGTATCAAAGTAGGAGTGGTTGACGGAGGAGAGATAAGAGCTACCCACAGAGAATTTATCCATAACGGATCTTCCCGTATCACTGTAAAAAGTCAAAACGGCTCTCTCAGTCGTCATGCAACTCATGTGGCAGGTACAATCGGAGCAGAGGGGTTAAATCCCTATGCGCACGGTATGGCAAACAGAAGTTTGATATACAGTTACTACTTTAACGATGCCTACTTCTCAACAGCAACCTATAAAGCGTATGCCGAAGATGATATAAAACTTACAAACCACTCTTACGGTTATTCTGAAAAGGTAAGACTTGGAGAGTATGACTATGAAGCCTCTTCACAGGATGACAATATCTATAAACA
Source organism: uncultured Campylobacterales bacterium (assembly GCA_964450755.1). Taxonomy (GTDB): domain Bacteria; phylum Campylobacterota; class Campylobacteria; order Campylobacterales; family JAADDG01; genus JAADDG01. The sequence continues at coordinate 6,684 of CAYVDJ010000099.1, forward strand.
TCCAAATATCTTGCAGTTTCTGGCGGCAGGGAATGACAGAGGATCAACCGGTTACGGTGATTACGGTATCACAAAAGGTCCTATTAATTCCAAAAATATTTTTACGATAGGAGCTTTGAAAGACAGCGGAGAACTGGCATATTTTAGCAGTACCGGTCCTGTTGGTGACGGTAGGGTAAAACCTGATCTTGTGGCTGACGGCTGGTCTTTGTACTCGTGTGACAGCAAGAGCGACGACTCTTATGCAAATATGTCCGGTACTTCTATGGCAACTCCGAGCGCATGTGGAGCGGCTGCTTTGGTGACAGAGTCTTATAAAAACAAAACAGGAAAAAATATAAGAGCCGATATTTTAAAAGCTCTTCTTTTCAATACCGCAGAAGACAAGGGAAGGGAGGGACCTGATTATGAATACGGTTTTGGTCTTATAAATGCCAAAAAGGCTGTTGATGCTATAAAAACCATAGATTCCACATCCTCTTTGGTTTATACAAATTCGATTGCAAATGATGAAGAGATAGTTTTAAAATTTTATAATGACAAAAGCAGAGATGTCAGGATAACTTTGAGTTGGATAGATCCGGCGGGAAATCCGAGCAATCAGGAAAAGACACTGGTAAATGATATAGATATGAAAGTCGTAGGAGGAGGAAAAGTCTATCATCCTTACTCTTTGGATAAAAACAATCCTACTTATAACGCATCCTCTGTTTCTGCCAACCATACCGACAACAGTGAACAGATAGAGATGAAAAATTTGCCAAAGGGTGAGTATTCTGTTATTTTAAAAGGGTATCTTATAACAACCGATAAACAGGATTTTGCGATTGTTTCCTCTTTGCCGATCTCTTCTTCCATCTCTTCTATCATAGATCTCAATCCAAAAGAGATCTCGTTTGAAGATATAAAAACAGGCAGTATCAGCAAAGTAAAAAAGGTAGAGGTAAAAAACATAGGTTCCAAAAAACTTACTGTTTATAATATCGATCTTTTGGACAAGACAAATTACAGGATGGATTTTAGTCTTGCAAATGCCTGTCCTAAGAGTTTTCCTTTTACACTTTCCTCTTCAAAAAGTTGTGAAATAGGGATCATTGCTACTCCACAGAGTTCCGGAGAGATAGAATCCCATATAAAAGTGGTAAATGATTCTTCAAACGATTCCCAAAAAGATATAAAATTATCTACAAAAGCAGTTGAGTCATCTCCTCATCTAAATCTCTATCACTCTTTGGAGTTTGGTTTTGAGAGTGATAAGGATATCGTGGATAAAGAGAGTGGTTGGAGTATAGAAGATGGGTATCTAAGAGCCAAAGAGATACAAAACAGTCAAAAGAGTGATTATGAATTTAAAGTAAAAGTTTACAAAGATGCCCAAATATCATTCAATTACAACATCTCTTCAGAATTGGATTATGATTATCTGGAATTTTATATCAACAGTGATGAGGTCTATTCCGACAGCGGAGTAAAAAAACATGTAAGTTATGTGCAGTCTCTGCCGGAGGGAGAGTATAGTTTTAGATGGAGATATATAAAAGATTATGAGGTCAGTTTGGGTGATGACACTGTTTATATAGATTATATCAAGATAACAAAAGCTGTTTTTGACTCTTTTGTTTTTAACAATACAGAGGTTTCAAAAGTTTCAGAACCGAAAATTCTATATATTTCAAACAGTGGTCTGTCTTCTTTGAAAATTTTTGATATTGCATTGAGTGATGAAAATAATTTTGGATTGGATTTTACAAAAGGGGAGAAGCCTTGTAACAGTAAAAACTTTGAGTTAAAAGAGAATGAATTTTGTACTTTTGCCGTTCTCTTTTCTCCAAAAAGCAAAGGTGAACACTCAACAAATCTGACGATAAATTCAAATGACAGCAGTATTGATAAAATTTTAAAAGGGAGTGCGTCCGGGACATCCTCTTCCAAGACGGATAAATATCTCTCTTTTGCCTCATTTGTTTATCGTACCGTTTTCAACATCATTCCCTCAAGTGAGAGTGAAGAGATAAGAGATATAAGCAAAGAGCTTTCAAGTGGAAAAAGTGCTTTTGGTATCATAAAAAATCTTTTGGAGAGCGTGAAATTTAAGAGTGAGGATGTTTCGGATGAAAAATATCTACAAATCATCCTGACTCTTTCAAAACAGGAAAATGAAAACTCTTTGTATGATGAATATCTGAAAAAGCTAAAAGATAAAAAAATAACCCGTAAGCTTTTAAGAGATGAACTTATCTTGAAAAGCGCTTCTTTTAAGAAATTTTGTGAAGACTCCTCAATCACTCCTTTTGACGAGGATGACAATATAGAGTCTTTCATAGAGAGATTTTACAACTATTCATTGGCAAGGCAAAGTGATAATTCGGGGCTTGATTACTGGAAAAAAAGTTTAAAATCAAAAGAGAAAAACGGCGTTGAGATAGGGATATTTTTCTTTTTGTCTCCGGAATATCAACAAAGAGCTTTGAGTGATTCTCAGATGGTAGAGTCTTTGTATCTCACATTTTTAAACAGAGAACCAGATAGTGCCGGTTTGAACTACTGGGTTGAGAGGATGCAAAATTCTCTCAGTAAAAAAGACCTTATCGGAGGATTTGCCTATTCAAGCGAGTTTAGCAATATCGCTTTGGAATACGGGATAGAGGCTCATTAGAGCCTCAATTTCAGGACTTTTTGGAAGTGCGACTTCAGTCGCACCTTGGGTGATGCTTCAGCACAATGCTATTTCCTTAAGAAGTTGTTTTTTGAACATTATTCTGGAAGTGATGCTTCAGCATCACTTAAGGCGCGACTGAAGTCGCGCTTCCAAAAACTCCTGAATTTAGGCTATTTGCAAAATGTATTTTGTTTAAGGAAATGGCATTGTGCTGAAGCATCATTTCCAAAAACCTACCAAAAAAGAAGTTTAGCACTCATTATTTAGATTTTCAATAAACTCTGTTACCTCTTTATAGTTATCTTCAAACTCTTTATATTCGGGAAAATCAAAATGCAACTCTTTTAAAATATTAAAACATAAATTAGAATAGTATTTTGCATTTTCACAATCTTTTTGTTTAAAATAATATTCATATAATTTTGAGTAAGAGATTGCCAAGCTATTTTTAAATCTGACATTGCTTTTATCGCTGTTGTGTAGCTCTTTTTCTAATTCATTATATTTTTCATAATACTTCAGAGCCTCTTTTAAGTTGCCTAAAGATGTGTAAATATCTCCTAATTTTTCATAAGAGATTGCCAAGCTATTTTTAAAGCTGACATTGCTTTTATCGCTGTTGTGTAGCTCTTTTGTTAATTCTAAGTCTTTTTCATAATACTTCAGAGCCTCTTTTAAATCGCCTAAAGATGTGTAAATATCCCCTAATTTTGAGTAAGAGATTGCCAAGCCATTTTTTAAGCTAACATTACTTTTATCGCTGTTGTGTAACTCTTCTGTTAATTTTAAATCTTTTTCATAATACTTCAGTGCCTCTTGTAAATCTCCTAAAGATTCGTAAATATTTCCTAATTTTCCATAAGAGATTGCCAAGCTATTTTTAAAGCTGACATTGCTTTTATCGCTGTTGCGTAGCTCTTTTTCTAATTCATTATATTTTTCATAATACTTCAGAGCCTCTTTTAAGTTGCCTAAAGATGTGTAAATTTCTTCTAATTTTCCATAAGAGATTGCCAAGCCATTTTTAAAGCTGACATTGCTTTTATCGCTGTTGTGTAGCTCTTTTTTTAATTCAT
>CAYVDJ010000100.1:0-67500 GCA_964450755.1 uncultured Campylobacterales bacterium
TCAAATGGATTTGTTTTTGATAACTACTGGTTTGCAAGTGCTACTCCCACTTTTTTGATAAAACTATTGCAAAAAGGAAATTATTTTCTTCCACAACTTGAAAACTTAGTAAGTGATAAAAGTTTGATAGATAGCTTTGATATAGAAAGATTAAAGATCGAACCACTTCTGTTTCAAAGTGGTTATCTTACAATAGATAAAATAGAAGTGAGTGAATTTGAAGAAGTTGAATATTATTTGAGACTACCTAATAAAGAAGTTAGAATTTCCTTTAATAATATGTTGATTAAATATTTAACAGATAATGATATCTTTCTTCCTCAAAAAAAGAGTATCTTTTCAACTTTGGCAAACAGCGATATGGAGGAGTTCAAAGAGACTCTAAGTTCTTTATATGCTTCTATCCCCTATAACTCCTATGTAAAAAACAATATCTCCTCTTTTGAAGGCTACTATGCAAGTGTTTTTTATGTCTATATATCATCTTTGGGAGTAAAGATCATAGCCGAAGATGTAACAAACAGAGGAAGGATAGATTTTACCGTTTTTATCAAAGAGAAGATCTATATATTTGAATTTAAAGTAAATGATGAAGATCCACTATTTCAGATAAAAAAGAAAAAGTATTATGAGAAATATCTAAAAGAGAACAAAGAGATCATTTTGGTTGGGATCAATTTTGATGAAAAAGAGAAGAATGTTAAAAAGTTGGTTTGGGAGAAATCTTTGTAATTTTTATTGAAAGCACTATCTTTTGAAGTTAAAAAAGGGTGAAAAAAATCCTTCCAAAATCTTTTGTTTAAGGATTATTTTAAATTTCGTGGGATTTGGCTGAAAAAAGAAAATACAAGTATTTTATATCAGCACTTCTTAATACCATTTTGGGTATTATTGCCGCCAATTAAAGCCACAGGAGTTTTGTAAAAATGGACTATAAAGATACTTTGCTTCTTCCTAAAACCACATTTGCTATGAGAGGAAACCTTCCTCAAAACGAACCAAAAAGATATCAAAAGTGGTTTGGTGAAGATAAGATATACCAACAGATGAAAAAAAACAGAAAGGATGCCAAAACTTTTACGCTTCATGACGGTCCTCCCTATGCAAACGGTCATATACATATCGGTCATACTCTCAATAAAGTTTTAAAAGATTTTATCGTAAAAACCCACTACTATCTTGGAGAGAATGTCCGCTTTACACCCGGTTGGGACTGCCACGGACTTCCGATAGAACAGCAGGTGGAGCAAAAACTCGGTAAAGAGAAAAAAGAGAGTCTTCCGATCACCAAAATCAGAGAACTTTGCAGAAAACATGCCGGAAAATTTGTGGATATCCAAAGAGATGAGTTTAAAAAGCTAGGAGTCATAGCCGATTGGGAAAAACCGTATATAACGATGGATTTTGGTTTTGAGGCGGATATATACAGAACGCTTTGTGAGGTGGCAAAAAAGGGTCTTTTGACGGAGAGAAGCAAACCCGTTTACTGGTCATGGGCGGCAAAAACGGCTCTGGCAGAGGCTGAAGTGGAGTATGAAGACAAAGAGGATTACTCTATCTATGTGGCTTTTGAGCTTGAAGATGAGGCAAAAGAGGCTCTAAAAACAGACAAAGCCTCTGTCGTGATCTGGACGACAACGCCGTGGACACTTCCCTCAAATGTAGCAATATCTCTAAATCCCGATGAAGAGTATATTTTGAGTGATGAGGGATATATCGTGGCAAAAGCGTTGTTTGAATCTCTAAAAGAGCAGGGTATCCTAAAAGGGGATATCAAAAAAACTTTTCCCTCCGCACTCTTGGAGAACAAAACGGCTATCAATCCGCTAAACGGCAGAAAAAGCAGAATCGTACTTGGTGATCATGTTTTGATGGACGGCGGAACGGGATGTGTTCATACAGCACCCGGACACGGAGAGGATGATTACAGAGTAGGACTTAAATACAATCTTGAAGTGATTATGCCTGTGGATGAAGAGGGAAAATTTGATGAAACCATCATAAGAGAGGGACTTCTTCCAAATCCGAAAGAGTTTGTCGGAGAGCATATATTTAAAACAAATGATAAAATAGTGCAAATGCTCGGAGACTCTTTGCTTCATGTCTCAAAATTTACCCACTCATATCCTTTTTGCTGGAGAACCCACAAACCGGTTATTTACAGGGCCACAAAACAGTGGTTTATCTCTATCGATGAAAAACCAAAAGGGAGTGATAAAACTCTAAGAGAGATGGCGCTTGAGGAGTTGGAGAGGATCGGCTTTTATCCCCAATGGGCGGTAAACAGAATAAAAAGCATGATAGAAAACCGTCCTGACTGGTGTATCTCAAGGCAGAGAGACTGGGGAGTTCCGATAGCCTTTTTCAGAGAGAAAAAGACAGGCAGAGTGATCCTTGATGAGAAGGTTTTGAACTTTATAGCGATGATTTTTGAGCAAAAAGGGGCTGATGCGTGGTGGAGTATGGAGACAAAAGACCTTCTCTATCCCGGAAGCGGTTACAATCCCGATGATCTTGAAAAGGTGATGGATATTTTAGATGTCTGGTTTGACAGCGGAAGCACATGGAATGCGGTTTTAAAATCAAGAAGATACGACAGTGGAGAGTATCCCTCTTCTATGTACTGCGAAGGAAGTGATCAACACAGAGGCTGGTTTCAAAGCTCTCTTCTTCTAAGCTGTGCCTGTGAAAACAAAGCTCCTTACAAAACGGTAGTAACTCACGGTTTTACAGTCGATGAGAAGGGTGAGAAGATGAGCAAGTCCAAAGGAAATGTCGTAGCTCCACAGGATATCATGAAAAAATACGGCAGTGAGATTTTGAGACTTTGGGTTGCCATGAGCGATTATACAAGCGATCTAAAAATCAGCGACAATATCCTGACACAGATGAGCGAACAGTACAGAAAGATAAGAAATACTTTCAGATTTTTACTTGCCAATGCAAATGATCTTCAAAATCCTATTCCGATAGAGGAGATGGGAGAGATTGACAGATGGATCGTAAAAAAAGCAAAGAGAGTGTTTGATGAGATAGAGGAGAATTTCAGAAAATATGATTTTGCAAAAGCTCTTTCACTTTTAAACAATTTTATCTCTTTTTATCTAAGCGGTATCTATCTGGATATCTCAAAAGACAGGCTTTATTGTGATAAAAAAGATGACAAAAGCAGAGTTTCAGCCCAAAGCGCAATGGCTTTGATGGCAAACAGGATGCTCTCTTTGACAGCTCCGATTTTGACCTATACGGCTGATGAGATCATAGAACATGCTCCCGAAGCGATCAAAGAGGATGCCAAAACGGTGGCTGATCTTCTATACAGACCGATAGAAGAGGTTAAAAGCGATTTTGACGAAGAGTATATGATCAGTGCCAGAGAGAAGTTTTTTGAGATTGTTGATAAATTGAAAAAAGAGAAGAAGATAAAATCAACTCTGGAACTTGTGATAAAGACCGGTTCCAAAGAGATAGCGAAACTAGATTCAACCGATGCCGAAGACTGGTTTACCGTAAGTAAAATCATCTTTGATAAAGAAGAGGGTGAACTTCTTGATCGCTTTGAAGTGGAAAAAGATGAATTTGGGATATATTACAGCACTCATCACAAATGTCCTAGATGTTGGAAATATAAGGCAAAAGAAGAAAACAGTTTGTGTAAAAGATGTAAAAAGGTTATAGATGGTTGATCTCTCACAGCCGGTTGAGATGAGTTTTATCATAGAGACGATAGTTTTTTTACTCGCTGTTACGGGTGTGGGAATATTTTTTGTAAATTATAAAACGAAGAAGGAGAACAGGTGATTACGCTAAAAGAGGCTCTATCGCTTCCAAAAGAGGAGATAGCCGAGTTTAGAAAAGATTTGGCAAAAAAGATAAAAGAGAAAAAAGAGTTGGGCGGTTATGTCGAACAGCTCACGGGTGAGGAGATCAATGTTTACGGAGAAGGGATTCCCATTGCGATAAAAGACAATATTCAGGTAAAAGGGTGGAATGTAACCTGCTCTTCCAAAATCCTTCAAGGATACACAGCTCCTTACAATGCGACCGTGATCGATAATATGCTCTCTTATGGGCTTTCTCCTTTTGGCAGATGCAATATGGATGAGTTTGCGATGGGAAGTTCCACCGAAACCAGCTGTTACGGAAATACTTTGAATCCTCATGATCCAAACAGAGTTCCCGGAGGAAGCAGCGGAGGAAGTGCGGCGGTAGTCGGCGGAGGTATAGCGATAGCCGCTCTTGGAAGCGATACTGGAGGAAGTATCAGACAACCTGCGGCATTTTGCGGATGTGTAGGGATGAAACCGACATACTCCACTGTCAGCAGATACGGTTTGACCGCTTTTTCAAGCTCTTTGGATCAGATAGGACCTTTGAGTCAAAATGTAGAAGATGCGGCTATCTTGTTTGATATCATAAAAGGGCATGAGCCAAAAGACTCTACAAGCGCAGATATCAAATATGAAAAAGTATCCGATAAACTGAACAGAGACAGAAAATTGACAATAGCCGTTATAGAAAACTATCTTGAGGAGTCTTCGCCTGTTATACAAAAAAGCTGTAATGAAGCGATCAAAGCTCTAAAAGAGGCAGGACATAAGATAGTCTATAAAAATCTGATAGATTCAAAATATGACATAGCGACATATTATATCGTGGCAACTGCGGAAGCAAGTGCAAATCTAAGCCGTTTTGACGGTGTCAGATACGGCAACAGAGTGGAGAGTCCAAATCTGAAAGAGATGTATAGAAAAACAAGAGGGGAGGGGTTTGGCGAAGAGGTCAAAAGAAGAATCCTTCTTGGAACTTTTGTTTTGAGCAGCGGTTATTATGATGCCTACTACATAAAAGCGCAAAAAGCAAGACATCTTATAAAAGAGCAGTATGAAAATATCTTTAAAGAGGCCGATCTCATCTTCACTCCCGTAACTCCGAGTGTGGCATTTGAGTTTGGAAGCAAAAAAGATCCTCTTGAGATGTATCTTAGCGATATCTATACAATAGCGGTAAATTTGGCGGGTCTTCCTGCAATCTCACTTCCGATAGGCAAAAATGACGACGGACTCCCGATAGGAGGACAGTTTATAGCAAAAGCTTTTGATGAGCAGACACTTTTTGACGGCGCTCTTGGTTTGGAGAGTATATTGTCTTGAAATTATACTCTCATGACTGTATGTGAAACAAGCGGGTTAAAATGAAAATTTTAACTGTAAACTGCGGGAGTTCCTCTTTGAAATTTTCTCTTTATGAGATGAAAGATGAGAGATTGTTGGCAGGAGGAGTTATCGAAAAGATAGGAGAGGAACTCTCAACGGTTACTTTGACAAAAGAGAATAAAAAAAGCACTTTTGAAAAGAGGATAAAAGATCACCACAAAGCGGTAGAAGTACTTGAAGAGATACTTCAATCCTATGATATTTTAAGAGATTTAAACGATTTGGATGTTGTGGGTCACAGAGTGGTTCACGGGGGTGAGGAGTTTACAAAACCGACTCTTATAGATAAGAATGTCATAGAGAAAATCCGCTCTTTGTTTCATCTTGCTCCTCTTCACAATCCTGCCAATTTGGAGGGAATAGAGGCTGTTTTGAAAAAAGCTCCCTTTTTAAAACAGGTAGCGGTATTTGATACGGCATTTCATCAGAGTATGCCAAAATATGCATCCATGTATGCAATAGATAGAAAATTTTATAAAGATTTTTATATAAGAAGATACGGTTTTCACGGTACCTCCCACCACTATGTAGCAAAAGAGAGTGCAAAATATCTAAAAAAAGAATTTAAAAGTATAAATCTTATAACTTTACATATCGGAAACGGAGCAAGTGCCTGTGCGGTTCAAGAGGGAAAAAGTATCGATACTTCGATGGGTTTTACACCTCTTGAGGGGCTCGTTATGGGAACTCGAAGCGGAGATATTGATGCAGGAGTGATATTTTATCTCTCAAGGCAGATGAAAATGAGTATAGATGAGATAGATACTCTTTTGAATAAAAAGAGCGGTTTAAAAGGTCTGTGCGGTAAAAATGATCTAAGAGAGATAGAGAAATCTATAAAAGAGGGCGATAAAGATGCTCTTTTGGCCTTTGAGATATTTTGTTACAGGATAAAAAAATATATAGGTGCATATTTTGCCGTTATGGGAAGAGTGGACGCCGTCGTTTTTACGGCAGGTATAGGAGAAAACAGTAAAAAGGTAAGAGAGAAAGTCTGTAAAGGTTTACAGAACATGGGAATAGTTCTTGATAAAGAGGCGAATGAGAAAAATTTGAAAGAGATAAGCAAAAAAGAGAGCAGAACAAAGATCCTTGTTATCCCTACAAATGAGGAGATAGAGATAGCAAGGCAGAGTATGTTATGTTTTAAAGATAACTCTTTTGGCTTTCATGCCGAGTAAAATTCCTCTTGCCATCATCAAAACGATCATTGAGATCCAAAGAGCGTGATTGTGTAAAATATCCCTTGTTAGATAGTAGGTTGGCAGATAGATTAAAAATACTGCTGTTAGCATACTGTTTCTCAGGCTTTTTGATGCGGTAGCTCCAAGATAGATTCCATCCCACAGATAACAAAAGCTGTTGACAAGAGGTGCTATGATCGTATAACCGATATAAACAAGAGCTATATCTATCACAGTCTGGTTATTTGTAAAGAGAGAGATTATATCTTTTGGAAAGAGAAAAAATACAAAAGAGAAAACAGCTCCCAAACCAAATCCCCAGATAAAAATTCTTTTTATTACCTTTTTTAAAGTTTTTTTATCTTTTGTTATATATTTTCCAATCAGACTCTCCGAAGCAAAAGCAAATCCGTCTATTCCGTAGGCAAATACAGTCCAAAGCTGCATAAGGATAGTATTTGCCGCAAGAATGTCATCTCCATAGAGTGCAGATTGTGCTGTAAAGAAGGAAAAGGCAAAAATCAAAGAGATCGTTCTTATAAAGATATCCATATTCAATTTAAAAAACTCTATAATCTCCTCTATATGAAAAATCTCTTTCAGATTTATCCTAAAGAGTCTGTTTTTGTACTCTTTTTTTATAAGATAAAGGGCTAAAAAGACACCTGCATACTGGGATAAAACTGTTCCCAAAGCCACGCCTTTTACATCCATGTTCAAACCGTAGATAAATATAAAATCCAAAATGATATTCAAAAAATTTGTAAAAACAACGATAAACATTGTATATCTGGCATTTTGCATACCCATCAACCAACCGTTTAAAGCATACAGAGACAAAACGGCAAAAACATCAAAGATTCTGATGGAAAAGTAATTTTTTGCCAAAATTTCCACCTCTTTTGATGCATCAACCAAAGAGAAAGCAGTATCTTTTATAAAGCTTTGCAATATAAAAATAGCAAAAGCGATAACAAAAGAGGCAAACAAAGAGCGATAGAGGGTAACGGAGAGTTTATATCGGTCATCTCTTCCATACGCCTGGGCAGTAACTCCTGTGGTTCCCATTCTCAAAAAACCAAAACTCCAGTACAAAAAACCAAATATCATCCCTCCTATCGCAACAGCTCCGATATATGAGCTTTTGTTTAGGTGTCCTATCAACATCAGATCAACAGAAGAGAGAAGAGGAACACTGAGATTGCTTAGAATATTTGGAATGGAAAGTTTTAAAATTTCTTTGTTTAACTGCAACTTTTAAACAACACCTTCAAATTCATCTGTAATATTTTTCAGCTTTGTTTTGAACTTTTCCGCTTTTTGAATCATCTCATCAAATATCTCATCGGATGAAAAATTATCCGCCAACTCTTTGTAAATATCGGTTTTGTGATCGATTTGGGATGTGAATATATCAAAAAGTCTTTGCATATCCTCTTTTGAAAAAACCGCTTTTAAAAGATCGGTTAACATCCTCTTTCTCTCTCTCAACTGAATGGATTCACCGTAAAATTCGGCTGCCGATTTGATATCGAGTCTTGAGAAATATACTCCGCACATCTGGGGTGCCAACATATATTTTTTTAAAATCTCCATGAAGCCTTCACCCTCATCAAAATTCTCCTCTTTTTCCCGGGTGATAAAACACTCTTTCTCAAAGTTTTCAAATTCTTTTTTCAGATTGTCAAATTCCTGCATCTCTTTCCTTAACTATTTTATTTATGATCTGTATTATCTTTTTGTCATCCATCATGAGCATTTCTCTCTCTTCTACCAGGATAAAATCCTCTTCTTTTTTAAAAGCTGCTATTAAAAAGCCGTTGAGATTGTAAAAATCTGCCGCTTTTTTTTGAAACTCTTCGGCAAAAACCGTAACCTCCACTTTTGATTTTTTCAGATTTGAGATAAAAAATTTAAAATCATCTTCATTGATAGCTATACCTATCAGATGGGCTTTTATATTGTTTGTTGCAAGATAGTCGTTTATTACCGGAGGAAGTTTGGAGTTTGCAGCATCCGCTCCGGCATAGGCGATAATAGTCATCTCTTTTTTCAGTAAATCTCTTTCTGTTTGCACTTTCTCTCCTTAATATTAAGTTCCCCAAAGATTCAAGGCTTCATCTTCTTCTATCTTGCATCTTTTGCAGATCTTCTCTCCTCCTTCACAGGTGAAAAGATTACCGCATTCATTGCATCTTGTGATATTAAATCTCTTAAGAGGGGTTTGGGTCGGTTCAAAAAACTCTTTTGTATCAAAAAACTCTCTGATCTTTATGGACTCTTTTTCACATACATCATGACAGAGTTTGCATTTCAGACAGAGCATATCATCAAAAAATATGACGCTTCCCTTAAAATCGCTGCTTAAAGCTCCGCTTGGGCAGATTCTGTAACAGACAGAGCAGTTGTCGCAGCTGTCGTCTATCTCTTTGGAAGAACAAAAAGAGATCTTATCACTTTTAATCTTTTGATACTCTTTTGGTTTTTGTACTCTTTTTAGAACACTGTAAAGCAGTTTTCTTTTATCGGGAATGATTTTTTCTCTCTTTTTTAAACTCTCTTTGGCACTTATGGAGATGGAGGAAGTTTGCATACTCAAAGCTTTCTCTTTCATTTTTTGGGCATTTTGTGAGATACCTTCTGGAGTGAAAAGCCTGAATATATCTCTTCGGGAATTTTTTTGTTCCTTTTTGCAGGAATTCTTTTTTACAAACTCTCTTTTGATTCTTTTATCACCTGTTTTGGAGAGTATAAGATTTGCTTCGTCTATGGTATCTTCTATCTTTTGAAACAGAGGTTCTTTTAAACTGCACTCTTCACAGTGTCCCAGATCCAAAACCGTATCTTTGATAAGTGCCAGTGAGATAAGATATTCCACATTGAATGCACTCAGACAGATAAAATTGCTTTTGCAGCTTATAACTTTTTCATCACTTTTGATAAAATTGAAAAAAAATTCTTTTACACTAAAAGAGTTTAGTTTTAAAGCTTCCGTAGGACAAGCACCGATACATGCTCCGCAGGAAATACAGTTTTCTTGAAAGATACCAAGAGAGCCTTCGTTACATTTTATCGCATCTGTAAAGCAGATATCTTCACACTCTTTGCATTGGGATAATTTTGAAGAGTATCTGACACAAAAGGAGGGTTCAAGTTTCAGTTTCACTAAACCGTTTCCTTCACATAGGCATAATCTTCTAGTAAAAATTCCAAAAGAGCTTTTGCAGCATCTTTGTAAAAAGGAGTTCTTGCCTCCTCATAGACATTTATAAGATACATTGGAGAAAATTTCAAAAGATGTTTTTGTAAAAACTCCTTTTGAAGTTTTTTCAATTCTCCCGCCGCTTTTTGATCATTGTCATCTAAAGCTTTTATCTCCCTTTTTGTCAAAAGGTGCATAAATTCGAGTTCTATTCCTATATGATCGGGAGATACGGCTCTCGCTTTGTCAAGATCTACTCTAAAGCCGTAATCGTTGTAAAAGGAGATGACACGATTATCTCCCCCACTCTCTATCATGCCGTCTTCTCTTGTATAAAAACTCTCATAGGGAATAAGATGAAGTATGGTAATGTCCGTGAAATCGACATTCAGATTCTCTTCTATAAGCTTTTGTATGCTTTTTGTATCTTTTTTTTCCCATTTGGAATAGTTTTGAAAAATATTTTCAAAATCATGACTTTTTTGCATATTTCTTAGAGTTTCTTCATCCATCTCTTGAAGAAAGAGTCTGGAAAAAAGAGCATAATAGGCATTTCTGTTTTTTGTAATAGTCAATTTGGAACCTTTTTTTAATCTGTTTTTTGGTATAGTAATATAAAAAATTATTATATCAAAGGCTCTCTGAATGTTTACTTTTAATAATAACTATATTTTAAAAAAAGTTCTGTTTTTATCTGTTTTAGCCATCTTTTCCCATGCCAAAGAGAGCGGTAAGACTCTCTATTCTACAAAAGGATGTTATGCCTGTCACGGTGTGGATGCCAAAGGAAACAGCTCATATCCAAAACTTGCAAACAAACCGGAAAGTTATCTGATTTTGAGACTGAAAGCCTATAAAAAGGAGAAGATAAGATCAAAAAGAAGTGATATAATGACATCTTATGCCAAAAACCTTAGTGAAAAAGAGATAAAAGAGATTGCTTCGTTTTTAAGCGCTCTAAAGTCTGATACTACAAAAAAAGAGGAGTATTATGACGATGATTTTTTAACTAACGGTGAGGCGGATTAATTGCGTATTTTAAATGAATTTTTATATTTTTCTTTCAAAAAGATGATTCTCTTATTGGCTTTTATGATATTTTGGAGTAATTTTTTATCGGTTTTTGTCTCTTGATAGATGAGATTGATAAGTTTTTGGATATTTATCTCTTTATCGAGCTGATTTGCAAAAAGTAACAGATCCGCTCCCGCATTTATGGCAAGTTTGACACTCTCTTTTAAAGAGTAGTGTTTTGTAATGGCTCTCATCTGAAGGTCATCTGTTATAACAACACCTTTGTAACCGAGTTTTTTTCTCAAAAGTTCTGTGGTAATAGAGTAAGAGAGAGTTGCGGGATATCTCTCATCAAGGTTTTTGTTAAAAACATGTGCCGTCATGATCATATCTGCCATATCTGCTTTTATCAGTTCTTTATATGGGATCAATTCTTTTTTTTGCCATTTTTTTGAGATATCTACAAAGCCTTTATGGGAATCTTTCAAAGAGGAACCGTGTCCGGGAAAATGTTTCAAGACACTGATAACTCCCTCTTGTTTCAGTTCTTTGATAAAAATCTTTGCATATTTGGTTGCCTTTTTTGGAGATTTTCCAAAAGATCTGCCTGTTTTTACAATTACCGTGTTGTCTGGATTTAGTGAGAGATCAACAACAGGGGCAAAATCGCAGTTGATACCGTAGTTTTTCAGTTCCAAAGCCAACTGATGATAAATTTTTTTTGCATTTTTTATCCCTTTTTCCCCCACTTTTTTTGCAGAAGGAATTTTTAAAAAGCCTTCTGTTTTACCGAGCCTTGAAACCAATCCCCCCTCTTCATCCACAGCTATCAAAATATGATGTTTTGTAAGAGATTGCAGTTGATATGTCAATCTTTTTAGCTGAAAAGGGTTTTGTATATTTTTGGCTCTTTTTCTGTTTTTGGGATCTTTGTCAAAGAGTATAACTCCGCAGATGTGGTATTTGTTGATATTTTTGATGATTTTGCTCTCCTTGTTGACAGATGTGGCATAAAATCCGACTATCAGCATATTTCCTATCATTTTTTTGATATTTTTTTCATTCAACCACATATTTGAAGCAAAGGAGTTTAAAGCAAACAAAAAGATGATAAAAAACAGGATATACTTTTTCATTTTATATTTCCACCCTTTCAAAATCTCCGATTTCCAAAATATATCTGCCAAAAGCAAAAACAAAGAGATAATTTCCTATCAAAAAAAAGAGCCAGATAAAAATTTTCAGGTAGTGATTTATATCCAAAACAGATAATTTTAGCATAATCCACCACTTAAAAGCCTCCGCCTCTTTGATCAAAACTATGAACGGATTGATATATTTGCATTGTGAAAAACTCTCTTTGGAGTGGAGTTGTATCGTTTCAAACAGATCGTTTTGTATATAATCGGGGGGAGTTTGATAAAGAGCGATTATAAGAAGTATAAAAGTTATGATGGTTGCATTTATCCATGAGGTTATATTTTTTGTGATTGGATATTTGATATTTTTGTTTAATACTCTCTTTTTTAAAAGAAAGTTATACAAAAAAACAAGCACAAAAACATCTCCTCCAAAGAGTATAAAATCTGTTGTATTGAAATTCACAAGAGCCGCAAAAAGTGAAAGAGAGAGGATGATACCGCTAAAGAGCGAAAAAACAAAAAGAAAGACTTTTTTGGTAAAAAAGAGATAAAAAAGAGAGTTTTTTTCAAAATAGCATTTTGCCAGACAGATTCTTTTTGCAACAACAAACTCATAAGTGCTTTTGAAGATCACGATTCCTGCAAAAAGAGGGAAAAACAGAGATATACAGCTATACTCATATAGCTTTTGCCACAAAAGAAGAGCGATAAAACCTAAAAAAGAGAAAAGTAACTGTTTTTGCATAATTTTATATTTTCAATTCCTGAATTTATATTAAGGGCATCTTCAATGCTCTTAAGATTATAACATTTTAAAACTATTTTTGATACAATCTTGCAAAAACTAAAGGCGGTTCAATGGGACAGACAATTACTGAAAAAATCTTTAGCGAACATGTAAAAAGAGATGTAAAAGCCGGAGAGATTATCAGATGTGATATTGATATGATCATAGGAAACGATATTACTACGCCGATTTCGATAAGGGCGTTTAGAGAGAGCGGAGCCAAAAAACTTGCAAAACCGGATAATTTTTCAATCGTATTGGATCATTTTATCCCTGCAAAAGATATCGCAAGTGCAAATCAGGCGAAAATAAGCAGAGAGTTTGCTTATGAACATAACCTAAAACACTTTTTTGATGAGAAAGATATGGGGATAGAACATGCTCTTTTGCCTGAAAAAGGGCTTATCGTTCCCGGTGATGTTATCATCGGAGCTGATTCTCATACCTGTACCCACGGAGCGCTTGGGGCATTTGCTACCGGAATGGGTTCAACCGATTTGGCATTTGCAATGATAACGGGCAGTAACTGGTTTAAAGTACCCGAAGCTATCAGGGTTGTTTTCAAAGGGAAGCCAAAAGAGTTTGTTTACGGAAAAGATCTGATACTAGAGATTATCAGGATGATAGGCGTTGACGGAGCGCTGTATAAAACTTTGGAGTTTACGGGGGATACGATAAAATATCTTTCGATGGATGACAGATTCAGCCTTTGCAATATGGCGATAGAAGCGGGTGCCAAAAACGGTATTGTTGCTGTTGATGAGATAACAAAAGAGTTTTTAAAAGATAAAAATCTCTCAAGAGAGACAAAATATCACTATTCGGACGAAGATGCCGACTATGTGCAGACTATCGAGGTTGATGTCTCCTCTCTTGAGCCGGTTATCGCATATCCGCATCTTCCCTCAAACGGTAAACCTCTAAGCAGGGCTGTAAAAGATGATCTGGCAGTTGATCAGGTTTTTATAGGAAGCTGCACCAACGGCAGACTTGAGGATCTAAGGATTGCCGCTAAGATACTAAAAGGTAAAAGAGTTGCAAAAAAGACCAGAATGATCGTAACTCCTGCCACCCAAAAGATCCTAAAACAGGCTGAAAAAGAGGGGCTTGTCGATATCTTTATCGATGCAGGGGCAGTTGTGAGCAATCCTACCTGCGGAGCCTGTCTTGGCGGTTATATGGGAATTTTGGGAGATGATGAGAGATGTATCTCGACCACAAACAGAAATTTTGTGGGAAGAATGGGTGCTAGAAGCAGTGAAATATATCTTGCAAACAGTGCCGTAGCGGCGGCAAGTGCCGTAAAAGGCAAGATAGCCGATCCAAGAGATTTGTAGATGATAAAAACTATCCCCTGCGTTATCTTTGCGGGAGGAAAAAGCAAAAGGATGGGGAGGGATAAGTCCCTTCTTCCTTTTGGAGGATTTGAGAGTCTGACTCTCTATCAGATGATGAGGTTCAAACCCTGCTTTGAGAATGTGTTTATCAGTTGCAAAGATAAAAACAAGTTTGATTTTGAGGGAAATTTTATAGAAGATATAAAAGATTTCAAAGATCACTCCCCTCTTATCGCTCTTGTATCTGTGTTTGAACAGTTAAAACACAATCATATCTTTGTTTTGAGTGTGGATTCTCCATTTTTTGGAATGGATGATTTTTACAGGCTTTATGAAAATATCGATAAGGGTTTTGATGCCGTTGTTGCAAAGCAGGGAGGCAAAATTCACCCTCTTTGTGCCATCTATTCAAAAAATATTCTCCTAAAAGCCAAAGAGTTTTTAAAAAACAAAAAACACAGACTGCAAACTCTTTTAGAGGAGTCAAAAACAGAATATGTCTGTTTTGACAAAGAGATGAGTTTTGCAAATCTAAACTATCAAAAAGATTATGAAAATGCAAAAAGGATTTCAAAATGGTAAGACATATAGTATTTTTTAAACTGCCGGACAACTCTTCTGAAAAAATCAAAGAGCTTAAAGATATGCTTTTGGGGATGAAAGGCAAAGTGGAAGTTTTGGCAGATCTGGAAGTGGGAGTAAATTTCAGCCAGTCGCCAAGAGCGTATGATCTGGCTTTGATTACTGACTTTAAAAGCAGGGATGATTTAAAAACCTACTCCACACACCCCAAACATCTGCCTATCGTAGAATTTATAAAAAAGAGTTCCATTGAAACGAAAGTGGTGGACTTTGAGAGGTAAAGTATAAATTATCCTGATTTTTGGATATACTAAGTAAAATTTTGAAAGTATAAAATATGAATTTTAATGAGCTGGAAACGGATAAAAAAGAGAAACTTCACCAGATGATACTCAAAGCTGCAATGAGTGTCGGAGGCAAAAACTTTTTTCTTAAAATGATAGAAGATATCAAAAAAGAGACAAAACATCCTCTTTTAAACAAAAGTATGGCTTTTAGGTGGACAATGGGTAGAATGAGCTGGAACAAACCTGTTTACAAAGATACGCTTACACTCCTGTTTGAGGGAATGAAAAATGAGGAAAAAAACGGCAGTATCCTTGCCTCTTTGGCACCTCGAAAGCACAAAACAACCTCAAATATGATGAGAGCTTTAAAGCCTTTGAAATTTACTGCAATGCCAAAAAACCAAAAAGAGGGAGAGGGATTTTCTTTTGCGGTTTTTGATGTGATAGAGGGTGAAAATACGAAAGTATCGGATATGTTTAAGACAATATTTTTTTATAATATTGATTTTGCAAAAAAAGCGTTAAATTATGAAGAGAAACAAAATGGACGGTAAAACAAGGTCAGATTGCAAAGCGGTGAGGTGGGACGGGTTGCCAAAATATGCTGATGGCTACTCTCTGTTACAGAGAATGATATAGGGGCAGTATCTGCATTTTGAGAAATCTTCCGTTTTTGTAAAATTTATCTCTCTCTCTTTGAGATTTTGCAGTTTTTGATCAAAAAGAGCCAGTTTTTCATCAAAAAAGGGATCTTCTATCCACTCGCCGCTGTTTAGATCGCAGTAAAAAAGCTTTTCTATCTCTGCCTTGTTTTCCAAAAGGCGATAATAGATTGGAAGTTGAAAGTCGGTTGTTTTTGGAAGTGAGTTTTTGGTGCTTTTTGGTATTTTTCCGCTTTTGTAATCAATGATAAAAAGTTTTCCCTCCTTTTCATCGACTCTGTCAATTTTACCCCGAAATTTAAAACCGTTATAAATAATTTTAAATTCCTCCTCCAAAAATTTTATTCTAAATCCCTCTTTAAATCTCTCAACCTCCTTTTTTGCAAAACTTTCCATTTTGGAAAGCCAGATATCGGCGGAGAGTTTTAACAATCCTTTATCCTCTGTCTCTTCATAAACGATCTCTTTGAGATTTTTCAGCAGTTTTTTTTCATCAAAAAATATCTCTTTTTTATAGAGTCTGTTCAGTGCTTTGTGTAAAATTATCCCGATCTCTCTCTCGTCCATCTCATCTTTTGGAATCTGAAAATCCTCTAAAGCTCTTATATATTTTAGATAATATTTTCTTTTACAGTCCAAAAATGTTTTTAGTTTTGTAGGAGATAAAACCGTATTTCTGAAATCATACTCAATCTTTAGATCATGAAGCAAAAATCTCTCTTTTTGGGGAGTTGAGTTAAAAAGGATTTCATTGAGTTTATCTTCATCCATCTCGTTTTTTTTGATGTCTGTAAGTTCATACAAAAATTTTGAAGGTCTGTGAAGATCGCTTTTTATATAGCTTACGGCACTTTGTTTTGCATTTTGAAAAAGACGAAGATATTGGGATTTTTGTATGTTTTGGATATCTTTTGACGAGAGAAGTCCGACTTTGTGCCTAAGAGAGCTTGATAGGAAAAAGTCGTTTGAAGGTGTTGTAAAAGTTTTTCCCTCATTGAAATCAACTGCGATTACTCCCTCAAAACTCAAACCTTTTGCATCTAAAAGTTTCATAACAGCTATTTTGCCGCCTCTTTGATCATCTGTTTTTCTTTTTTTAAGCCGTTGTATAAAAAGATGAAAGATTTTATTGAAAGGGTAGTTTGAAAGATAATTTGACAATCTCAAAAATTTATAAAGCTCTTCCTCATAGATCAGATTCTCTTTTTGATCAGAACTTTTAAACTCCTCAAAAAGGTTTTTCAGACTCTCTTTTGGGATCTTTTTCTCCCAGACGGCTTCAAAACTATTCTTGATTTTCTCTTCCTGATAACCGAGTCTGGTAATTCTGTGCAGACTTTCAAAATTTTTTTGGCTAAAATAGTCATATACGCTTTGGAGTTTTTTATATATTTGGGAATTTTCAAAAGTGAAATTGTTGATGAAGTAAAAATTTTTCTCCTCATCAAAAAGATGAAGCAGTTTGAAAAAATCCTCACTGTTTGAGATCACGACGATATTTTCCGGTTTTATAGAGCTTTTGATAAAATCATAAACCTTTTTTTTCATATAGGCGATTTGCGTAAGAGCATTGGAGGCTTCAAAAACTTCATACTCTTTTGGTTTTTTCTCCAGAGGCGTTTTTTTTAGAATCTTTTTGGATGAGAGGTTGATCTCATATTCATATCCTTTTTCCAAAAAGATGCCCAAACCCTCATATTTTGAAGCTACTTTAGAGTTGAAATCATCAATCTTTATCTTTATAAAAACAGATACCGTTTTACTTGCCTCATCGAGAAGTTTCAACTCAAAAGAGCTTATGTAATCTTCCTGATAAAAGATTATTTTTTGAAATGATTTGATAAAAGAGAGATTTAGTCTGTACTCTTTGGGAGTAAAAATTCCGTCTCCGTAACCTTTTTTATCCAAAAGCTTTTTATATCTTTTTTTAAGCTCTCTCAAGATATCTATCCGCTCTTCAAATTCGGCATAGGGATCGGAACTTTTCAGCTTTTTCAGATCAACAAATTCATCTGCGCACTCTTGAAGGAAACTGAAAATATAAGAGCTGCTTTCCAAAAAAGAGATAAAATCAAGTTTGAATTTTAACTTTTCAAACCCCTCAAAATCGGCAGCCTCTCTTAGAAGAAGAACTCTTGTATCCGGATCCGGAAATATTTTGTCATCTATCAGCAAAGAGCGCTGTTTAAAATCCTCAAAAGAGATCATCTTATCGATAAAACCGTTTGAAGAGATATATCTTTGGTATTCGTTTTGAATAAGATTTGCGTTGTGAAATATTTTTAGTGTCATTTTTTTATTTTACACTTTTATTATTTTTTAGGACTTAAAAGCAGATTTTAGTTGTGTCTCTTTGACCTAATCGCCCGGGCATAGAGTCCAGGCGATATAGGAAATCACCATATTTAGCCGACAGTTACATCATCGCACCGTTTTTTGAAATACTCTTTGTCAGCTTTGCACAAAGGACATTTGTTTGGCGCTTTTTTGCCTCTGTGAATATGTCCGCATATTTCGCATACCCACTCTTCTTCTTCATCGGAGTTGAAAAATCCCTCATTTTCCAATGCTGTTATGAGTTCAAGATACTCTTTTTCATGTTCTACTTCAACCTTTCCGATAGCTCCAAAGAGTCTTGCTATCTCTTTAAAACCCTCTTCTTTTGCGATTTGTGCGAAATTTGGATACATCTCTTCATGCTCGTATCTCTCTCCGTCAGCCGCATATTTTAGATTTTTTGCCGTTGTATCAAGATCCATATCGTTGATTAGTCTGTTATATGCTTTATATTCTGCCATTGCATGATATTTTTCATTGTCTGCAGCTTCCTGAAAAAATCTTGCTATTTTGTGATAGCCCTCTTTTTGTGCGATTTCGGCAAAAAATTCATATTTGTTTCTAGCCTGACTCTCTCCTGCAAAAGCTTTCATCAAATTTACAGCCGTCAGATTTTCTGTTATACACTCCATCTCTTCACCACAGCAGACAAGTGTTCCGCCCCCTACTTTTTGTACCTCTACCTCATTTTTGCAAATATTACATCTGTATGTTTCGTACTGTCTCACTTTATGTTTCCTTTTATACTTTCTAAAAATTCCGTTATATCATCGTAAAGTGCCTGAAGATCCTCTTCATGCTCCACCTCATCCGCCAAAATCCGACTGACCATATCGTAGGTAACGATATCCTTGTTTCTTGTTAAATCGGCAATTTCACTGTAAACTGTTATTGCACACTGTTCGCCTTTTATCGCATCTTCCAAAATTTGTGCAACATCAAAATCTTTTGGCTCTTCATATCCGCAGTTGCTATGACTCATCCACTCTTTTGGACTAAGAAGAGGAGTTCCTCCAAGTTGCAGGATTCTGTCTGCAACCATTGTGGCATGACGCAATTCATCGGCGGCATGTTGATCAAGCTCTGCAATAGCCGCATCTTTCATCAACCCTTTTACCACTTTGCTCTCTATATAATATTGATAATATGCAAGCCACTCATCTGCATAAGCTCTGTTTAAAAGCTTTGTAACCTCCTGTATCTCTATTCCTTTGATAATAGAATTTCCTCTTTTTGCCATTACAGCCTCCTTTTTTTATCAGAAAATATTTTTCCTAAGAAAATTATATTCTAATATAGCTTAAACAGTAATAAATTACAGAAGAAAAAAATTTTCCTGTATGATTTTATGTTAAAAAACGATTTTTTATATGAAAATGGCAGATAATTTTGAAAGATGATTTACCGCCGTTTGAAAACGACGGTAATTATGTTTGAGAAGGGATTGTATTTTTTTATTTGTCTTTTAGAATTTTTTCAGCTTTTTCTTGAACTGTTTTATTGGCGTCAGCTTTTGTCTCTTCAACTTTTTTTGCAACTTCCTGCTTGACAGCCTCTACAGCCTCTTTTTTCATCTCAGCCGCTGCTTCTGAAGCAAATGCAGTAGCGCTTAAAAATGCAACTGCCAAAAGTGATGATATAATTTTCTTTGTCATAATTTCTCCTTGTTTGTATTGAAATGACGGGGTAATTGTAAAAAAAAATTGTGTAATAATTGTGTAATTTAAAATATACCGTAACCCAATGCGGGAAAATTTTTGATAATTTCTTTTGAAGTTTTTTGTCTTACCCTTTTGACAAGTGTTCTCAATGCTGTGGGAGTAAATGTTCCCTCTTCCCATATCATATTTTTTATCTCTTCTATTCTGACTGCTCTGTTTCTGTTCTTTATGAGAAGCTCTAAAAAAGCCAACTCTTTTTTTGTTAAATTGATAAGAACTCCGTTTTTACTGAAAATTGCTCTTTTGTTTTTGTCATAATAAAAATCACCGTCGAGTTCTATCTTAAAAGAGCCAAATTTTTTTGCTATTTCACATATAGTCTCTAAAAGTTTTTCGGGGGTAAAAGGTTTTACGAGATATTTGTTTACTCCTATATCTATCGCTTCAAAAAGAGTCTTTTTTTCACTGTAAGCCGTCAGTAGTAAAACGGGGGTATTGGGGGAGATATTTTTTATCTCTTTTGCAAATTCCATACCGTTTATTACAGGCATTTCAATATCTGTAATAACTATATCAAAACTCTTTTTTTGAAAGATATCCAATGCCTCTTTTCCGTTTTTTGCCGTATCGAATCTGTTAAATTCATCTTCCAAAACATCTTTGAGAGTCTCTCTAATCCCCTCTTCATCTTCTGCATAAAGGATATTCAGTGTTTTAAGCAACTCTTTGCACTTCATCATCTCCCTTTTCTATTATAGGTAGTTTGATGGTAAATAAAGCTCCATCTTCTAAATTTTTCGCCTCTAAAAGTCCTTTCATACTCTGTTCTATAATCATTTTGGACATATAAAGTCCAAGACCGGTTCCCTGGGAACTGTGTTTTGTAGTAAAATAGGGTTCAAATATCTTGTCTATGATTTTGTTATCTATTCCGCCTCCGTTATCTTTGATTGTGATAACAGCTGTTTTGTCGCTTCTTGTTTCTCCAAACAAAAAACAGCTCTCCTCTTTTTGGATTTCGATCTCTATCTTTCTTTTGCATTTCATTTTTTTTATTAAAGCATCTTTTGCATTGTTGATGATATTGACTATTACCTGTGAAAACTCATTTTGAAAACCTTTGACTATTATATCACTTTTGCTCTTTATCTTTATAGATATGTTTTCTCTTTTTAAACTTCCTTTTACGATTGCCAAAGAGTAATTCAGTGCCTCTTTGATACTGAAATATTCATACTTTTTATCCGGTTTGAAGAAATTTTGAAAATCAATAATTGTCTGAGACATTCTCTCTATGATAAAATTGCTTTTTTCATAGAGTTTTTGCATTTTCATATCATCCAGATTATCGGCTTTGAAACTCTTTTTTATTTGATAGATCAAAAGACCGAGTTCCATCAGAGGTTGCCTCCACTGATGTGCAATGTTTCCCAACATCTCTCCCAAAGATGCCAAACGGGCTTGTTGGAACATCAGCCTGTCTTTTTCTCTGTTTTTTTTGACCTCTTCTTTTATCTTTTTTTCAAGGTTGATATTTAATTCTCTTAGTTTTTTTGTCTGCTCCTGTACCTTTTTTTCAAGATTTATATTCAGTCTTTTTAACTCTTCCTCTTTTTTCTTCAATCTTTCTTGAAGTTTGATATTTTTTGTTACATCATATCTTATTGCGACAAATTCCACAATTTCCGATCTTGAATCCAGTATCGGGATAACGGTCGTATTTAGATAAAATGTCTCTCCGTCTTTTGCTCTGTTTTTTACAGTTCCTTTCCAAATCTGCTTACTTAAAATTACTTTCCAGAATTTTTCAAAAGTCTCTTTTGGAACATCGGGATGTCTTACGATATTGTGGTTTTGACCGATCAGATTTTCTCTTTGGTATTTTGAGATTTTACAAAATTCGTTATTGGCATAGGTGATAATTCCGTTTATATCTGTTTTTGAAACGATATTACTGCTGTCTATGGCAGCTTTGTACTGATGCAGCAAAAAAGTATTGTACTCTTTTGCTTTTTGCAGAAAAATTTTGGTTTCCAGTTTTTGAAGAGATGTTTTTAAATCATTCAGATTTAGAGGTAAAGTGAGGTATTTATAAACATTTATATTGACAGCTTTTAAAAGTTCATCACTGTTTTTTGAACCTATTATAATAATTTCGATATTGGGATTTATCTCTTTTAGTTTTTCTATATCATCTAAACGATCAGAACCGCTTAAAATAATATCAAAGTTTTCACTTTTAAATATTTTTATGAAATTTATATCTATATCAACAGATACTATTTTTGAGAAAAATGGTTTTAGAAACTCTTTTAGGATATTTTTATCAATATATGAAGATTTTAATAGAAGAAGGTTGAATTTTTTTATAGGTTTTGTGGTAGTCATAAATTTTTACCGATACTCCAAAAAATTGATCAGGATAATGTTGTTGAAGAAAATTATATCGAAATTTTTGAAGGAATTTATAAAATGTGGCTCCGGATGCAGGATTCGAACCTGCGACCAAGTGGTTAACAGCCACCTACTCTACCGCTGAGCTAATCCGGAATGTTTCAAAATTGAGTCGAAATTATACTCAAAAAATTTCATGTTGTCAAGAGTATTTTTGAAATTTGTTGAAATATTGTTTTTTTTAAGAGGCGGAAGGGATCCGCCGTTAGAATCAGCTTAGGAAAGTATTAAAAACTCTTTCCAGTTCCGTATAAGGAATATCGCTGTTTTCTGTTATAAATGTTATAGCCTCATAAGGATCTCCTTCTGTAATCTCCAAAGCATCCTCTAATAGACTAGCCAAAACATCATCATCTAAATTATCAAGATCTATTTCGCTAAGCATTCCTAAAAGTTCCAACTCTTCAACGGTCATATATACCTCCTTCAAGTAAAGTAAAACTTACTTTATAAAAATTAATGATAAAATCATACTCTATATAAGTTGAATATTTTACCTATTTGCAGTATGAAAAAAATTTTTTAAGCTAATAAAAAGTTTTTCCCTTTTTGTCAGCTTATTGTAGTATCGGAAAAAAAATATTTTTTTAAAGCATGTTTTGAGCTTTAATTGTATATGATCACCATAAATAAAAGCATTATATTAAACATTTTCAAGGTGATGCTTTTATTATATCGATAATATAATATTATTTTTTTATATTTATTTTAAAAGAGTGGAATATGATTTTAAGTATAGAGAGCAGTTGTGATGACAGTTCCATAGCCGTAACCGATATAGAGACAAAAAAGCTTCTGTTTCACAAAAAAATATCTCAAGAGTTGGAACACTCAAAATACGGTGGTGTGGTTCCCGAACTTGCTGCAAGACTTCATGCCGTAACACTTCCCAAAATTTTGGAAGATGCGAAAGCCTATTTTGATGATTTAAAGGCGATAGCGGTTACAAATGAACCCGGTCTTTCGGTAACGCTGATGGAGGGAGTTACTATGGCAAAGGCTCTTGGTATCTCTTTGAAACTTCCTTTGATAGCGGTCAATCATCTAAAAGGACATATCTATTCTCTGTTTATAGAAAAAGAAGTCCTTTTTCCTCAAACGATACTTTTGATCTCCGGAGGACATACGGCTATCATAGAAGCCGACTCATTTCATGATATAAAGGTTATCGCTTCATCTTTGGATGACAGTTTCGGAGAGAGTTTTGACAAAGTGGCAAAAATGCTCTCTTTGGAGTATCCCGGAGGACCGATAGTGGAAAAATTGGCAAGAGAGGGAGATGAAAACCGGTTTGCTTTTACGATACCTCTCTCCAACTCTCCAAAACTTGCCTTTAGCTATTCGGGTATAAAAAATCAGGTAAGATTGCAGATAGAGAAAATTGACAGAAATTCCAAAAAAGATATTGCAGATGTTTGTGCCTCTTTTCAAAAGACGGCAACCGCCCATCTTTTACAGAAGTGTAAAAAGTATTTCAGACAAAAAAATATAAAAGACTTTGCACTGGTGGGAGGTGCAAGTGCAAATCTGTATGTAAGAGAGAAGTTTCAAAATCTTTGCAGAGAGTTTGATATAACAATGCATACGGCAAAGTTGCGGTACTGTTCCGATAATGCCGCTATGATAGGAAGATATGCCTGTGAAGCCTATGAAAAGGCGGTTTTTACACCTTTGGAAGAGTTAAAAGCAAATCCGAGATCAACATTTTGAACTCTTTAAGCAAATTTTTGGTATATTCATCTCTTTTATTTTATAAACAACTATTTAAAAAGGACAAGTATATATGCAAGTTAATGTAGAAAAAATTGACGGAGCAAATGCGTCGGCAAAAGGTACTATTCCAAAAGAGATTTTGGCAAAACAAGAGGATCAAATATCCAAAGAGATAGCAAAAAGTGCTGATATTCCGGGTTTTAGAAAGGGAAAAGTTCCCCCACAAATCATAAAAAACAGATACAAAGATAAAATTGCCCAGGATGCAAAATCACAAAGTATTCAGGATTTCTTTGACAAAGCTCTTAGAGATTTGGAAATTGAGAGAGAAAGTGTTATAGGTGAGCCTTTTTTTGATAAATTTGAAGAGGGAGAAAACGGTATCGAAGTAGAGATGACAATCTCTTACAGACCCAAAATCGAACTTGGAAACTACAAAGAGTTGATCTCTGATTTTGAAGAGCCGCAAGTAAGTGAAGAGGAGATAAACGAGAGAATCAACCAGATGTTAAAAACATCTGCTCCTTTGAAAAAGGTGGAAGAGGAGAGAGAACTTCAAAACGGCGATTTTGCTTTGATAGATTTTGAAGGATTTCTTGACGGAGAGCCTTTTGAAGGCGGAAAAGCGGAAGGACATCTTTTGGAGATAGGAAGCGGAAGTTTTATTCCGGGTTTTGAAGAACAGCTTACAGGTATGAAAGCGGGAGAGACAAGAGAGATAAAAGTTACTTTTCCCGAAAATTACGGTTCCAAAAATCTTGCAGGAAAAGAGACAACTTTTAAAGTAACTCTTCATGAGATTCAACAAAAAGATATCCCTTCTTTGGACAATATAGACGAAGAGACTTTGAAAAAACTTCTTATGGGAGCCGAGAATCCGACGGTTGATACATTGAAAGAGAGAGTAAAAGATCAGCTTGTTTCCGAGAAGATGGGAAAACTTTACAATGAAGAGCTAAAACCGGCGCTTGTGGAGAAATTTATAGAGAATATCTCTTTTGACCTTCCCAAAAATATCGTAGAGCAAGAGATAGATATGGCATTTAGAAACGCTTATGCCACAATGAGTGAAGAGGAACAAAAAGAGTATCAAGAAGATGTTGAAAAAGTAAAACAAAAAAGAGAAGAGCTTAAAAAAGATGCAAGTAACAGTGTAAAACTTACTTTTATAGTAGATGAACTTGCAAAAATAGAAAATGTAACTGTAAATGATCAAGAACTCTCACAAACCATCTATTTTGAGGCTTTGCAAACAGGAAAAAATCCTCAGGAACTTCTTGATTATTACAAAAAACAAAATCTGCTACCAGCTCTTAAAATGGCAATGGTAGAGGATAAACTTTTCTCAAAACTGTTCGATAATAAACTCAAAGAGAGTAAAGGAGAAGAGAGTTAATGAGTTATGTTCCTATCGTCGTAGAAAAAACAGGACGGGGAGAGAGAAGTTATGATATCTATTCACGACTTCTAAAAGACAGAATTATCATGTTAAGCGGCGAAATCAATGATGCGGTAGCTTCAACGATAGTCGCACAGCTTCTCTTTTTGGAAGCTGAAGATCCCGATAAAGATATCTATCTTTATATCAACTCTCCGGGGGGAGTTATCACCAGCGGATTTAGCATATATGATACGATGAATTATATAAAACCTCAAGTCAGCACTATCTGTATAGGTCAGGCTGCCTCTATGGGGGCTTTTTTGTTAAGTTGCGGTGAGAAAGGCAAAAGATATGCTCTTCCAAACTCAAGAATAATGATCCATCAGCCTTTGGGAGGCGCACAGGGTCAGGCAACCGATATCGAAATACAGGCAAAAGAGATATTGAGACTAAAACATATCATCAATGAGATACTTGCGGAAAATACCTCTCAGAGTATCAAAAAGATAGCAAAAGATACAGAAAGAGACTTTTTTATGAGTGCCAAAGAGGCGGCGGCATACGGTTTGGTAGATAAAGTACTGGAAAAAAGTTTTAAATAGGAAAAGAGTTGATAAGAGAAATTGTTACCTATCCTGATAAAATATTGAAAAAAAAATCAAAAGATGTGGAGAGATTTGATAAAGAGCTTCACACTCTTTTGGATGACATGTATGAGACGATGATAGAAAAAAAGGGGATCGGTTTGGCTGCAATCCAGATAGCCGTACCCCTGAATGCTCTTATCATAAATCTCTCAGACGAAGAGGGAAACCAGTCAAAAGATGATCTCATAGAAGTTATCAATCCCAAAATCCTTTTGCAGGAGGGGATAACAACCTATACCGAAGGCTGTCTCAGTGTCCCTGAATATTATGATGATGTGGAACGCTCCAAATGGATAAAAGTAGAGTATTTTGACAGATTTGGCAATAAAATAGAAAAAGAGTATGATGATCTGATGGCGATTGCTTTTCAGCATGAGACAGATCACCTAAAAGGTCATCTTTTTATTGAGAAGCTGTCTTTTTTGAAAAGAAAAAAATTTGAAAAAGAGTGGAAAAAGAGAAACAAGAGGAAAAAGTAGTTGAAAAAGCTTCATTGTGCCACTTTGGAGGCGATAGAAGCTAAAATCGTAGATGTTGAGGCGGCGTTTGTCAGAGGTCTGCCCGGATTTTCCATCGTAGGTCTTGCCCAGACATCCATTCAGGAATCAAAAGAGAGGATAAAATCGGCTCTTAGTTCCATCGGATACTCATTTGCACCTTTAAAAATAACCATCAACCTCTCTCCTTCCGATCTGAAAAAAGAGGGAAGCCATTTTGATCTGCCTATCTCCCTTTTGATAGCTCTCCAGCAGGAAGATGATATAAATTTTGATGAATTTTTTGTTTTTGGAGAGTTGGGACTTGACGGAAAAGTAAAAGACACCTCTTCTTTGTTCGCTCTTATCCTCTCTCTGGCAAAAAACAGAGAGATAAAAAAGGTGCTTGTTCCAAAAGAGAGTATAGAGAAGATATCGAAAATCATCGGTATAGAGGTTTATGCGGTGGATACTCTTGAGGAGGCGATAGCGTTTTTTACCGATCCCTCTTTGCAAAAAAAAGTTCAGACAAAAGATTTTGATTTTGACTATATAAAAGATCAGGATAAAAGATACTATTTTCTTGATGAATTTCCTCTTGATTTCAAAGATGTAAAAGGTCAGGAGATAGCAAAAAGAGCCTCTTTGATAGCAGCAGCCGGAATGCACAACATACTTTTGGAAGGAAGTCCGGGATGTGGCAAAAGTATGTGTGCCAAAAGGCTTAGATATATCCTCCCTCCACTCTCTTTGGAAGAGATTTTGGAAAATGCGAAACTCTCCTCCATCGATCAAAAAGAGATAAGTTTCAAACCGATAAGAAACTTCAGATCTCCTCATCACAGCTCTTCAAGAGCAAGTGTTTTCGGAGGCGGAGCAAGAAGCGCAAAGATAGGAGAGGTGGCTTTGGCAAATAACGGCATACTCTTTTTTGACGAATTTCCACATTTTCCAAAAGCGCTTTTGGAGAGTTTGAGAGAGCCTTTGGAAGATCACAAAGTTCTCATCTCAAGAGTCAATTCAAAAGTGGAGTATCAGACAAAATTTCTTTTTATAGCGGCGATGAATCCCTGCCCCTGCGGCAATCTTCTAAGCTCCTCAAAAGAGTGCAGATGCAGTGAACTTGAGATCAAAAGATACAAAAACAGACTCTCTTCACCTCTTCTTGACAGGATAGATATCTTTGTGCAGATGGAGGAGTTAAAAGAGGATGACAAAGCGACAATCTCTTCCAAAGAGATGTTTGAGAGGGTTAAAAAAGCCTTCTTGATGCAAAAAAGAAGAGAGCAAAAAGAGTTTAACGGCAAACTGAGCGACGAAGAGATAGTAAAACAGTGCAAAATCTCAAATGAAAGCGAAAAGATCCTCTTACAGGCGGTTAAAAGATTTGCTTTAAGCAGACGGGGAATCAATAAAGTTTTAAAAGTATCAAGAACAATAGCTGATCTTGATGAAAGAGAAGCTATAGAGAAAAAAGATATCTTGGAGGCTTTAAGTTACAGGATGAGGGAGTAAATGAGAAAGTATGATTGAAATTAAGAAATAATTTGATTTTTGTTTGATATTTATATCGTTGTCTTAAAAATAGAAAAAATCTCTTTTTTATCTACAAATATTTTCAATCTTTTATTGTATTTTGAATACTTTTATCAATTAGATTTGTCATATTTTTACTGACACCGGTTTCTTTTGCAAAAATTTTCCATCTATTAACCGTATCTTTTATTTTATCGATTATAACTTTGTAGTTTTTTATAAGATATTTTTTTGCCAACTCTTCAAGATGTTTGATAGTCGGATTTTTACCTTCACCAAGATAAAGAGTGCTGTGTTCACCTCCCGGTCCGTAAGAGAAAGTCAAATCATAAACCGGTGATAATCTCCATTCACCTTTTTCATTCATCAAAAATGAAAAGTTTTTTGCATGGTCATCTCTGTTATGAGCAAAAAGATTGAAACAGGCAAGTTTGAACATTTTTTCCTGCTCTTTAAAACTTTTAGTCAGATGCAAAGTAAGTTTTAACAAGTCGTCATAATCCAAAATCGGATATCTAAAATCGCTATGAATGAGTCCTGCAACGGAGTGCATATGAACTCTTTTATTTTTTATCCTGTCAAACCTCTGTGTGCCGAAATATAGAGTTTTTTTGCCTTTAAACAGTGTGAAATTCGGTGTTTTTAATCCTGCTGATTTTGCCATTTGGTTATAAGTATATTCAATGGAAGCTATATCATCACTGTCATATCTTGAAGCAAATTTTATAATCCAGTGAGAAAATCCATCATCCAAAGATTCTTTTGCATCAACAATACTTTTTAAATCATCACTGACTTGTACTAAAATTTTGGGTCTTGCTCCTGCCGATGAACCACCTAACATAAAAAGTTCATCTATTAACTCTTCACTACTGCCTTTTAAAATTTCTTTGGAACCGTTTGCCAAATCATCTAAAATAATATCTTCTACAATAGTTTTATATTCTTTTGTTGGTTCATAGCTCAAAGCTCCCATACCGTTTTTACCGACAAGTGCCAATCTGTCAAGCGGTGATACATCTTTTAGAGCAATTCCTCTTTTTAAAAATTCCCTGTCTGTCAAAAGTCTGCCCCACCCGTCAGGTAAACTATCTGCAAATACACCCCAAAGACCATCGAATGTATCATCATCACAACGAAAAACTTCGGATTTTAATGGTAATTTGTAAGGTGATATTTCTATACCTGTTTTTAAAAATTTTTTATCGTATTCAAAATAAATTTTATTATTTTTGATGGCAAGGGTACCGAGTTTTTGAGGTTTTTTTGTATAAAAACAGACATTTAATTTAGTTGTCATTTATAACCTCGTCTATACTTTTAAAGTTGTACACATCTTTGTTGCATATCTTTTCAAAATCTCCCGAACATTCCAAAATAAAGGCGATTTTCAGTAGTGATTCAAGTGATATTTGTCCGCTTTGTTCAAATCTTTTGACAGAACCTAAGCTCACATTTGATTTTAGAGCTAGATTTTGTTGTGTGAGTTTTAAAGATTTTCTTCTGTTTTTGAACTTCAGTTTTAGCTCTTGCATGAGCTCATTTGGAGTTTTTGGAAGAAAAGATAACATATTGGCTAAAACTCCTCTTTTTTAGTAATTATAGCCAATATATTATCCCTTGTCAATTTTTTATAGTTTGATTTCTTCCTTGTCAATACTTTTTTATCAGATTCTTTATTATGTGCTATATAGGTTTTTAGAGATACCCTTATATGTTATACTAGTAGTGGGATAAGGGAGTAAATGAGTTTGGAGTGTAAATTTCTCATTTAGGATTTTTAAAAAAATTTTGCTATTATCTCAAATAAAAACAGGGTGAGAAGATGAAAAGAGTATTCAAAGAGGTATCTACACTAGATAGAAAATGTTACGAAAAGTTTGATCTGAGTGAAGATCTGTTGATGGAGCATGCGGCAGAGGCTATAAAGAGGGTTGTAGAGAGGTTTGACAAAGATAAAAAGGTTTTGATAGTTTCAGGTCCCGGTAACAACGGAGCTGATGGGATAACTCTGGCAAGACTGCTTCAGAAAGATTACGAAGTAAAACTTTTACTCCCTTACGGGGCAAAATCAAAAATGGCAAAACTTCAACTCCAAAGAGCCAAAAAAGTGGAAGTACAGGAGGTGGATAAGGTAGAAGATGCCGATATCGTAGTGGATGCTGTTTTTGGATCGGGGATGAACAGAGAGCTTGATGAAAAATGCGTAAAAATCATAGAAGAGTTAAATTCTCTTGATGCCTGTAAGATAGCCTGTGATATCCCAACCGGTATCGATATAAACGGCAATATCTCAAAAAATGCTTTCAATGCCGATATCACCGTTACAATGGGAGCTTTGAAAGAGGCTCTTTTTAGCGATTTTGCAAAAGACAGAGTAGGAGAGATAGAGATAGCCGATCTGGGAGTGAGTTCAAAGCTTTATGAAGATGAAAGCGATGTTTTTTTGCTCGAAAAATCGGATCTGAAACTTCCTCTCAGAGAGAAAAAAAGTTCCCACAAAGGAGATTTTGGTCATCTTGGCGTGGTATGCGGCAGAAAGCACGGAGCGGGGATCATAGCCTCAAAGG
This sequence comes from uncultured Campylobacterales bacterium, assembly GCA_964450755.1. Classification (GTDB taxonomy): domain Bacteria; phylum Campylobacterota; class Campylobacteria; order Campylobacterales; family JAADDG01; genus JAADDG01. The sequence continues at coordinate 30,189 of CAYVDJ010000100.1, forward strand.
CGGCTTTTGTTTTTGGTGCGGGTTTGGTTACGATCATCAGTAACGACTCTTTGGAAGTGCCTTATGAGATCATGCACAGCAGCACTTTGCCAAAAAGATGTAACGGAGTCTGTATCGGAATGGGACTTGGATATCAGTATGATGATGAACTGTTGCATGATTTTGTGATAAATCATCCTCATCCGGTTGTTATAGATGCTGATATATTTTATCACGAATTTATAGTTGAGATTTTACAAAAAAAGAGAAATATCATCCTGACTCCTCATCCAAAGGAGTTCTCTTCACTTTTGAAACTGACTTGTATTGCAGATTTGGGTGTTGATGAGATACAAAAAAGGCGTTTTGAACTGGTTAGAGAGTTTTGTTCCAAATTCAAAGATGTTGTACTGCTTTTGAAAGGTTCAAATACGCTTATCGGGCAGAATGAAAAAATTTTTATCAATCCCCACGGTACAAATGCCCTCAGCAAAGGGGGAAGCGGAGATGTTTTAAGCGGGATGATAGGCTCTTTGAGTGTTCAGGGATACTCCACTCTTCAAGCGGCGATAAACGGCTCTTTGGCTCATGCTTTGAGTGCCAAAAGTTACGCTGAAAACAACTACTCTTTGACTCCTTTTGATATCATAGAGGGTTTGAAATGTCTTTAAAAAAGGTAGCGGTTTTATTCAGCGGTGAGGGAACAAATCTGGAAAATCTCATCAAAAAACTGCATCTGAAAAGTTTTGATGATCTAAAAGTTGAGATTGTGGCTGCCGTTACAAACAACCCCGAAGCAAACGGTATCAAAAGGGCTGAAAAATACGGTATAAAAACCGTTATCTTGGATCATAAAAAATATAAAAACAGAGAGAGTTTTGATAAAGCTCTTGTTGAAAAGATTTTTTCACTCGATGTTGATCTTTGCATTTTAGCCGGTTTTATGCGTATTCTCACTCCAATATTTACAAAAAATATAAAAGCAGTCAATATCCATCCCTCCCTTTTGCCGCTTTTTAGAGGAGCGGGAGCGATAGAGAAAAGCTTTGAGTCTGATATGAAAGTAGCCGGTGTTACGGTTCATCTTGTCAGTGAAGAGCTTGACGGGGGAGAGATCATCGATCAGGAGTGTTTTAAAAAAGATGAAAAGATGAGTCTGGAAGAGTTTGAGATGAAAATACACTCCATAGAGTATGAGCTTTTTCCAAAAGCCGTTTTAAAAGTTTTAAGAGATTTTTAGTTGTTTGGTGTGTAAATAAAGTTACACACCAAACAGGAGTAAATCTATCTTTTAAGTATTTCAAATCCTGTGCTTAATGTCTGAAGTTTTTCACTCTCTATACTAATGTTTTCCATAATATCCTTAATATTTTTACTGTTTTTTTCTATAACTTTACCTTTTTGATCAGTTAAGTCTATTTTTGAACTGATATTTTGGAGATATGTGGATTGAGAGTTAAATTCATCTTCAAAACGGTTGATGGTTATAATTGTATCATTTAGTAATTTTTCCGTATCAGAAAAATTTTTATTGATATTTTTACCGCTGTTTAAAAAAGTTTCAAAACTCTCTCTTGTCGCATTTGCATTTTTGGTAACAGTCTGGATATTATTTTGCATTGTTTCTACAATTTGAGAGATATTGTTTGCATTGGTTTGGGATATTTCTGCAAGTTCTCTGACTTTATCGGCAACGACTGCAAAACTTCTGCCGTGTTTACCGGCTCTTGCTGCTTCAATGGCGGCATTCAAAGCGATAAGATTTGTCTCTTCTGCTATACTCCCTATGATATCTATCGTTTGGTCTATATTTTTGGAGTGTTTTTTCAACTCATCTATAGCCTCTATTGTTTCATCCAAAGCTTTATAGGTACTGTTTGCCTCTTTATTGTTTTTTTCCAGAATTGTTCTTGTTTTTTTGATGTCTTTTATCGTATTGTTTGATTCTTCTCCCATTTTTGAGAGTACTTCTTTTAATGTACGGTTTTTCTCCCATACTTTGGCAGTGAATTCTTTTATCTGTTTTAACTGTTTGCTTTGTTCATTTACTCTTTGATAATTTTCACTCATTTTGGATATGCCGTAAGAGCTTTTATCAACTACACTGTTTGCCTGTTCTACAACATGGTCTATAACCGGTTTTATGGAATGAGACATGTCATTTAAAGAATAAAAAAGTTTGTCTATCTCGTTTTTGTTATTTTTATTGACCCTCTCTTCTTTCATGATATCATCTATCTTAAAATTACCATTTTCTATTCTTTTCATTGCTTTTGTAAGTTTTGTCAGTCTTGCAGCCACCTCTTTATGAAAAAGGAGTAAGACTACAGCCATAACAAAGATAATGTTAAAAGACCAGCCGGTTATTATTGTTAAAAAAGATTTTTGTAAATCCGTTAAAAAATTTTTCAAATCTATCTTAACATTTTCTATTGCGATTATTTCTCCCTCTTTCCATGAAGGATGGCACATTTTGCATTCTTTTTCGGCTGTTATAGGGCGGGATACCATAAAATAACTTTTATTATTAAATTCTATATTTGTAGAATGCTCTTTTATTTTTCTATTTTTTTTGAAATATTCTATTTCGTTTATCTCAAACGGCAGTGCTTTGTTTTTTGGGTTGGTAGGGTTTATGGAAGCCTCTTTAAAAAATACTTCTCCTTTGGAAATATCAGTGAATTTATCGAAAATTTCATTTTGAATCTGCTGGGGAATTTCACTGCTCTGACCGGAAAAAAATTTTTCATTTCTACTTTCCAACAATACATCTGCAAAATTTAATATGGATTTTGCTTTTGAATAAAGTTTCTCCTCCAACGCCGTTTTGTTTTGAGTATATAGATAGTAATAGGAAACAGATGTTATAGATACTATAACTCCCAAAAGAATTATAGCAAACATGAGTCCTAGTTTTATACTTCTCAGGCGATACATTATAAATCCAAACATTTATAGTCCTTAAAATTAGGTTTTTTAATTTTCCTCCACGGTGTTAAATCGGATAATTTACTAAATAAATTTAATAATCAGTATTTTTCTATAATCCATAAGATAAAAAAAAGAAAAAATCTGATATAAAGTTTGAGTACTTATAAAAGGAGATATTATGTCTGATATATTGAAAATAGGAAAGTATGAGTTTACAAGCAGATTGATAGTGGGAAGCGGGAAATATCCTGATTTCAGAACAACGGCAGATGCCACTTTTGCAAGTGGTTCGCAGATGATAACCGTAGCGGTAAGAAGAGTAAATATAACAAATCCCGATGAAGAAAATCTGATGGACTATTTCAAAGACTCTGATGTGCAGATATTGCCAAATTCCGCAGGATGTACGACTGCTGATGACGCAATTACGCTTTTTAGGATGGTAAAAGAGGCTGTCGGAATAGATATTATAAAGATGGAAGTTATAGGAGATACGGCAAAAACTCTATATCCCGATGTTATAGAAACACTAAAAGCCACTGAAGTTTTGGCAAAAGAGGGCTTTACCGTTTTGGCTTATACAAATGATGATCCTATAATGGCAAAGAGGCTTGAGAGTGCGGGAGCAGCAGCCGTTATGCCTTTGGCAGCCCCGATAGGAAGCGGTCTTGGGATACAAAACAGATACAATGTGCTTTTTATCAAAGAGGCGGTTAAAGTTCCTGTTATCGTTGATGCCGGTATAGGATGCGCAAGTGATGCCTCTATCGCTATGGAGATAGGAGCGGATGCCGTTTTGACAAATACCGCCATAGCACAGGCAAAAAATCCTGTAATGATGGCAGAAGCGATGAAACATGCCGTGATTGCGGGGAGAATGAGTTATCTTGCAGGAAGAATTTCCAAAAAACCTTTTGCTACGGCAAGTTCTCCGACGGAAGGATTGATAGAATTTAATCCAAATGAATAAAAAAAGAGAAATTTTTCTCTTTTTTTATTGACAAAAGAGAGAAATTGATGTAAAATCACAACCTCAAAACTAAATTATTCGGGGTGTAGCGCAGCCTGGTTAGCGCACCTGGTTTGGGACCAGGGGGTCGAAGGTTCGAATCCTTTCACCCCGACCATTAAAAATTGAATTTGGTTTTGAAAAGACGGTGGGTGTAGCTCAGTTGGTTAGAGCATCAGGTTGTGGCTCTGAGGGTCGTGGGTTCGATTCCCATCACTCACCCCATTGATATGAGCCGTTGAGTTATTTTCCTATGGATCATTAGCTCAGTTGGTAGAGCAACGGATTCTTAATCCGTGGGCCGTAGGTTCAAACCCTACATGATCCACAGTTTAAGATGCGCCCGTAGCTCAATTGGATAGAGCAACGGACTTCGGATCCGTAGGTTATAGGTTCGACTCCTATCGGGCGTGCTTGTTAACGCCTTTGATTTTGATTATGCGCTCGTAGCTCAGCTGGATAGAGCAACGGCCTTCTAAGCCGTAGGTCTCAGGTTCGAATCCTGACGGGCGTACCATTTTTTTAGCGGATGTGGTGAAATTGGTAGACACGCCAGACTTAGGATCTGGTGCCGCAAGGTGTGGAGGTTCGAGTCCTCTCATCCGCACCATTTCTAACTATATGATGATTTACAGTCTGACTACCCTTTTTTCATCCTCTTTGATAAATTCCAAAAGCTCTTTGCAAAAATCAGAATAGCATACGATATTTTTTCTGCCTATATGATCACTGTGTTTGTATTGTAGTCTTAAATAGTCCTGATTTTTATGTTTCAAAAAGAGTATTCCGCTGAAATAAAATTTTTTACTGTTTAAAAAATCCACTATTTCGTCTATACACTCGATCATTTCCATATTTATATCGGCATAAATCATATCGCTGTGTTTTGCTCTTGCATGATCCAACAAAAGAGAGAATTTTTTCTCAAACTGATCTCCTGTCCTGTCGATAACCAAAACCGCTGTATTTGAGAGAGGATCATTAAAATAGGCGAATTTTGAATATTTGTCTCTTTTTGGAGAGCATACAAGCTGTTTATATGAGATGTTTTTACATTTTTTGTAAATAGATTTTATTTTCTCCTCATAGATTTTAGGAATATGGATTCTTTTTTCTATAGGTTTGAAAATCCTGTATCCTATCAAAACAGAACCCCTTTGTGATACAAAAGAGAGAGGATTGTTTTTTAGTCTTGTATCTTCATTTACTCTTCCCATAACCAAAGCACTTTCGCAAAATCCGTGAGAGAGATTGCTTTTTTGGCTGTAAATATGAACCATAATCGCTTCTCCGAAAATCGCATCAAATTCCAATTTTTCAGCCCATTTTATCAAAGCATCAAACATTTTGTTCATAATGCCTCTTCCCTTGTACAGAGGATCAACTACAACTATACCGACTTCGGCAATATTTGAATCATAAGATTTTACAAGTGCAAAATGACCTACAATTTTGCTGTTTGTCTGAGCGACGATGGAGAAAAATTTTTTGCCTTCGTTTTGAGCTATTTTTTTGGGATAATAGAAAAGATCTTTTAGATATGTATATCCGTAATTTCGGTAAATCAGTCTTGATATACTCTCTTCGTCCCCCTTTTTATACTCTCTTATTACTATATTTTCATCACCTGTTGTTATATCCTTTTTTTGATGCTCTTTATTCTCCTCTTTTAACTTTTCTCCTGTGTGAGGATGAGATAAAAATTTTATAATAGAAAATTTTTTTCCCTCTTTTCCGAGATTGAAATAGTCAAACTGGTCTGTCAGTTTATAGATTCTGTTAAAACCTTTGTCCTCTTTTAGATTGATAGGAACGGCTCTTGGTTTTATATGGGATATCGGTTCTCCCCAGTCTCTGACATCCACTCTGATACCGTTGTCAAAAGAGGTGATGTCAATCTCTATCAGACCTTCTTGCATTTTATATGCGTGTATGATGGAGTTTTCTACAAGTTCTTTTACCGCCTCTATAATCTTTTTTCGCTCTTTTTTTGAAAAACCGATTTTTGAGGAGATATCCTCAATAGCCATATTTACGATAGAAAAATATTCTCTTTGGCTTGGTATTTTGATCATAACGCTCTTTTTCATTTTTTATCCCTTCTTTAATGCTTCCAAAGCAGCAGAAGCCATTATTTTCATGCCGATTTTTAAAGCCTCGTCATCAACATCAAAGCGGCTGTTGTGTTGGGATTCACAGGTTTTTTTATCTTTGTTGCAGGTACCGAGTCTGAAAAATGCTCCTTTGACTGTTTGCAGATACTCTGAAAAATCCTCTCCTCCCATTACAGGATCAATCAAATCTATACAGTTTTCCTCTCCTATGATTTTTTTTGCCTCATTTACCAGGATATCCACCGCTTCTTTATCATTTATCAGTTCCGGCTGTCCGTAAATATAGTCAAAATTATATTTGGCTCCCATCGATTTGCAGATGCCTTTTATCGACTCTTCCATCATAAGAGGTATGGCTTTTCTTATTTTTTCATTGACAGTTCTTACGGTTCCTTTCAGGATAACATGATCACAGATGATATTGGGCGCTCTTCCTCCCTCTACTGTTCCGAGGGTAATAACAGCCGGATGAAGAGGATCTATCCTTCTTGATACGATATGATTTAAAGAATTTACGATGATAGAAGTAACAAGTATCGCATCTACTCCCTCATGAGGTCTTGCTCCATGTGCCGATTTGCCGAAAATCTCTATCGTAAAAACATCTGCAGATGCCATCATTACACCGTATTTGTAGCCTATCTGACCTGTTTTTAGATAGGGGTATGCGTGAAGAGCAAAGATCATCTCTACGCCCTCAAGTGCTTTGTCTTCTATCATTTGCAAACTTCCTCCCTCCTTGCTCTCTTCGGAAGGTTGAAAGATAAATCTGATATTTCCCTCTATCTTGTCTCTAAAAGGGGCTATTGCCATTGCTGTACCAAGCGCAATGGCTGTATGGCTGTCGTGTCCACAGGCGTGCATAACGCCTTTGACCTGGGAGGTATAGGGTTTTCCTGTCCTCTCTTCGATAGGAAGAGCGTCCATATCGGCTCTTAATGCAACTGTTTTTTCTCCCTCTTTATGCGGTTTGAGATCTGCTATGAGACCAAAATGTCTGTCTGATTCTTTTATCTGATAGCCGTTTGCTTCAAGTATTCCTTTTACAAGATACTTTGTATGCTCTTCATGACCTGAAAGTTCGGGATGTCTGTGAAGATCATGCCTTATCTCCACAACTGCATGATCTATCTTTTCTATCATTTCAAAAATCTCTTTTTTTATCTTTTGCATCTTCTCTCTCCTTCATGAAATTCTAAATATATTATACTCCATATATGCTATAATTTGAAAATTCAATTTTTAATAAAAGGGCAGATTATGGAATATATTTCAACACAAAAAGCGCCAGAAGCGATAGGTCCCTACTCTCAAGCCGTAAAGATAGGAGAGATGATCTATACTTCGGGACAGATTGCTTTGATCCCCCACGGCGAATTTCTGGAAAGCGGTATAGAAGAGCAGACGGTTCAGGTTTTGACAAATCTGCAAAATGTTCTAAAGGCTGCCGGAAGTGATCTAAACCATGTGATAAAAACCACCATTTTTTTAGCCCATATGGCTGATTTTGAGGTTGTAAATGAAGTTTATGCAAATTTTTTCAAAGATCACAAACCGGCAAGAAGTACGGTTGCAGTCAGAACTCTTCCGAAAAATGCGTTGATTGAGATAGAGGCGATAGCGATAGCAAAATAGATGAATGCACTTGAACTTTATGCCAAAATAGAGCCGATGATAGGGTTTTATGAGGAGTATGAAAAACTTTATGACATCTATATAGATATCTTGAAATCTTTAAAAATCAAAAAAGTTTTGGATATCGGTTGCGGTAACGGCAGGATGCTTGTAAAGCTGAAAAATGAAAAATTTGAAGCTTTGGGGATAGAGAGAAGTTCTAAAATGGTAAAGAACTCTTTGGAAAAAGGGGTCAATGCCAAAAAGATTGATCTTTGTGATGTAAAAGGCGAATTTGACGCTCTTATAGGGGTGGGAGATGTTTTTAACTATATGGATGAAAAAGAGTTGAAAAGTTTTTTTGAGTGTTCAAAAAGAGTGCTTAAAAAGGGCGGATTTTTTATAGGAGATATCAATACTCTTTTTGGTTTTGAAGAGATAACCCAGGGAGTTATGATAAAAGAGCAGAAGGAGAGATTTTTAGCGATAGAGGCTCTTTTTGAAGATGAAAAACTATATACCGATATATTTTTGTTTGAAAAAAACAATAATTGTTACAAAAAAGAGTATGCCCGTATCGTACAGTACTTTTATAGTTCAAAAAGGATAGAAAAACTAAGCAGATATACTCTTTGGAACAAAAAAGAGATTAAACTCTTCAGCGATATAAAATCGGATAAAGAGATACTTATATTAAAAAATGTATAATAGCGGCAATTTTTTAACCATATTTTTGAGACGGGAATAAAAAAGTTGAATATTAAAACAAAAAAAGAGGTTTTCACAACACCTCTTTATCTTGAGAGCGGTCGTATTTTAGAACCTTATGAGATAGTTTATGAAACATACGGTCATCTGAATAAAGATAAAAGCAATGTAGTAGTCGTATGTCATGCCCTTACCGGAAGTCATCATGCCGCAGGTCTGTATGAGGGAGAGAGAAAACCGGGGTGGTGGAATTCCCTTATAGGAAAAGGCAAAGCCATCGATACGGAGAAATATTTTGTTATCTGCTCAAATGTGATAGGAAGCTGTTTTGGTTCGACAGGACCTATGAGTGAGATGTATCCCTCCTTAAAGCCTTACAGATTGAAATTTCCTGTTATTACGATAAAAGATATGGTCAAAGCTCAGAGAATTTTATTTGATCGCCTTGGTATTTATGAAGCCCATGCCGTTATCGGAGGTTCCATGGGAGGTATGCAGGCTCTTACCTTTGCTGTCGAATATCCCAATTTTGCCAAAAAAGCTATCGTTTTGGCAGCGACTTATGCTACACAGCCTTGGGCTATAGCTTTTAACAAGGTGGCAAGAGAGGCTATCATCAAAGATCCTCTCTTTGAAGAAGGCAGATATGATCCAAACGAGATAAAAGAGAAGATGATGGCAGGTTTGGCAGTAGGAAGGATGAGTGGATATATAAGCTATTTAAGTCCCGATTCTATGCAGAAAAAATTTGGCAGAAATTATGTTGATACGGACGGTCTGTATGAACTTTACGGAAGATTTCAGGTAGAGAGGTATCTTGATTATAACGGATACAATTTTATATCATGGTTTGACCCTTTAAGTTATCTTTATATTACAAAAGCCATCAATATCTTTGATATAAGCAGAAACTACGACTCTTTGGAGGAGGCGTTGGGAAGGATAAAAAACCATCTTCATCTTATATCTTTTAAAAGTGATCTGCTCTTTTTGCCCTCCGAGATGGAGATGATTGAAAAGACTATGAGTCAAATCGGTAAAGAAAATATTTGCAGTTACCGTTGTATTGACAGTGATTACGGTCATGATGCCTTTTTGGTAGAGGTTGAAAAGTTTGATTTTTATATAAAAGAGATTTTGGAGAAGATATGAAAAACGGAGATTTTGAGAAAAAGATAGAAAAGGCGAAAGAAATTTTAAATTCTCTTATGGATCCTGAAATTACTTTGAATGAGAGTATGAAAAAGTATAAAGAGGGGATAAAAGAGCTAAAAGAGGCAAACAAAATGCTTGAGAAGGCAAAGCTTGAATTTGAAGAGCTGAAGGAGGCAAAAGAGTGATACAGGTTGCCGCTCTTCAGCTTCCAACTCTTCCGATGAGCAAATCAAAGCTTGATTATTATCTTAGAGTCTGTAAAAGAAAAGATATTAAAATAGTTGTTTTGGGAGAGTATGTATTAAACAGTTTTTTTAAAGAGATAGAGAAAATGACTCTCTCTATGGTAAAAGAGCAGTCCAAACATAAATTGGAAATATTAAAAGAACTCTCTTTTCAATATAAAATTACGATTATAGCTCCCTTTATTCTCTTTAAAAACGGCAAAAAATACAAAACTGTTATAAAAGTATCTCCAAATTCCATTCGTTACTATTATCAAAATTTTCTGATTAATTATAAACACTGGAATGAAGAGGAATTTTTTGATAATGAAATAAACGATAAACTTCATATGATGACTTTTACATTTGAGGGTGTCAGATTGGGAGTTATAGCCGGTTTTGAGGTTCATTTTGATCCCATTTGGATAAATCTTTTCAAAAAAAAGGTGGATGCTGTTTTGATTCCTTCTGTTTCCACATTTGATTCTTTGAATAAATGGAACGAGATACTAAAAACAAGGGCTTTTTTAAACGGAATGTATATCATAAGGGTCAATAGAATAGGCGAATATAAAGAGAACAATACAAAATGGGAATTTTACGGAAACAGCTCTTTTATATGCCCCGACGGACATATGGAAGCTTATCTTGGGGATAAAGAAGAGATGCTTATAGCCGATATAAGCAAGAAAAATGCGCAATATGCAAAAAAAATATGGGGTTTTAGAAACCATTTGGAAAAAAGGAATTTATTATGATAGATACGGAAGGGACTTTTTTAGAACCCTCTTACAAAGAGTATTTTTACAAGCAGATAGAGCTTTGGGGGGAAGAGACGCAAAATTCTCTCCAATCCAAAAAAGTTGCCATTATAGGGTGTGGGGGGCTTGGCTGTTCTCTTGGGGTATCGCTTGGATCAAGCGGTATAGGAGAATTTCATATTGTGGATTTTGATAAGGTAAGCGCTTACAATATTCACAGACAGATAGCTTTCAAAGAGGGAGATGAAGGGAGATTTAAAGCTCATCTTTTAAGTGAGATAATAGAAGACAGATGTTCTTATACAAAAGTTTATCCCCACTGTAAGGATTTTGAATCCTTTTGTGAACTTGACAATATGGAACTTGATTTGATCATAGATGCTACGGATAATCTGGAAGTAAGAGCAAAAATAGACAAATATGCCAAAGAGAAAAATATTCCGTGGATTTACGGATCTGTGGAGGAGTTTCACGGTCATGTCTGTTTTTTTGACAAAAGTGGTTTTGATGCCTTTAAGATAAATGACAGAAAGCCAAAAGGCATAGCAGCTCCGATAGTTATGCATATAGCATCTTTACAGGCAAATCTGGCTCTTAGATATCTTGCAAATCTTCCCGTGGTAAAAGATTTGCTCTATTATATAAGCTTTGACGAAAATGGGCAGATGGTTACAGAAAAGTTTAAAATGCCTTTGGTTTAAGAAAAGGTTAATTTTTCTTATAAATATATTTTTTTATATACCAATTTAACAAATTATCTTATAATAGATAAAATTTTTTATAAAGGATGGTAAATGGGACTTTTTGATTTTGCAAAAGAGATAGGACATAAACTTTTTGGTTCCAAAGATGAGGCACCTCAAAAGATTCAAGAGCATATACAAGAGGATAATCCCGGAATCGAGAATCTTGAAGTAAAGATGGATGAAAACGGTACGGTTTCACTCTCAGGAGATGCCTCTTCACAAGAAGCAATGGAAAAAGCGGTTTTAATGGCAGGAAATATAGAAGGTGTTTCCAATGTTGATGTCAGTGCTTTAAATACGCCAGAAGAAGAGAATGAAATAAAGGTTGAATATTATACTATCCAAAAGGGTGATACTCTGTGGAAAATAGCTGCAAAATTTTACGGAAACGGCGCCAAATATACCAAGATAGTAGAAGATAACAAAGAGGTTATAAAAGATGCCGATAAAATTTTCCCGGGACAGAAGATAAGAATAGTTTTGGAAGTATGAGGTAATTATAAATTATCTCATACTTTAGCATAAAAGGAGAGAAAAAGGTGGGGAAAATTAAAATAGTTTTTTTATTGTCTCTTATTCCGTTTGTTTTACAAGCGGGATGGGACCCTTACAGAGCTAAAAAAACAGATTTTATTGGTGTTAAAGATTATAAAATTAATCGAACAATAAGACTTTTTTTAAAAAAACAGCCCAGGTTAAAACTTTTCTTCCAAAAAGCGTACGGATATGTAGTTTTTCCTATGATAGGAAAAGGTGGAATGGGATTTGGTGTTGCTTATGGAGAAGGTAAGGTTTACAGAAAAAACTCCCTTATAGGAAAAAGTACTTTAACTCAGGTTTCAGTTGGTTTTCAGCTTGGAGGACAAGGTTATAGTGAAATAATATTTTTTAAAGATAAAAAAGCATTGGACAGACTTAAAAAAGGCGATTTTACTTTAAGCGCACAAGCTTCGGCAGTTGTGGTAAAAACGGGAATCTCGGTAGATATTGATTACAGTGACGGAGTTGCTGTTTTTACTCTGCCTAAAGTCGGTCTTATGTATGAAGCAAGTGTAGGCGGACAGAAGTTTAGTTTTACTCCATATTATTAGGAACAGTATGTATTTTGAAAAGTATCCTTTTGAAAAATTGAATGAGTTGTTAAAAGATGTTATACCCTCAAACAGATATGAACCTATGACTCTTACTATCGGAGAACCTCAGTTTGAAACTCCTTCTTTTATCCAAGATGAACTTAAAAAGACAATTCCTCTTTTAAACAAATATCCAAAAAGCGGTGGAGAAGAATTTTTAAAAAAAGCTCAAAGAGATTTTGTTGAAAGAAGATTTGGAATAAAATTGAGAAAAGATGAACTTTTGCCGACTTTTGGAACAAGAGAACTTCTTTTTAACTTTCCCCAGTTTTTTCTTTTTGACAAAGAAGAGCCTGTTATGGCTTTTACAAATCCTTTTTATCAGATATATGAAGGAGCTGCGATTGCCTCAAGAGCCAAAATAGTTTATTTAGATCTCTCTAAAGAAAATAATTTTTTACCCGATATAAATAATGAAAGCTTAAAAGAGTGCGATCTTGTTATTTTAAATTTTCCGAACAATCCGACAGCAGGTGTTTTGTCATTGGAAGAACTCTCCTTGTGGGTTAAAAAAGCTTTGGAATTTGATTTTGTGTTAATGAATGATGAGTGTTACAGTGAGATTTATATCAACAAGCCGCACTCTTTGCTTGAAGCTTCAAAGCTTGTAGGCAATAGTGATTTTAAAAATATTTTGGTATTAAATTCCATATCCAAAAGAAGTTCCGCACCCGGACTCAGATCGGGCTTTATAGCGGGAGACAGAAAGATTTTAAAAGAGTATTTAAGATACAGAACATATACAGGGTGTGCTTCTCCTTTGCCTCTTCAGTATGCTGCTGCGGCTGCATGGGAAGATGAAGAGCATGTAAAAAAAAGCAAAGAAGGATATAAAAAGAATTTTCTTATTGCAAAGGAAATTTTGGATATCAAAATTCCCGATGCCACTTTTTATATCTGGATGGAGGTAAAAGATGATATCTCTTTTACAAAAAAACTTTATGAAAAGAAAAATCTAAAAGTGCTTCCGGGGTCTTATCTTGGAAGAGAGGGAGCGGGAGAGGGCTATATCCGTATCGCTCTTGTAGAGAATGAAAAAAGAACGAAAGAGGCTATGGAGAGAATCAGAGATTTTATCAAGGAGGAGTCGTGAGCAAAAAGGTTCATTTTATAGGGATAGGCGGAATAGGGCTTTCTGCACTTGCAAGATATCTGAAAAAGAACGGATATGTCATCAGCGGTTCGGATATAAAAGAGACACCCATAACAAGAAGTCTCAGAAAAGAGGGGATAAAAGTCAGTGTTCCCCATTCTAAAGAGGCGATAGAAGATCAAGATATCGTTATCTATTCTGCCGTTATCAAAGATGATAATGTCGAAATGAGAGAGGCAAGGAAAAAAGGTGCATTGGTGCTTTCGAGAAAAGATGCTCTTCCTTGGATTTTGGCAAACAAGAAGGTTTTTGCCGTTGGGGGCGCCCACGGAAAAAGCACTACAAGCGCAATGCTCGCTTCCATCATAGACGGATCGGTTATCATCGGTGCCGAAAGCAAACAGTTTGGATCAAATATGCACTATAAAAAGAGCGATTATATCGTCTTTGAGGCAGATGAGAGTGATGAGAGTTTTTTAAATTCAAATCCTTACATAGCCATCATAACAAATGCAGAGCCAGAACACATGGAGCATTATGGTTATGATTATGAAAAATTTTACAATGCTTATGAAGAGTTTATAAGAAAAGCGAAAATCAGAGTTTTTAACGCCGAAGATGATTTTCTATCCACACTTGATGATATAGAAGCGATAAGACTCTATCCGAGCAGAGATATAAAAGAGATCAAAACAGTGATCATCGACAAAGAGCCTTATACCTCGTTCATTTTAAAAGATTTGGGAACTTTTGAGGTATGGGGGATAGGAGAACATATAGCTATCGATGCTTCATTGAGTATCCTTGCGGCTCTTAATGAAAAAAATCTTGAAGATGTAAAAAGAGAGATTAGAAATTACAGAGGTATCAAAAAAAGATTTGATATTTTAGCCCAGACAGATGATTATATACTCATAGATGATTACGGACACCATCCGACAGAGATAAAAGCCACGATCAGATCGGCAAGTGAATACGCAAAACTGATGAATATCAAAAAGATTGTAGCTATCTGGCAGCCACACAAATATTCAAGAACCGTTGATAATCTTGACAAGTTTGTAGAGTGTTTTGAAGGGGTGGACGAGCTTATCATACTTCCTGTCTGGAATGTCGGAGAAAAAGAGATTGAGATCGATTTTGAGAGATATTTTAAAAAATATAATCCCAAATTTGCCGATAAAATAAGAAGAGACAGTGATAAAATAAAGCTTTTAAAGAGTCAGACAAGCATAGAGGAAGTAAGAGACGGTTTGATTATCGGATTTGGTGCCGGAGATATCACATATCAGTTAAGGGGTGCCTTGTAAAATGCAAATCATACTCTTTTTTATCGTAGTTGTTTTAATCATCATACTTTTTGCTATTATAAAAAGCAATTTTTCTTTAAAAAACAAACTGGTATTTTTCTTTATTCTGTTCTCTTTGATACTGAGTGCTTTTGTTTATGAAGCTAAACTTTCGGACAAAGAGGATAGAAACAGAGTGGTAATTAATGCTTTTAATCAGGGAAAATCGATATATTGTGAAAATAATGAAGTAAACAGTTCCTATTTTTTGTTAAATTTTGGTACACTCTCTTTTGTTCCCAAAGAGGATAAAACTGAATTTAAAGGAGTTGTCTATCCTGTTGAAAAATGTAGTAAAATCCATAAATAGTACCCTTTTTAGATGAAATCTTTGTTGTCAAAACTGGATCTGTCCGATTTTATAGACTATTTTTATGTTTTTCTCTCACGCAAAAAACCTCTTTTTATAGAGGGAGATGTAAATCTGCATCATAAATTTATAAAAGAGATCTCAAAACTTGACTTTACGCCTCCAAAAAAAGTGCAAAATTTGGATACCCAGCTTATGCATTTAAAAAAATTCGGTGTTTTAAAGATATATGAGATCTATGAGTTTGTAAAAATAATAAATTATTTCAGATACTTAAAAACTCTCTCTTTTGAGGGCAGTGTTTCCAACTGGCTTGAGAAAATAATCATACCCGAAGAGGTGATAAAAATATGCGGATATTTTAACCAAAAAGGCGAATTAAAAGAGGATGTGGATGATCAAATGTACTCCATATCCGTAAATCTGGAGAGAAACAAAGACAAGATAAGAACTACGCTAAAGCGTCTTCTCTCTTCAAACAAATTATCAGCGTATCTGGTTGACAGGCAGATACACTATATCAATGAGGTTGAGTCGATTTTGGTAAGAGGCGGTTTTAACCATGTTCTAAAAGCTACCGTTGCGGGAAGAAGCAGCGGAGGATTTTTCTATGTGGTACCAAACAGTATAGAATCTTTGAAAAAAGAGGAAGCTGCACTTTTGAGTAAAAAAGATGAGATGATCTTTTCGTATGAAAAAAGCATCTCTTCCACATTTACAAAATTTTTAAAGTTTTTAAGTTATATCAATAAAGAGTTTGACAGATTTGATCACTATCAGGCAAGAGTTCAGTTTGCAAAAGAGAAAGATCTTGAATTTATTCTTCCCTCTTCCTCTTCCAAAATCATATTAAAAGATTTTGTTCATCCTGCTTTACATGATCCAAAACCGGTCAGTGTCAATTTTGAAAAAAAGATTTTGATGATAACCGGAGTCAATGCCGGTGGAAAAACGATGCTTTTAAAATCCATTTTATCAAGTGTGTTTTTGGCAAAATATCTTCTTCCCATGCAAATAGACAAACATCATTCCAAAATAGGACATTTCAAAGATATTGTAGCCGTTGTGGATGATCCCCAGAATGTCAAAAACGATATCTCAACATTTGCCGGAAGAATGGTGGAGTTTAGCAAACTGTTTGGTAAAAATCATTTCATAACCGGAATAGACGAGATAGAGCTTGGAACGGATTCTGACGAAGCGGCATCTCTTTTTAAGGTTATTTTGGAAAAACTGCTTCATAAAAATATAAAAATAGTTATCACCACCCATCATAAAAGACTTGCTTCAATGATGGCGACAAATGATGAAGTGGAACTAATGGCGGCTTTATATGATGAAGTAAACAGAAAACCAACTTATGAGTTTTTACAAGGAACGATAGGAAAAAGTTATGCCTTTGAAACGGCTGTGAGATATGGTATCCCCTCTTCTGTCGTAGCGGAAGCAAAAGAGGTTTACGGAAAAGACAAAGAGAAGCTAAACGAACTTATCCAAAAAAATATAGAGCTTGAACTCTCCATGAGAGAGAAAAAAAGAGAACTTGAAAAAGAGCTTTTAAAAGTGCAAAAGCAAAAAAGAAAGCTTGAAGAGGAGAAAGAGAGTTTTGACAGAGAGTTTTATACTCTAAAAAGCAGATATGAAAAAAGCTATCAAGAAGCGGTGGAAGAGGCAAAAAAAGCTGCAAAAGAGCAGAGCGTTCCTGATATCCACAAAGCTTTGAACAGAGCATACAAAAAGAAACAGGCGGTTTTTGAGGTTAAAAAAGAGCAGAAAAAACAGAAGATTCAAAAAGGGGATCGGGTAAAATACGGCAAAAACAGAGGTGTTGTACTCTCTTTGAAAAAAGATGAAGCGATGATAGAGACAGATGAGGGTATAAAACTGAGAGTTCCTCTCTCAACTTTGAAAAGAAGCGGAAACATTCCGAAAATAAAACCAAAAACAACAGATATAAAAGTGGAAAAACCACAAAAAAGTTCTGTCACTTTAGACCTTCACGGTCTAAGAAGCCAAGAGGCGGTGGAGAAACTAGATAAATTTATATCTGATGCTTTGATCAACGGCTTTGACGAAGTTCTTGTCTATCACGGAATCGGTACCGGAAAACTGGCATATGCCGTAAAAGAGTTTTTAAAAATTCATCCAAAAATAAAATCATTCGGCGATGCTCCCATAAAAATGGGAGGTTACGGGGCTACGGTGGTTGAGTTATAGTCAAAAGAGAGTGAAGATATTAAAAAGACTTGCTAAACACAGCCGGATTTCCTACATAAACCCCCTCTTTGTCTATATCTTTTGTTACAACCGCCCCTGCGCCTATGATGACATTATCGCAGATTTTAACAGGCAGGATTGTGGCGTTTGAGCCTATGTGGACATTGTTTCCTATAACTGTTTTTTGCCACTTTGTCGGATCTTTTGAGGGAGAGCCGGATGAGAATTTGTCATTTATAAACATTACTCCGTGTCCTATGAAGCAGTTTTTACCGATACTGACCAGTTCACAGATAAAAGAGTGAGATTGTATGCGGCTGTTTTCTCCTATCGTTACGCCTCTTTGTATTTCACAAAAAGGTCCTACAAAAACATTGTTTTTCAGAGTGCATTCATAGAGATTTACCGGCTCTACGATCACAACATCTTTTCCCGTTTTTACATCTCTTATTGATACCTGATATCTCATCTTAAAACTCATTTATTGCCTTTGCCACTTTCTCTATCTCCTCATTTTCCAAATGTTCTCCAATAGGGATTGACAGAAGTTCTTTGTCACTTTTACAGGCGAAAAAGTCGGAAGTATCCTGTGTCAGATAGCTGTAGGCTTGAAGTTTCGGCAAAGCGGTGGGATAGTGCATACCTGTTTGAATATCATTTTTGTTTAGATGCTCTATCAGTTTCTCTCTTTGTTTTACCCTCAAAACAAAAAGATGCCATACCGATTCTCTGTTTTTGTGAACAAAGGGGAGTGTAATTTTTTGGTTTTTTATATTTTGAAGATAAAAATTTGCTATCTTTTGTCTTTTTTTAATCCATCTTTTTAAATATTTTAGTTTTACATTCAAAACGGCTGCCTGTAAACCGTCAAGTCTGCTGTTTCTTCCCTCTATCTCATGAGAATATTTCTTTTTGCTTCCGTGGTTTGCATAAAGTCTTGATCTTTTTGCCAACTCTTCGTCATTTGTTACAACAGCTCCTGCGTCTCCGTAGGCTCCTAGATTTTTGCCCGGATAAAAGCTGAAAGTTGCCATATCACCAAAATTTCCGACTTTCTTGCCTTTATAGACGGCTCCGTGAGCCTGAGCGCAGTCCTCTATCACTTTTAGGTTATATGCTTTTGCTATCTTGTTTATCTCGTCCATATCTGCCGGTTGACCGTAAAGATGAACGGCTATAATGGCTTTTGTCTTTTTGGTTATGAGTTTTTCTATGCTTTTTGGATCGATTAGGTAGTCATCTTTGACATCGGCAAATATGACTTTGTGAGAGTTTGTTGTTACACTCTCGCTTGTTGCTATGTAGCTGTTTGCAGGAACGATAACCTCGCTTTTTGGATCAAGTCTCAAAGAGTGCAGAGCTATCTCCAAAGCGTCCGTTCCGTTTCCGACTCCGATACAGTGTTTTACCTCATGAAAAGATGCAAAACTGTTTTCAAACTCTTTTAAAAATCTCCCCTCGATAAAAGCGTTCTCTTTTATCACGGTTTTTATCGCCTGATCAATCTCTTCTTGAATTGATTGATACTGTTTGTACAGATCCAAAAATTTTATACTCATATTCTCTCTTTTTTTACTCTTTGAAGTATTTGTGCTGATTTTAGGATGATATCTTCAGAGCTTAAAGTTTTTCTGCTATAAAGGATATAGTCTCTAAAAGCCTCTATTGCATTGTTTAAAGCCATCGAATCATCAAGTTTCGGTATGAAAATTTCATTCTCGGGATAGGAAATATTGTTGTTATAAAGTTCGTTGTTTTTAAATTTTTCCTCAAGATAACTGCCGGTGGAGTATATCTTTATCTTGTTTTGGATTGTATCGTCATAAACTGCCGTTTTGTTTTCTCCCACTATTATCATCGATCTTACTTTGGATGGATTTATCCATGAGACATTGATATTTATATGGATATTTGAGATTGTATCTATCAGTATATTGGCTATTGCTTCTTTATTATTTGAATAATTTTTATATTTTTGGGTTGTTGTGCAACATCTTTTGATATTTAAATCTATCAAGTGGTCGATGATATAAAGATCATGAATAGCAAGATCATCTATCACTCCGTCATCATCCCTAAAAAGTCCGAAATTGAGTCTTTGTGAGTTTATATACAAAATTTTTCCAAAACTCTCTATCTCTCTTTTTAGATATTTGACGGCATTTGAGTATAAAAAGACAAAATCCACAAACAGTTTTTTATCCACTTTTTTGGCAAGTTCTATCAGCTCTTTTGTTTGCAAAAGAGTCTGAGCAAACGGTTTTTCCACAAAGATATGTTTTTTTGCTTTTAAAGATTTTTTTATCAATTCATAGTGTGTTTTTAGAGGTGTGGCTATAAAAACCGCCTCTATTTCGCTCTCCAAAAAGCTTTCTATAGTATCAAAAATTTTAAAATCATACTCCTCAGCGGCGCTTTTGATACTCTTTTGGTTTAGATCAAAGATCGAAAAAAGCTCCAGATTATCGGTGGCTTTAATCGTTCTTGCTATATTTCTGCCCCAATAACCGTATCCTATCAATCCTACTTTTAAATGTTTCATCATTTTCCTTAAAGAAGCCTCTCTATCTCTTTTGTTATTTTTTCAAATTCGCACTTATCTTGGCAAAAAAATCTTTTGTTGTCAAATCTTTTGCCAATCATCTCTTTTGCAAACAAAAGACCTTTATTTGCATCATCAGTCCATTTTATCAGATTGTTATCGATGAGATATTTATCGTGAAAGAGCAGAAATGACCTTGTCGATATCGTCGGGATTCCCATATAGGCGGCTTCAAGATTCATCGTTCCTCCTCCCCCTATCAAAAGATCGATAAAGGGATAAAACTCTTCTGGCATTATCTTCTCTTCCAAAATAGTTATATTTTTATCCTTTCCAAAAAGATGATAGAGGTGATCGCTTTCATATCTTGGCATGATGACGATATTTGCATCTATGTTTTTGCTTATCTTTTTTGTCAGATCATACAGGATATCAAGTTTCTCTTTTACATAATTTGCTTTAAACTCCTCTTCTCTTACCAAAACGGTATATCTGTTTTTGTCCAGATCAAATCTGTCTCTGAAATCTTTTGTTTTGTCTTTTTTTATCTCTTTCATCCACAGACAAATATCGATGAAACCGTACTCTTTGATCTTTTTGGGATCGACTCCCGCCTTTACATAAATCTCCTGAGGTATGACAAACGGTCTGAAAATCAGAGTGGAAAGAGCAAAAGTGAGCCGTGAAACAAAAGTGATGTCGTCATAATTGAAGATATAATTTCTAAGAGGAGTATCGGCGAAATTGACTGAAGCTATTCCAAGAGCCGATGCTGTTTGTATCCCCTCCACACTTGCGCCGCTTAGATGGATTTTGGGGTATCCCTCCTTTTCAAAAAGCTCTGTAAAACCTTTTTGTCTCTCAATCCTTGATAAAAATTTGTCTCTTTTTGATATACCACCGTATTTTCCGATTATTTTGTGTTTTATGCCGTTTAAAGTCAGTATTTTTGAAGGCTCCTTATAATCCTCACTGTATCTTGTTGTGATGAGAGTTTTGTATCCCTTTTTGTGCCATAACGGAACCATTTTTGAGAAAAATACCGCATATTTTGGATCTGTGATATCTATCCAGATCATAAAGACTCCTCTTTTAGATATTTTTCAAAGTATTTTATCGTTTTTTCCAATCCCTCTTTTATATTGACTTTCGGTTTCCATTTTAATCTCTCTTTTGCCAAAGATATATCGGGTTTTCTCATCACCGGATCATCCTGCGGAAGGGGCAGATAGACAATCTTGCTTTTGGAGTTTGTCATCTCTATAACCATATCCGCCAACTCTTTTACGGTAAATTCCTGCGGATTGCCGATATTAACGGGACCTGTAAAATCATCTTTTGTATTCATCATTTTTACAAGAGCATCTATCAAATCCGCCTGATAGCAGAAACTTCTTGTTTGAGAGCCGTCTCCGTAGATCGTGATATCTTCATCTTTTAGAGCCTGAACGATAAAATTGCTTACGACTCTGCCGTCTTTTGGGTGCATATTTTCTCCGTAGGTATTGAAAATCCTTACGACTTTTATCTTTAGATTCAGTTGTCTTTGATAGTCGAAAAAGAGAGTTTCTGCGCATCTTTTGCCCTCGTCATAACATGCCCTTATGCCGATTGGATTGACCGAGCCGTTATAGTGTTCTGGTTGCGGATGTATCTTCGGATCTCCGTAAACTTCGCTTGTACTTGCCTGTAAAATTTTGATATTGAGTCTTTTTGCAAGTCCGAGCATATTGATAGCGCCCATAACGGATGTTTTGGTGGTTTGAATCGGATCTTTTTGGTAATGAATCGGACTTGCCGGACAGGCGAGATTGTAAACCTCGTCAACTTCCGCATAATAGGGAAAACTGATATCGTGTCTTATCAGTTCAAAATATCTGTTATCCATCAGTTTTTCTATATTTCTTTTTGAACCGGTTATGAAATTGTCCAGACAAAGCACCTCATTGCCTTCATCCAAAAGCCTTTTGCAAAGATGGCTTCCGATAAATCCTGCTCCGCCTGTTATCAGAATCCTCTTTTTCATATCTTCTCCATTTCTTTGCACGAGTGTTTTAATCTTTTCATGACGGCTTCTCTTGAGTAGCTTTGCAAAAACGAATCTTTGATATTTAGATCTATTCTGTTTTCAAGCAAAGAGATGATGATATTTAAAAGTTCTTTTTTGTTGTTATAGTAGATCGCTATCTCGTCAAACTCTTTGCTTTTGCAGGAGAATTTCGGAACGATGACTTTTCTCTTTAGAAAAATGGCATCGCCGTAAGTTGCCGATTCCATCGTTTTGCCGTAGCCAAAACTTTTTCTAAGAGGAGTCAAAAATATATCGCACTCGTTTGATAAAGAGATAAACTCTTCATCATTCAAAATTTTTGGGATATATTTTACTTTTACAATTCTCTCAAACATTTTTGCAACGCCTTTGCATATCCTGCTCTCACAGTTTCCCACAAGCACAACGGTTATCTTTTCTCTTTGATCCTCATTCAAAGAGTGCAAAATATCGTAAAAGAGATCATAATCCTTTCTTCTTGGATCGATACTGATAAGACCTATCTCAATCCCGCTTTTGTCAATTCTTGGTTTTACGCTTGATTTGATATCGCTAAAATAGCAGGGAATAACGGCTGTTGAAAAATTTTTTGCATTTTTACAGCTTTTTTTGAAATTGTTTTCTATCTGAATACTGTCAAAGGTGAGGCATTTTACATTTTTCAAAGCAAGGTGTCTTAAAAAATATCCCGTACTAAAACCTTTTATCTGATATCTGTCTATATTTCTTATATGCAAAATGATCTTCTTTTTATAAAAAAGAGTAAAAAGATAGAAACCAAAAGTTATAGCTATGTTGCTAAACCAGTCTCTCCATTCGGGTCCTGTTTGTATAAAAACAAGATCATATTTTCGTGCGCGAAAAAGAAGTTTCCAGTAGATCGTGTTTTGGTTTTTTATATTTTCTTTACGGTTGCTTGGAACCTGCTCGACAAGTTCTCTGTTTTTGTAGATGATCGTATCTACCTCATCAAACTCTTTTTTAAAAAAAGAGTAGATATGAGAGAGGATTCTGTAATGAAAACTAAACTCGACTATCAGAGCTTTTTTAAATGGTTTCATATATATTCATCCTCTCAAATATCTGTAACAAAATATCGTTGATATCATATTTGTAATCCCACTCTTTATAGTGTGATCTAAATTTACCCACATCGCTTATCCACCAGATATGATCTCCTATACGGTTTGTTTTGCTGTATATATAGTTCATCTTCTTTCCGGTTATCTCTTCGCATATAGATATGGCTTCCATGATGGAGCAGTTACTGTGTCTGCTTCCTCCCACATTATAGACCTCCGCATTTTTTGGATTTTTATAAAAGTGCCAAAACATATTGATTAGATCAAAAGAGTGGATATTGTCTCTGACCTGTTTTCCTTTGTATCCGAGTATCGTATAGGTTTCACCGCTTATGGCGCATTTCATCAGATAACTTAAAAAGCCGTGAAGTTTTGTTCCGCTGTGGTTTGGTCCCGTCAGACATCCTCCTCTGAAAATTCCTGTTTTCATACCAAAATATCTGCCGTACTCCTGTACCAAAATATCTGCCGAAACTTTACTTGCGCCAAAAAGAGAGTGTTTTGTGTTGTCTATGCTCATTGACTCGTCTATACCGTTGAAATAGGGATGACTCTCTTCTATCTCCCATCTTGTTTCAAGCTCTTTCAGCGGTAAAAAGTTCGGTCTCTCTCCGTAAACCTTGTTTGTGGAGGTAAATATAAAAACACTTTCAAAAGAGTGCTTTCTCGCAGCTTCCAAAAGATTTAGAGTGCCTGTTGCATTGATGGAAAAATCTTTGAAAGGATCTTTTACCGCCCAGTCATGGCTTGGTTGTGCGGCTGTGTGGATTATCAGTTTGATATCTTTGTTGTACTCTTTGAAAATCTTTTCTATTGCGTTTTGTTCTCTTATATCCACATCATAATGGATATAGTTTGGTATTTTGTTTTTCAAATCTCTTTTGTTTTGGAGATTTGAAGCCTCTTTGCCAAAAAGCTCCTCTCTCATGTTGTTGTCTATCCCTATGACATAATCAAATCTTTCTGCGAAAAATTCCACACTCTCTCTTCCGATAAGTCCGGCACTTCCCGTTATCAGACAAATATCCATTTCAACTCCTCCTGATTATCCTCGATCCACTCCAAAGTTTCCATAATCGTATCTTTTATATCTCTTTTGGGTTTCCAGCCTGATTTTGAAATTTTGCCGTTATCGGTTATGTAGTATTTTATATCAAGCTCTCTGTTTTCTTTGAACAAAACGCTTTTGTCTTTTATAACCTTTTTGCAAAATCTATCCAGCTCTATCAGTGACAAAGAGGAGTTTAAACCTCCCCCCACATTGAAAGTCTCTTTGTTAAAAAGAGTGAAATTGTGAATTTGAAGGTCGATAAGATCAAAAAGATCGTTTATATTCAAGATATCTCTTACCTGTTTGCCGTTGCCGAAAATCGTCAAAGGTTTGTCAAAAAAGTAACTTGCCACCCAAAACGCCACTATCCCCTGATCTGCTTTTCCAAACTGTCCGGCTCCCGCGATAACACCGCATCTGTTGATAACGGCATCCAGTGAAAACATATTTACATATTCGTTTATGATAAGTTCGCTTGAGAGTTTTGTCGCTCCATAGAGTGTTCTGTATCCTTTTAACGGCAGGTTTTCGCTAAAACCCTCTTTTGTAACTCCCTCTGTATCGTTTTGTCCCATCTCATATCTTGTATCGCTCTCTTTGTAATCAAGTGAGTTTATCAGATCAACGGGATAGACTCTGCTTGTAGATAAAAAGATGATTTTTGCCCTGTTTTTAAGAGAGATTTCCAAAGAGTTTATCAAGCCGCCCAGATTTGTGTCGATAAGATATTTTCTATCTCCGTCCATTCCCGCCAATACCGACGCTTCGGCACTTGCCTCTATCAGAAGATCAAAAGAGAGAGTGTTTAAATCGTCCATGTTTCTTATATCGCCGTGGATAAATTCTATATCATATTTTTTAAATTCTTTGAGGTTTAGTTCGCTTCCTCTTCTTCTTAGATTGTCAAATACGACTATCTGATAATTTGGATATTTTGTTTTCAACTTTACAGCGATAGAACTTCCTACAAATCCCGCTCCACCCGTTATCAATATCTTCAATCACTCTCCTTAGGATTCTTGGAGTTGTTCAACAACTCTTTGCCATTTTCTGTTTCCGTCTGTTTCTCTGTTATAGTTTTCATCTATTTTTGCCTCTTCAAAATTTTTCAACTCCCCTTTTTGAGAAAGTGTGGAGAGAGGAGTTCCGTCCATCTCCGCACAGCCTGATGTCTGATAGCTGTCAAACTCCGCCTCTTCTATAAATCTCATAGTCATTCTCATCTGTTCGTAACTCTCTCCGGGCAGTCCGAAAGTAAAAGAGCCGTGAATACTCATACCGAGATTTTTGATATGTTTTATTACTTTTTTGGCATATTTTAGATCAAGATGTTTGTTTACAATTTTATCCACAACAAACTGGCTTCCGCTCTCAAATCCCAGACTTACACCAAAACATCCCGATTTTTTCATGATATCCCAAGTTTCCATCTTGATGGTATCTGCTCTGCACATGGCAGACCATGCAATATCATATTTTGCCAAAACCTCACACATCTCTTTTGTGTGCCTGTCTCCGAGGTTGAAAGTATCATCATCAAACCACAGTGATTTGAATTTCAGATCATTTACCAGATAATCCACATACTTTTCCATATACTCTTTGTTGTAGTATCTTACTTTTCTTATCTTTGTGCCGTCTGGATCATCTCCGCTCATCGTCGCAGGCCAGACGCAGAAGATACATTTAAAAGGACATCCTCTACTCGCCCAGACATGGGCATGGGGGAAGATCTGCCCAAGCGGTCTGTTGTTGTAGTAGTTATACAAGACATCTTTTTCAAAAAGCGGAAAAGGGGCATTGTTCATCTCCTCTTCACTCAAAAGGTCATACTCTATAACTCCGCTCTCTCCTTTTAGAACTTTTACGCTTCCTTTCTCATATTCCCCTTTGATAACGGCATAGATATCAAGCTCTTTTATGATCTCTTCTCCCCTTACACTGACGGGTCCTGTTATGATTATCTTGCTTTTTGGAGATATTTTTCGTATCTTTTTTATAAGAGTTTTGTCATGCTCAAAACTTGGGGTGGAGGACTCGAAAAATATATAATCAAAAAGCTCCTTTTTCAGATAGGAAAGATAACTCTCATAGGACTCTTTTCTTGCGATACTGTCTCTTAAGATGATCTTACAAGAGGTGTGTCTCTTTGCATAAGAGGCGGCATAAGCCATAAAATAGGGAAAAGGTATATAATCTTTATAGACAAAATTGTCAGGGCTTGACTGACCGAGATAGAGATACGGCCATCTGCTTCCGGCTCTTACTCCCTGATAGTATCTGTATTCTCTTTTTAACTCTCCCGTATTCCAGTCTTTAAACTCCTGCCAGTTTTGTTCTCCCCACCATGGGGCGTTACAAAAGAGCGCTTTCATCTTTGCCCCGTGATGAGCTTTTGAAACTCTTTTGTATTTACATTGTTTAAAAACAGTTCCATATCTTTTTGGTTCGCTTTTGCAAGTTTTTTTCTCATATCTTTGTCTTTTATAAGAAGATTGCAGTTTTTTATATAATCCTCTTTTGATTTTGAATAAGTTGTATGAAAAAGATCCAAATCGCCATAACAGCTCTCTATCGCTTTTTCATCTCTGTCCAAAGAGTATTTAAAATACCAGTCGGCTGTCAAAGTGGCGCCAAAACCTTTGCTCATATATTCGTCTCTTGATGTGCCTTGGGGCATGGGGAAGGTATCCAAAAAGATATCGATAACATATCCGTAGATGTTTGCATTTACCATCCACTCAAAGACAAATCTCTCTTTATCGATTTTCAGATCGCTCAATTTTGCCTCTATCGAATCGATATTGCCTACTCCACACGCCAAAAAGATGGCATCTTTGTTTTTATCAAGTATCTCTTTTACTGTTTTTAGATATTCGATACTGTCTAATTTTACATATCTGGTTATAACGCCAAGAACCGTTTTGTTTTTAAAACGGTTCTCTTTTATCCTTTTTGCTTCCTGCTGTTCTTTGTTTGAACCCATCATGAATGAGGTATCTATCGATATATTAAATCTTTTGTATTCAAAAGTGGGAGAGTTTGGCATAAAATGGGAAATTCTCTCATCAATGCCTTCAACATCATATTCAAAATTTCCATGACACCAAAATATCTGTTTTGGTGCGGTTCGTGTGGCAAAGAGAAAATCCATGATGTCATAATTGTTCAAAGAACCTATCATGATATCTGTCTCTTTGTCTATCAATATCTCTCTTATCTTTAAAGCTTTGCTTAAGTGATCATAAAAGAGTCCCTGCTCCTGGTTGATATCAAGTCCGGCTCTTATCACTTCGATACCGAGATCATAAAGCTTTTCAAGTTCGTTTTGCTGATCTTCTGCTTTGTCTATATAGGTCAAAGAGACAAAAGAGATCTCATAATGTTTTTTGAACTCTTCATCTTTTAAGAGAGATTTTATCAGTGAATACTCTATCTTAAAAGGAGAGTTTTCCACTATTCTGTCTTTTATAAAAGCTATTTTTATTTTGCTGTTTGGATTTATCTTTTTGCATGGTTTGAGATTGTGTTTTTTTGCAAACTCTTTGTATGCCAAAGAGGCGGGTTTGTCAATCTTGCTGTTAAAAAGCCTCCACTCTTTTGGGCTTTGGTAGTTGTTACCGCATACACTGTATATAAAAAAATGAAGATACATCTGTGTTTGGATATCATCTCTTTTTATGGCTTCGTTGCAAAGGTCTGCAAAAGGATCAAAGAGTTTCAACCAGCTTTTATGATTGTGATAGGCGGGAATATTCCATGTAATGTGCAAAAGCCAGATAACAAGAGACCTTTGAGCTGCTCTTGAGGAGTTGAAAAAATTTTTTGCTTTGGCAAGTTGTAAAACGATATCGATAATCATCTCAAAATCCGGTTCATTATCATTTAAAAAACCTCTGAATGTCTCCACCCCCAAAACAGCTCCGCTGCTGATAGCGGCGTTTATCTCCAAAGAGAAATTTCTTTTTATATACTCCCTGACACCTTTTTCAAAATCACCGTTTAGAAAGTCGCAGACGGCTACAAGGTGGTTAAAGATATATTTTTCACTTTTGTTTGGATCTGTTTGCAGAAAATTTTGTAAAAGATACTCTCTTAGAGCTTTTATCGTGGGATCGGGTTGAAAAGAGACGATATCATGAAATGTTTTGTAAAGATTCAGCAGTTTGACAGAGGGCATCTCACCTTTTAAAAGAACATCATCTCTTATTCTCTTTCTGAGAATTTCAAAATATTTTAGATAATACTCTTTGTACTCCTCTTTTTCTCTTATATCATATCTGCAAAAAGCTGCTATGGAGTCTTGGAGCAGATTTATATCCTGAATAGTTTGTAGTTTTTCAATCTCTTTCCCAAAAAGAGTGTTTTTGCCATTTTGTAAAGTATCTAACATAATTTTACCGACTTTCCAAATATTTTAAAGTCTTAGAAAGCAAAAAACATTCCAAAAAGCCGACGGAAAGATGAATTTTAAAATTATCAAATATTTTATTTTATATTTCTATCATATCTTTTTCATAACATTGTGGATCAAATCGGCAGACTGTTTTGTTATCAAAATCTAAAAGTTCTTCTCTTTTGTCAGGATAATAAACACTGTTTAAAAAGTGTTTTATTGTATTGATACGGGCTGTTTTTTTGTCATCTGTGTGGATGATATTCCACGGGGCAAAATCAAAAGATGTTTTTGCAAACATTTCATCTCTTGCTTTTGAATATTCATCCCAAAGTTCCTGGGCTTTTGCGTCTATCGGGCTTAGTTTCCACTGTTTTAGGGGGTTTGTTCTTCTCTCTTCAAGCCTTTTTTTCTGCTCCTTTTTGGAGATGTCAAGATAGTATTTCAAAAAGATCATTTTGGAGTGAACCAAAAGCCTCTCATAGTTTCCAACTTCCTCTATGAAATCTTTATACTCCTCATCTGTGCAAAATCCCATAACTCTCTCAACTCCGGCGCGGTTGTACCAGCTTCGGTTAAAAAATGCTATTTCTCCACCGCTTGGAAGATAGATCGTGTATCTTTGAAAATACCATGAGATTTTATCTTTGTCGGAAGGTTTGCCAAGAGCCACGACTCTGGCTTCTCTGGGGCTTAGATGTTGTGTAAATCTTTTGATGGTTCCGTCTTTTCCCGCTGTATCTCTCCCCTCAAAGATGATACATACGGCGATTTTTTTTTCTATCACATATCTTTGAAATTTGACAAGTTCCACCTGTAAGTCATAAAGTGTTTTTTTATACTCTTTTTTATCCATTTCCTATCTCCTTTTGGATATTATAACTCTTTGAGATAAAAATTAAGGTAAAAAGATGAAAAAAGTTTACTTTCATAAGAAAGAGAAATATCCTTGGCAAAAGCCTAAACTCAAAGAAGAAGACCCAAAAGCACTAGCTCTTGTTGAAAAGATCATGAACTCTCCTACCTATAAACTGGCGCAGGAGGATTGGGAATTTATAAATTCCGATGAGGCAAGGGCGATAAGGCTTCAGCTTGATTATCTAAAACCCGAAATTCAGATGAGAAAATACGGAATCAAATATACTATCGTGGTTTTTGGAAGTTCGAGAATAAGAGAACGCAAAACGGCAATGAAAAAACTAAAGACGATTCAGAGAGAACTTGATAAAAATCCCGATTCAAAAGAGCTTTTAAGAGAGCTTGACATAGCCAAAAGAATGCTGAAAAAGAGTGTCTATTACGAAGATGCGCGACATTTTGGAAGGCTGGTGGGCAAAAGCGGAAAAGGTCCCAATGACTGTAAAGTTACTGTTATGACAGGAGGCGGACCCGGTATCATGGAGGCAGCAAACAGAGGGGCTTATGATGTGGGAGCCAAAACGATAGGACTAAACATCTCTCTTCCCCATGAGCAGTATCCAAATCCCTATATAACTCCTGATCTGTGTTTTTTGTTTCACTATTTTGCCATAAGAAAACTTCATTTTCTAAATCGTGCGAAAGCGTTGGTGATATATCCGGGCGGATTTGGTACTCTTGATGAACTTTTTGAGACTCTGACTCTCATTCAGACACAAAAAAATCAGGCTATTCCTGTTGTAATGATAGATAAATCATACTGGAGCAGGGCGATTGATTTTGATTTTTTAAAAGAGGAGGGAGTGATAAGCGGGGAAGATTTGGATATATTTACATTTGCCAAAAATGCTGTGGAGGCGTGGGAATATATTTTGGAGTGGTACAAAAAAAGGGATATAGAGCTTTTCAATCACTTTTAGATATAATAACGATAAAAGGAGAGAAACCATGGATGCGGAAAAAAAAGAGTTACAATCAAGAAAAAGCGAGATAAAAAAGGAATTGAAACTTCTTTTTAAAGCAAATATGAAGATAACTGATTGGGATATTCCCGAAGCTGATGATAAAAAAAGTGCGGAGATTTTGGTACAGATATTCCAAGAAGGTCTTGATGAGATCAAAAGGGATATAGAAGAGGGAAAATATAATAATTATTAACCGACTGCCTGTATATTTTAAAAAATAAAAAGGATAAAAAATGCAAGAGAAGATAGAAAAAGTAAAAGAAGCCGTTAAAAAATCGCAAGAGATAGAAGATATGAAAAAGAGTTTGATTTTGGAAAAGATAGAGGAGTGGAAACACGAAGATGAGGCGATGAGCTTGATCCCTGAAAAACTGATGGAACTTGCAGCGGAGATCAAGCCTATTTTAAAAGAGATAGGGTTGATATAGTCATGGGTTTTTTTACAGCAGATCTTTGTGATGAATTTTTTGATTCTGTGAGAGTTTTGGAGCCGATTTTCAGATCTTACGGCGGTCTTTTGAAGTGTGAAGGAGAGATAGCGACAGTCAAACTTGACGAAGACAACAGTGAACTTATCTCTTTGTTAAAAGAAGAAGGCAGAGGAAGAGTTGTTGTTGCCGATGCAAACGGGGATTATTGTGCGATAGTCGGAGACAAACTGATGGGT
This sequence comes from uncultured Campylobacterales bacterium, assembly GCA_964450755.1. Taxonomy (GTDB): domain Bacteria; phylum Campylobacterota; class Campylobacteria; order Campylobacterales; family JAADDG01; genus JAADDG01. The sequence continues at coordinate 61,203 of CAYVDJ010000100.1, forward strand.
ATTGCCAAAAAAAACGGTTGGAGCGGTATCGTTGTAAACGGTTATGTCAGAGATATTGTAAATACCCAAAATATCGAAGTGGCTCTTTTTGCTCTTGGAACATATCCGAAAAAGAGTACAAAAAAGGCAAAAGGTCAAAAAGGTGTTGATCTCAATTTCGCCGGAGTTTTGTTTAAAGAGGGTGATTATCTTTATGCCGATGAGGATGGAATCGTTTTGAGTGATAAAAAACTTTTGTAATCTTCAAGGGGAGGTGATATCAAAAAGAGGAAATCTGATATCACCTAAAACCCTTTCGGTCAGTCTCCAAAAAGATCTTTAAGTGCATTTATATTTTTTATTACCTCTTCATTCTTTGTTGAAGATACGGCAGGTTGTGGTGATGACTGTTTTATCTCTTTTAACTCTATCTGATGTCCTGTAAGCATAGATGCCAAACGGATATTGATACCGCTTTTTCCGATAGCTTTTGATTTTTGATCGCTTGGTACCGTAACGACCGCTTTGTCTCCCTCCATCTTAACGCTTGATATGATAGCCGGAGCCATTGCTCTTGATACGAATATTTCCGGAACGGATGAGTACTCTATACAGTCTATATTTTCCCCGTCAAGCTCTTTGCTGACAGAGTTGATTCTGACCCCTTTTACTCCAACTGTTGCCCCTACCGGATCGATTTTTGAATCCAGTGAAGTCAAAGCCACCTTGGCTCTCTCCCCCGGTATTCTTGCCGCTTTTTGGATAAGTATCAGTTCATCTTTTATTTCGGGAACGGCGGTTTTTAGAAGCTCTTCCAAAAATTTGGGTGTTGTTCTTGAAAGCTCTACGGTCATACCGTCCACCCTGTCGATATTGACTTTTCTTATAACGCTTTTTACGACATCTCCGGGTTTGAACTTTTCACCTTTAATACGGTTTCTTTTTGGCAGGATTGCCTGAACTTCATCTATCTCTATATAGGTGTTGTCATTTGGATCCACTCTTGTTACGGTTCCAAATACGATTTTTCCTATTTTATTTTTATATTTTTCAAAGATAACTCTCTCCAATGCCCTTTGGATGTGATATTCAAGTTCTCTGTGCAGGGTGGCTGCCGCGGTTCTTCCAAGATTGTCCAACGGAAGTTCGTAGGTAAGTTCGTCTCCGGCCTCGACATTTGGATCTATCTCTTTTGCCTCTTTTAAAGTTATAAATTTTTCGTGATCAAGCTCTTCTTTGTCATCTTCGTCCGGTATAACAACCACTTTTTGGAAAAGTTTGAGTTTTTTGTTTTTTTCATCGATTTCAACATCATAATCATACTCTTCTCCATAGATTTTTTTTGCGGTTCTTATCATGGCAATCTTTAGAGCTTCTTTGACATTTTCTATTTTAAGCCCTTTTTCATGCGCAATAGACTCTATAATATTTACTATTTTTTCCAAATTATTATTCCTTTGATTTGTTTGAATGATTTTTTAATTTAAATGCAGAAGGCTAAATTCTATCTAAAACGCGCTTTTATTAACATTAAGATAGAGTGATTAATAAGTAATTTATACAAAAATTGGTATACTCCCGCTACTTTTTAATATAGTAATGTAGCGAAAATATTTTAAAATGTAAAGGGACATTTGATGAAAATAAAATTGGCAAGAGCTGATCTGAGTGCAAAACCAAAAGAGATGGATTTGGAGGAGATTGATAAAATAATAGAAAAAGAGGCTCAAAAGATTTTTTATTTCGATAAAGAAAATGAGCATAAACAGCTTGTTAAGATGGTAGAACATTTTGAAGACAAGGGAAAAAGTATCTATCTTCGGGAGGTTAGATACGGTTTGGATGAGGGAGATTATATTTACGAAGTGCATATTTTATAAAAGAGACAAAAATGTCAAATAAACTTTTTATAGAGACTTTAGGTTGTGCTATGAATGTGAGGGATTCTGAACATATCATAGCCGAACTTACCAAAAAAGAGAACTATACTTTAACCGGCAGGATAGAAGAAGCCGATCTTATTATCATAAATACATGCAGTGTCAGAGAGAAACCTGTCCATAAACTATTTTCAGAAATAGGTCAGTTTAAGAAGAAAAAGAGAAAAGACGCAAAAATAGGTGTATGCGGTTGTACGGCAAGTCATCTAGGAGAAGAGATTATCAAAAAAGCTCCTTTTGTGAATTTTGTTTTAGGAGCGCGAAATGTCTCTAAAATATCAAAAGCTATAAAAGAGGACAAATATGTAGATGTGGATATAGATTATGATGAGAGCGGTTATGCTTTTAGTGATTTTAGAAGCAACCCTTATAAAGCTCTTATCAATATCTCCATAGGGTGTGATAAAAGCTGCACCTATTGTATCGTGCCAAATACAAGAGGAGATGAGATATCAATTCCATCGGAACTTATTTTACAGGAAGCAAAAAAAGCTGCAAAAGCAGGAGCAAAAGAGATCTTTTTGCTTGGACAAAATGTTAATAATTACGGTAAAAGATTCAGTGACCCAAATGCCAAAAAGGTTGATTTTTCCGATCTTTTGGAGATGGTCTCAGCAATAGACGAGGTTAAGAGAATCCGTTTCACATCACCGCATCCTCTCCATATGGATGATCATTTTTTGGAAGTTTTTGCCAAAAACAGAAAAATATGCAAATCAATGCATATGCCCTTACAAAGCGGTTCTACCAAAATTTTACAGGATATGAAAAGAGGATATACAAAAGAGTGGTTTTTAAACAGAGCATTGAAATTGCGGCAAATGATACCCGATGTTCATATAAGTACCGATATTATCGTTGCATTTCCGGGTGAAGATGAAAAGGATTTTGAAGATACTCTTGATGTGATGAGAAAAGTGAGATTTGATCAGATATTCAGTTTTAAATACTCTCCAAGACCATTGACAAAAGCCGCTGAATTTTCAAATCAGATAGATTCCAAAACAGCTTCAAAAAGACTCAACAGAGTGCAGGAACTTCATAATGAGATACTAGATGATAAAATATCCAAAGAGGAGGGTAAGATTTATGAAGTCTATTTTGAAGAGTTAAGAAGTGATAATCAGGTAGCCGGAAGAAGCGATAACAACTATCTTGTTTGTGTCAAAGGAAGTGAGGAACTTTTGGGTAAATTTGCCAAAGTCAAGATTACAAATCCGAGGAGACTGACTCTTTTTGGGGAAGTGATTGAGTAAAAAAGTAACAAGAAAACTTCTTCTTTATATAGGTCCTTTTCTGGGCTATGCTATTATTCGTTTAATCTACTTAACTTGTAAAAAAGAATTTCATATATCTTCCAATATTCCCAAAGAACCGTTTGTGGGTGTGCTTTGGCACGGTGAGATGCTAATGCAGCTTTTTATGTATAAAAAATTCAGAAAAAAGGTAAAAACCGTTATAATGATCAGTGAACACTTTGACGGAGAAGTGATCTCAAAGATATTGAAACTTTACGGTTTTGGGTCTGTCAGAGGAAGCAGCAGCAAAGGTTCTATAAAAGTTTTAAAAGAGGCTTTCAGTGCGATAGACAATGGCTATGATCTGGCTATAACTCCAGATGGTCCAAGAGGTCCTTATCACTCTTTGGCAGATGGAGTGGTTTTGATAGCACAAAGGAAAAATATGAAAATAATTGCAACAAGATATAAAGCTTCAAAATATTGGCAATTAAATTCATGGGATAAGTTTATCATTCCCAAACCTTTTTCAACACTCTGTTTTTATGCAAGTGAGCCTTTTGCCATAGACGGACTTTCCAAAGATGAAGCCAAAGAGCTTATTAAAAAGACATTGGATAAATTTGATGCGTAAAATAGGACTTTTTCTTTTTTTTCTTCTGATAATGGGGGCAATTGCTCTTTATTTTTATACGAATGAATCCTATAAAAAATCTATTGAAGCCAAATATTTTTATATGAAAGAGGATTATAAAAAAGCCTATCTTCTCTCAAGAGAAGCTTTTGGAGATGATCCTTATAACAAAATGGCATTTTCCGTTATGACTCAAAGTAAAATTGCTTTTAAATTTCAAGATTATATCAATGACGGTAAAAAATACCTTTTAGATATAAAAAGTATCAGTGAGAAAAAGAGTATCAGCAAAGCCGATAAGGTGAGAATAAAAATGATGTGTGAAACTATGATGCAAAAATATCAAAATATAAGTCCCACCGTTTTAACCAACAAGGAGCTTTTTAAAGAGGCTACAAAGATATATAAACAGTTTAAACAGATATATGAAGACCTTTTTTGAAAACAAAATTGATGATTTTATAGATTATCTTCAAAATGTAAGGGGCTATACCCTTTTGACCGCTTCTACTTACAGTTTAAACCTCAAAGAAGCTTTTGAGTTTATAGATATAGAGAGTAGAGATGACGGTTTTTATGAATGGAATCTAACTCCCTACAGAACTTATCTGAAACAGAAGAGTAAAAAAACCGTTTCTAAAAAGATAAGCATTATAAGGAGTTTTGTCAAATATCTTGAAGAGCTTGATTATAAAATATTTTTAATAGCGGATGAGAGTATCAAGGTTCCAAAAACGCTTCCAAAGCCTATTTCATTTGAATATATCAAAGAGGCTTTGGAAAAGAGTGATTTAAAAGAGAGAGTTATTGTTTTGCTTTTGTATGGATTGGGGCTTCGTATAAGCGAACTTGTTAATTTGAGAAAGGCTGATGTTTTACATGAGTGGATCAGGATTACAGGAAAGGGACAAAAAACCAGAGAAATTCCTCTGCTGCCTTCTATAAGAGAGGAACTTGTTAAATATATTAACATTTATAATATAAATGAGTATTTATTTGAGAAAGAAGGCAAAAGATTAAGTGAAAATAGTTTAAGATATAATGTTTTAAAAATTTTTAAAAGGATAGGAATAAAAGTGACTCCTCATCAGTTACGCCATTCATTTGCAACAGATCTTTTAAATGAGGGAGGCAGGATTACAGATGTTGGTAAATTATTGGGACACAGTTCGTTAAGTACAACAGAAGTTTATACAAAACTCAACAACAGATATAAACTGCAAAGTTATATGAAGTCTCACCCCATGGCAAAGGATATGGATGAATCTCTCTAAAAAAATAAAAAGTTTTATTCCTCATCAGTTTATTGCCGTAATTTTAAGTAAAAATGATTGCCATATAAAGATAGATGTTGTAAAAAGAGGTAAAGTTATCAAAGAGGATGAGACAACTTTTATATTGGGAGAAAAAGATTCTTTAACAAGTGATGCGCAGGAGTATTTTTCCAATGCCGTTAAAAAATACAAACATACTTATATAAGCGTGTTTTTAAACTCTCTTGGGCAGGGTGCTTTTAGTGGATGTGAAAATGAGAGATTCAGTACTTTTAATGTGGATGTAAACAATGTAGAGAAGCTTTGTGTGGATAATAACTGGACGGTTTATGCTTCCAAGATAGATATAAATTGGATTAAAAAACTTTTTTATAAGAGCGGAGTTGATTTTATATACTCTCCTTTTGTGATTTTGTATAGATTTATAGAGGAAGATAGGAAAAAAAGAGAGACTACTTTATATATTTTAAATGAGGGTAAGATTCTTGTTATTATTATTATGAAAGAGAATAAATTTTTATACGGTTCTTTCCTCAATTTAGATATAGAAAAAGATCCTCTTATAGATGAGATTGATTCTATAGATGATGAGAGTGGTGATTCTATCATGTTGGATGATCTTGAAGCTGACAATATGTTTGATGATATTGAAAAACTTGATGAAATTTCAGATTTTGAGGATATTGATAATATAACAATGCCGGATAAAGCAGATATAGATGCTATGATGAAAGATGGGGAATTAAATTCGGAAAAATTTTTGGATATCAATAATCATAGTAAACAAATCATCAACTATCTAAAATCTTCATTGAAAGAGTTTTATGAAAGCAGTTTATATGAAAGCTCTTTTGTTCAGAGTGTTGAGATTTTTGAATATGAAAGTATCAATTATGAAGTGGTGGATTATTTGGAAAAAGAGCTGTTACTGGATGTGGAAGTAAAAAAAGTGGATATTTTAAAAATGATAAATGAATTAAGCAAAGAAGAGATTTTACACTGATGTACAGTTTTATAAAACCCTATGAAAAACCGCTGATAGGATATGTATTTAGAATATGGTTTTTTTTCACGATAATTACACTGATTATTCTGCTTGGTTTTGATATGATACTTGGATATAAAATAAATTCTTTTGAAAAATCTATTATTTCAAATAATAAGAGGCAAACACAGTTTTTGATTGATATAGAAACTTTTAAAAAGAAAATAAAGTTTTTGAACAAAGAGAGA
>CAYVDJ010000101.1:0-12097 GCA_964450755.1 uncultured Campylobacterales bacterium
AAATTCAAACATATTATCCAAACTTGCACTGTCGCTTATATCCTCTTTGGTAATAGGGAAAAGTCTTTCCAGCTCATCTTTTGAAAAAACTTCACTTTTTATAAATTCAGATTTCATTTGGACATTGTATCTGTTGGCAGATATGGAGTTTATCTCTCCGTTGTGGGCAATGTGCCTAAAAGGCTGTGCCAGTTTCCATTTTGGCAGAGTGTTTGTAGAAAATCTTTGGTGGAATAGAGCAAAACTTATCTTGAAATCTTTATCGCTTAGATCTTTGTAAAAATGTTTTATGTGAGTGGGCATAACAAGCCCTTTGTAAGAGATAACCTTGTTGGAAAAAGAGGATATATAAAAATCTTCATCATCTTTTAAAGCATTTTCTATCTCTTTTCTTGTCAAATACAAAAGGGCTTCAAACCTTTTGGTTGCTATCAAAGAATTTGTTGTTATAAATACCTGCATAATCCGAGGCAGAGTTTCAAGTGCCAACTGTCCCAAAGCACCGGTATCGATAGGAACTTCTCTGTAAAAAAGAACTTTTAGATCGTTTTTATCGCAGATTTCGTTGATAATCTCCTGCTGATTGTAATTTTGCATAAAGATCATACCGACTGCTATCTGTTTTGGCAGATCTATACCTGCTTCCTCTTTTGCCACTTTTTTTATAAAATCCTTGGGCATGGATAAAAGTAAACCACTTCCGTCGCCGCTTTTTCCGTCTGCGGCTATGGCTCCTCTGTGCATCATCCTCTCAAGAGCCGTTATGGCATCTTCCAAATTTTGATGGGAAGGAATATTGTCAATATTGGCCAAAAGTCCAAAACCGCAATTATCCTTAAAGCTTGTGAGCAAATCCATTGAACAACCTTTATTTAGTAAACTGGTTAGAAAATTGTCCGATTATAACTAAGAAAAAGTAAAGATTTGATAAATTATTTCTCTTTGGGTAGAATTAGGTATGCAAGGTTACATTTTGAATATATTTGCAGTACGAGACGAAGATATGATAGTCTATGTTTTGACACCTCGCAAATTGAAAACACTTTATCGTTTTTATGGAGCAAGACACAGTACTATTCAAACAGGTTATAAAATAGATTTTGAAGCAGTCTCTTCTGCCAAAGCCAAACTGCCTTTGTTAAGGGGAGTATCTCACTTGGGTTATGAATGGCTTTATGATCACAATAAAACATATCTGTGGCAAAGTTATATAAAACTTTTTTATAATCACCTAAAAGGTGTCGAGGATCTGGACAGTTTTTATTATAAACTTTTGGAAAGCAACTCTTACAGATGGGAAAAGCAAAGTCCAAAACGGATCATTGTAGAATCTTATGTAAAAATTTTAGAATATGAAGGAAGACTTCATAAAGATTACAGATGTTTTGTATGTGAAGGAAAGATAAGAGGAGAGGTTTCTCTTGTCAGAGGTTTTCTAACTGCTCATCAAGAGTGTGTTATTGGCAGAAATTTTGACAAATGGAGGCTGAAGGAGCTTTTTGATAACAAATCCACCCTCTATTTCAGTGATGATGAGGTGGATATGTTATATGATATTGTCTGTGAGGGATTTTGATATCTCAATCTGTGATTGCATTGATATCATAAATCATCACTCTGTGGCTGTTTGTGGTCGGAGTGTTTGCATATTCGCTTTTACCTGTCAGTTTTATCGTTACGGTGTGAGCAGTACTCTCTCTTTTTGGATCTCCTATTACAAAGGATTTTATCAGATTATCCTGATAGTAACTCTCTCCTCTGTATTTGTAAAGATCTACGCTTTTAGTCAGTTTTCCATCTTCGTATATCTCTATGATACCTCCGCTTTTGCCTTCTGCCAAAAGCAGATTCAAAGCTTTGCCCGTATAAGATATCTTTAATTCATCTCCTGTATTATCGGTGTATAGTACTTTGGGAAATTCATAAACACTGCTTTCATCTTCCTCTTCACTCCATCCGCTACCTATTTTTTGGGTATCTTCAAAGCCTATCTCTTTTAAGTCTCTTGTCAAAGCTCCCAAGCCGTAAATCCTCATCGTACCGGAAAGTACATTGACCCTCCATGCATGACTTCCGTAACTCTCTTTCATATCCAAAGGTACCAAAATAGGAATGGTATGAAAAGAGACATTTTCCTCTTTTAACTCTATCTTTTTGACAACCTTGCCGTTTTCATCCACAACTTCCGCTCTGAAAGGGTGTTTTACCTGTATAAGCAAAGCTGCCCCTTTACAGTAGGGATGAATATATGTTGCCGATTCGCCTTCCATGATCTCGCACAGTTTGTCATATCCGTGTCTGTGCGGCGGATAAAGATTTTCTGCTCCGTCAGTCAGGATATAATCGCTGTATTTTACCTCATCGGTTATCAAAGGAGTGTAAAATATAAGCTCCATAGCCGTAGGGAAGTTTTCATCTATAAAAACTTTCTCCAATCCTCTTGTTTTTGCCTCCCCGTTGAAAGAGTAAAGAGTGGAGAAGATGGCATTTGCATAAAGTTCATGTCCTTCATCGTTCATGTGAATAGTATCTTCCACCCATATATTTTTACCCTCTTTTGCCGCTTCATAGGTATAATCCCAGCTGTTACACAAAGAACAGCCGTATTTATCTGCCAACTCTATCTGCCAATCCACAACATCTTCATGATAATTGTGAATTTTTTTGTTGTTGCTTTCAGTTACTATAAGAACCTCTTTACCCTCTTTTATCAGTCTTCTTATCAGTATCTCATAAAATTCTTTGCTGTATATTGATTCTGGCGAATCATAATCCATTCCCGTATTTACTCCCAATCCTATGATATAAAGATCATAATTGTCTTTTAAGAGTGAATCAAAATCTGCCGGTTTCTCTTTTTTTGGGTCAGTATCTTTGAAATATTTTTCCGTAAATTCGGCATTTCTTGTAGATGAAACAACACCTCCTTCCATAAATCCAGATGTAAGCACACTAAGAGAAACCTGTGCGACACCCCACATTGCCGTTTCTCCGCCGACGGAAAAGTTTTTGTAGGTTACATTTGGCGGTAAAAGATATTGTTTGTTTTCATTGTTTTGATCAAAAAGTCTTGCCATCCACTCGTTTCCGCTTCCGGTGTCTGGGCGAAAAAGGCTGTCTCCTATTATCGCTACCGTTGCTTTTTCTCCTGAGAGCATCTTTTTTTGAAAATTTTCAATACCGCTTTTTGGAAATGCCGGATCAATGGGTATAATCTTTTCTATACTTTTATCATCCGTTTTTACAAATCCCAAAAGTATCCCGCCGTCATGAGAGTAATGTTTAAAACGGTGAATCTCTTTTGTAGCCAAATCAATAAAAATATATTGTCCCTCATTTGGAAGAAGAGTGATCTCTTTGGAATAAGATTTAAATCTTTTGGAATTTTTGTCTGTCAGTTCAAAGGATTTTATACCAAGATTTAAATCTCCTTTATTTTCCAAGATATTTTCCTCTTTCAGATATGAATTTGAGAGTTTTTCATATTCATTTGAATCCAAAAAGTTTTCTATAACCTGTTGTCGATTCATCTCTTTTGTGTTTAGTTTGTTTACCCAAAACTCCAAACCTTCACTTTCTGCCGCTCTGTTCATTATCGCCTGATAGAGGACTGTTACAAAAGTTTCGTTGTCTGTCTCTTTATCCAAAAACTCTTTTGAGTATAAAAATCCTCCTGCAACCTCTTTTGTAGTAATTTCACCGTCTTGAAGTTTTTGATACCAGTATTCAACCTCCGAGGGAGAGGGGATTCTGTCTAAAATAAGATTGTAAAATCTCTCTATGAAAGAGTATATTTTCTCTTTTTGGTCACTGGCTCTTATCTGGTATTTGATACTTAAAAGAGCAAACTCTCTTGAAAATGCGAAACTGTAAAATATCTGATCTCTTTTAACCCTTTTTTCATCAAGCATCTTTAGCCAATATTCAAATCCCTCTTTATCGGGAGTTCTGTCCAACAGAGTAAGATAGAGTTTTTTTATATAATCACTGTTTGAAACATTTGAATCTATAAATTCCTGACTTCTGAAAAATTCTTTAGCTATATTTGTAGCATTAGAATTATTTTTTAAGAGATTAGTCCAATAATTCACTCCTTCATCATCTCCCTGCCGATTTAAAAGGTTTTCATAAAGTCTTTTTACAAAAGATTCTCCATTATCGGCTTTTGCATAAAGGGAACTGAATCCGATAAAAATGATCAGTAAAAAAGAGATAAACCGGATTTTATTAAGTAAATTATTACTCTTCATTTTTTATTCCTTACTGTATTTGTATATATAATATCGAAAAATCTGATAATAAAAAAAGGGTTTTTTATCAATTAATCGATAAATATCAGATTTCTTTACTTATTTACATATTTCTGTTTTTTTGAACAAAATGGCAAAAATATATTATACTTATTTATTAATGAAAATAATTAAGTAATTTATAAAATTTTAAACCAGAATGATATATAATAATTAATAGTTTTTATTAAATGGTAAGGAGACCGTTATGAAAAGGAAACTGATAGTTTTATTTGACGGAACATGGAACAGCCCAAAAGATGAAACAAATGTTACAAAAATCAAAGAGTGTCTTGACTCCATCGGAAAAGATGATGCGTATCAGCCCTATTTTTATGATACGGGTGTGGGTACCCATTTTTATGACAAACTCACAGGCGGTGCTTTTGGAAGAGGATTGTCTGTAAATATCATGCAAGGCTATAAATGGCTTTGTGAAACATATAAAGATGGAGATGAGATATTTACTTTTGGATTCAGCAGAGGTGCATATACTGCCAGAAGTCTGGTGGGACTGATAAGAAAATGCGGTTTGCTCAATGATCCCAAACTAAGTCTCATAATACAGGCTTATGATCTTTACAGAGATAAAAAGATTCATCCAAATACCAAAGAGGCAGTTGCTTTTAGAAGAAGTTTTTCAAGAGAAGTTCGTATAAAATTTATAGGGGTATGGGATACTGTCGGAGCGCTTGGAATACCTCTTTCTCATGTACCTTTTGGAAGAGATTATTTTCAATGGCATGATTTGGAACTCAGTAAAATAGTGGATTACGCCTATCATGCCGTTGCGCTTGATGAACACAGAAAAGATTATATGGCGACTATGTGGACAAAGATCAAACCCCAAAACAAAGATGTGGAGCAAAGATGGTTTATAGGAGCTCATGCGGATGTCGGAGGAGGGTATAAAGATGATCCGCTCAGAACCATTCCCTGCAAATGGATAGCTACAAAGGCAAAAGAGTGCGGATTGAAATTTAAAGAGGAGATAGGAACAAGGGAAAATGATTTTTTAGCGCCTATTCATGACTCTTATTCGGATTTTATGTTTGGAATATATAAACTTGTAAAACATGAGTATTACAGACCGATAGGAACAGGGGTGAATGAGACGATTGACGAATCTGTCTGGAAAAGATGGGAACATGATCAAAGTTACAGACCGGTTTCTCTAAACAGCGGTTCCAAAAGTTCGATAGAAGAGTTGTTGAAAATGAGTGCCAAAGATACTGATAAAAAGTTGTGGGATATGGAATCGTAAAAAAAATGGATAAAAAAATCTTAAACAATAATTGTTCTTTTTTTCGTTATTGGATGTTAAGCGGATTTATCTCAAAATATATTAACAGATGTAAAAGGTAAAAGAATGTTCAAAAAAATATTTTTATTTTGCTGCATCATTCTTTTTTCTTCTCTCTTAGAGGCAAAAGACAAAGGAGGAGAGATGAGGATCATAAGTAGTGCTTTTGATGATAAGTCTGCGATTCCCACTAAATATACATGTGAAGGAGAGGATATCTCACCGCCTCTCACTTTTGAAAATATCCCACAGGAAGCTAAAAGTCTGGCTTTGATCGTGGATGATCCCGATGCTCCCGGCGGAACATTTGTGCATTGGGTTGTTTATGATATAGATCCGCACACTGTAAAAATCCCGGAAAATCAGCCAAACAGTTCCACAATCCTAAAAGGTGCGAAACAGGGAACAAATGATTTTCCAAAGATAGGCTATGGAGGTCCGTGTCCGCCAAACGGTGAACACAGGTATTTTTTTAAACTTTATGCATTGGATGTAATGTTGGATCTTGATCCCTCTCTTACAAAACTGCAACTTCTAAAACATATGCAACGACATATTATTGCTCAGAGTATTTTGATAGGCACATATCAAAAGAGAGTCAAACGGGGATTTTTCTCTTTTCTTTTCTGACAGTTTGCATACTTCAAAGGCGGTTTTTGCCGCCTCTTTAGACTTTTTTTCAAGGAAATTTTATGAATATAAAACCAGAATGTATGGTATGTTTGTTAAATCAGGCTCTAAAAGTTGCCAAATTGTTAAAATTATCGGATGAAGAGACAAAAAAGATCATGGATGAAACAACATCTCTTTTACCAAAGTATGATCTAAATCATACTCCTCCACAAATAGCAAAAGATGAATATGCTCTTATATCATCTTTGACAAGAGAGGGTGATCCTCTAAAAGAGATAAAAGAGAAATCGACACAACTCGCCAAAAGTATCGATACCTCCTTTATAAAAACACTTCATGATGCGATAAAAGCTTCCGTGATAGGAAATGTCATAGATTTTGGTGCCCAAATGCAGTTTGATATAAACTTGATGTTTAAAGAGGAGTTTAACAAAGAATTTTCCGTAGATGATTTTAAACAGTTTCAAAATGAACTCAAAAATGCAAAAACAATGGTGATTTTGGGAGATAATGTCGGAGAACATATATTTGACAAACTGCTTATGGAAAAGATAAAAGAGCTTTATGATATCAAAATTTACTATTTTGTCAGAGGAAAACCTATCATAAACGATATAACAAATGAAGAGGCGAAGATTTTGGAAGATGTAGCCGTTATAGTCGATACGGGTGTGGCAACACCGGGTTATGAATTACGGGAAGCCAATGAATATTCAAAAAAGATTTTTAGAAAAGCCGATATCGTTCTTTCCAAAGGAATGGGTAATTTTGAATCGCTCTATAATCTTACTGATAGGGAGATATATTATCTTTTTGTGGTAAAGTGTGAAGTTGTAGCTTCTGCTATTAAAAAGAATATTAAAGATACGGTATTTTTCAAAGGTTGAAATGATGGAGAGTAAAATCGCTGATATAGAGGCAAAGAGGGTAAAAGAGCCAAAAAATATCAAAATTTATGAGTTGTCTTTTTTACAGGATGGCAAAAGGATAAAAAAAGAAGTTGTAAAATCAATGGATGTTGTAAAAATACTTCTATATCATGAGGAGAAAGATGCATTTGTTCTCGTAAAACAGTTTAGACCTCTTGTCTATATAAATCACCCAAATTTAGCTTTTAGATATGAGCTGTGCGGAGGCAGGGAGGATAAAGAGGGACTTACAAGCGAAGAGGTGGCAAAAGAGGAGGTTTTGGAAGAGTGCGGATACGAGGTGAACAAACTTCAAAAGATAACCACTTTTGTAACCGGAGGCAAAATGACTCTCTATTATGCTGTTGTAAACGAGTCAATGAGAGTAAACAGTGGTGGAGGAGTGGACTACGAGATGATTGATCTGTTTTTTCTTCCTCTAAAAGATGCCAAAAAATTTATGTTTGATGAAAATATTCCCAAAAGACCCTCTTTAATGTTTGCCTTTTGCTGGTTTTTTAATGCTAAAATATGATGGTTTTATGTGTCAGTATCTGGCTATGAAACCTTTGTATTTTTTATTTTTACCCTGTATGATGTGAGAAAGAGACAAAATCTGTTCATCGATGATAAAAAGAAGTTTATATCTGCCTTTTCGCCACTTTGTCGGAGTTATAAAACGCTCTTGAATATTTTGGCTAATGATTTTTATACTTTCTGATGTCAATTTTCCTTTTGATGATTTTAATTTTGTTCCCCGATTTAGTATAGATATGATCTCTCTGTCAACAGTGGGTTGTCTGAATTCTTCTATGATGTCATATACGAGAGTCGGTTTGTTTGCCTGTTCTTTGTGTAGAAAGGAGTGATAAAGGCTGAGTCCGGTTTTTATGATGGCAGATTGGATACGATTGTATAAAAATCCGTAACCGTAATTGATGGATTGGTTGATTGTATCGGGAGCATTGTAGGTAATTCTTTTAAATTCCGGTTTATCTATCAAAATACCAAAAGCACTCCAGTAGTGGGAGCTTATGTTTCCTTCATATCCCATCAGCTGTTCCGTATTTTTTGCATTTTTGATTTTTTTGTATAGCTGCTGCATTGTTTCTATTTTTTTATCAAGTATTTTAAATTCATCATGATCGGTATCTTCTCTGTATCTCATGTAATATTTTATAAGGTTTATCTGGTTTTTTGCTTTTGTTTTGATAAATTCTATGGCTACAACAAGACTTTTGGGAGAGTCTAAAAAAGCCAACTGTTTTTGATGAAGTTTGTAGCTGATACTTTTATGATAGGTGATCATGGCGTATGGTTCGTCTTTGTAGATGAAATCTATATCGATTTTTCTTTTACTGCACTGATAGATGAGCATAGAGGAAATATTGATGCTTGGACTCAATATAATGATACGGGTAAGAGTGTTTAATGGGATCTGTTTTATAACTTTGCCATACTCTTTGACTACTGCTTTTCCTTTTGTTACACCTGCATAAACTCCATATCTTGAGAGTATAAGTTCACTGCTTTTTATCTGTTTTTTCAAAAATGTTGTTTTATTTTTATCGATCTCCTTTTGGGCACTTTTTAGGGGAGTTTGTAAAGAGAGTTGTTTGTAAGCCTCGCTTATGAGTTCATCCATCCTTTTTTGGTTTTCCTCTTTTGTAATCGTATCATAGCTTTTTAGTTTTGAGAGGATCTCTTTGAAAGCAGATTTTTTATTGATGGTTTTTGAGTTTTTTGCCAAAATGATTTTTCTTATTAAAATTCCGTTTATGTGATTTTGAAGTATTTTAAATTGGGTTCTGTCTGTCAGAATCTTTGCATAATATCTTCTAACTCCTTCAATATGCTCGTTTATTGTCTCTACTGTCTGAACAAGAGGTTTATTTTTGGTTTTTTTGGAAATATCAGAGATCTTTTTTTGAAGTTTTTTATTATCCATTATAATAGTCTCATTTTTAAACCAGAGACCGAGATAGGAAAACCCCTCTTTTTTGTTTGAGATAGAGGTTTTATCTTTGCCAAAAGATAAAGAGAGAGAATTTAGATAACCTTCTGCCATATCTATGATACGGATGGCGTCTTTTCTGTGTTTTGCAAAAAAGATCATATCATCAGAATAACGAACAAAAGAGACCTGTTTTGATTCAAGATATTTGTCAAAATCATCAAGATAGATATTTGAGAGCCATGGACTCAGATTGTCTCCTTGATAGATGCCTTCTGTTTTATCAATCCATGTTTTGTTTTTCAGCATACCGTTTTTTAAAAATAGAGCAATGAGTTTGACAATTTGTCTGTCATGTATAAAAGAGTTCAGTTTGGATATGAGTTTTTGCTGATTTATCGTATCAAAAAAGTTATCTATATCTGCTTTGGCTATCCAAAAATTGGTTCTTAAGAAATCCTTTGTTCTGTTTATGGCTTTTACAGTGCCTTTGTTTTTGCGAAAAGCGTATGATTTGTCAGAAAATTTTACGATATTTTCATAATGTTTCAGGATGATTTTTTGAACTATTTTACTTGAAGTGGATGAGAGAGCGAGTTGTCTTTTCTCATGTTCATTTTTTTCGATCTCAAAAGAGATAACAGGATCAGGGATAAAACCTTCATCAAGAATTTTTAGAAATTTGCCGGAATATATAAGAGAATATATCTGATCATAGTCTTTTGCTTTTTGATATTCTCTAAGTACATCAAAAAGAGATTCTTTTGTAAAAATCTTCTTAAAAGACATAAGACTCTTCTTTTGCAAAAGGGTGAGAGCGTTTTGGGTTTAGTTCTATGGATTTTTCCACACTTGCTTTGTCTATTCTGTAAATACGGATACTGTCTGTACTTTGTATAAATCCTTGTAGTTTTTTGATTATTTTTTTATAATCCTGATAGGAGATATCAAGTTCAAAGACCGAATAATTTACTCTGAAACCGTAAGAAGAGAGAAGCTTGTCAATCTTTTTTCGTCTTTTGTCATCGCTTATATCATAGGCTGTTACGATATACATCTTTTGCTCCGAATATTATTACAGTTTTATATTTTTCAGTGCATTATCCGCATAAATTATTTCTATTTTGAAAATGATATTTTTTATCTGTTTGGTGATATCGGAAAAACTTTTTTCCTGATTGATATGAGCAAGATCATTTCTTATTTTCCTGACCTCATTATAAACAGAATATACTTTGTTAAATTGTATTTTATTGTTTTTATGGATATTTGGATATTTCTTTTGCAGTCTGTTTGATTTTCCATGTCTTTTTAAGTCTCCTATGGTATCCATTACCATTGTATTTTCATCATAACTGTTTTTAAATCTGATATCTTTTGTAAGGTGTTTGAAACAGACAGAGCAGTATTCTCTGAGAGATTCAAAAATATAGGTTAAGGATACTATCAGGTAATTTTTTTCGATTGTAAGTTTGGAGAGAAGAAAGTATTTAATATAGGTATTCAAATGTTCAAAACTTCTTAGAGAATTTAACTCTTTGTCTATTTTGTCTATAAGATTTGAAAGATGTTTCAGTGGTTCTTTGTTTTTTAGTCTCCAAAGTTCATCATCAAGCAGCTTGTAGTTTTTTTCTATCCCTTTGAGGTCATTTGATAAAAGAGATTCACTAAAATCTTCAAAAATCTGACCGTTTAAAAGTTTGAGATTTTTAACGGGTATGAAATTTAGAGTTCTTATAAAACCGGTAAGTAAAAGTGAGATTTGGGTAATCTCTATATATTCGTTTAGAGAGATGTACTCATATTTTTTATATTTTTCAATCTCTTTTGCAAAAATGATTTTCAGATTTTTTCGATCCAGAAACTGGGAGAGGGTAGATGCGAATATCGCCATAATAGGTTGATGTCTAAAACCGTGGGTAATATCCAAAATAATATTTTCCTGATATTCCAAAAGATTAAATATATCTTCAAAAATATCATCAAGACTGTTGTCTTCTATCTCCCTGTATTCGATATTCTTATTTTTTAAATTATCTGATAAAATTTCTTTTTGAAATAGGATAGCACACTTTGTTCCGATAAAGACAAATTTTTCATCAAAATTTTTGAGTAAGAAATGGGTGGAATTTTTATAAAAATTTTTTCCTTTATTGAACATTGAACAGTCATATTGGGCGTTGGTATATAAAATATTATCTTTTTTATCTTTTTTGGGCAGACATGTTTCAGGATCAAATTTTGCACCGGCAGTACCTAAAATGGAAATAATCACTTAAAACTCCCTTTTTAAATAATCATCTTTTATTGTAATCTTTAATGACTTAAAATAAGATAATTATTATAAAAAAGTAATAAAAATATAAGATTATTCAGAGGAAAAGAGTGGTTTTTCAAAAAAATTGATTATTCTTTAATGAACTATTTTAAAGAAACCAAAAATCATTTTTTATCTTTTCAATCTTCTCCTCCCTAAATCCCGTAGCCTCTTTTATGATCTTTATATCCACATCTAGTTTCAAAAGAGATTTTGTCAAGGCTATTCTCTCTTGTTGTGCTCCCTCTTCTATGCCTATCTCCATTCCCTCTTTATAAAGCGGGTCTTTTGCTTTTTCTATGATAAACGGCATTTTAAGCTCCTCTTTTTTTATTCTGTATATATTTTGATACAGATTTGGTCTTAGTCTAAGAAGATAAAATATCTTTCTTAGATAATCCTCTCTTTTTTTATTATCCAAACTCATCAGTTTTGCATTAAGGGCATCTCTAAAAACCTATACAGTTCATAGCTTTGTCAGTTTGTTCATAGGCGAGGCGCAACGACGAAGGCGATGCCGTAGCATCGTTGAGGAGTTGCAACGAAGTATATGGGCAAACTGACAAAGCCCGAAGGGAAGGCAAATAAGGCACAATCTTTCGCAAGATAAATTCTTGAATTACCTTTGGGTAGTCCTGCAAATTTCTCTTACGAAATCTTATGCCTTCTTTGCCTTCTATGGACTGTATAGGT
>CAYVDJ010000102.1:0-4074 GCA_964450755.1 uncultured Campylobacterales bacterium
CAAAAAAATCTGTTACTATCTAAAAGATTGGAGATTTAAGGTAAAAGATACACACGGATACAGATATGCGGAAGTTTGCGGCGGAGGGATCGATCTCTCAGAAGTAAACGAAAAAAACATGGAATCAAAACTTGTAAAAGGGCTCTATTTTGGCGGTGAAATTTTGGATGTTGTCGGCAAAAGAGGAGGATACAATCTGCACTTTGCATGGGCAAGTGGCTATCTAGCAGGTAAAGGGATATAATATCTCTTTATCAAAATCAATTTTAAATCTTTTCTATTTCACAAAATATGCTTAAAAATGTTCTTCTAAAGATTTAAAATTTTGGGATTGAACCATTTTTACTTCTGATGAAATCTCTTCAAAATGTTTTTTGGCACATTTGATTTTTGAAGATTCGGTAGTTTTTATATCAAAATCCAAACTGCTTCCCTTGCTCTCAACCACAAAGTAAAGCTTTTCTTGATCACAATCTTCTATCAATACAGCCCAATCAGGATTATAAGAACCTAAAGGGGTATTTATCTTAAACCATGAGGGCAGTTTTGTAAATAGTTTTACTTTTTCGTTTCTGTTAAACTCAACAGCAAAATTTTTCTCCACATTAGAGTCATAAACGGTATATGAAAAGAGAGATTTGTTTTTTTGATTTTCTATCATATTTGAATGTAAATATCCATACAACTCTTGATTTTCAAAACACTCTTGAGCATAATAATATTCATCTCCCAAACGATGATATTTTATACCGTCAACTATAAACATACTCATAACTTTTTTTATGATTTTTACAGCACCGTTTATAAATTTTTGAGGGTTGTTTTTAAAACTTTGAAGCTTTTTACTTTGTATAAGAATTTGTGCTATATCTCTTCTTGTAAGATTTGTTTCGTTTTGGATATAGGTTATGATATCCGGAAGTGTAAAATCAACCATATCACTGCTTAAAGTATCAGTATATATGCTATCGTCGATTATCTCAACTCCGGCTTTTGATATTTTGCTTTTTGCTTTTGTATAATCAATCTTTATCTTTCCAACAGTCAGATTATTTTGTATCTGTTTGGCACACTCTTTTACAAGTTCCTTTACATCAAAATCAACTCTGAAAGTAGTTTTGTATTTGATTTTATCCCATAATTCTCTAAAATCTTCACTTAAATAAACCTCTTTATTCAGAGTAATAAGTTGTTTTTTGTTCGCATCTTTTATATTTAAGTTTCCGGTAACTTTTGTGATAACTGCCATTATAGAGTCTTGTATCTCTTTAAACTCATCTGAAATTTTAAAACAATTCTCATTTATATCCACTTTCAAACTCTCTTGTATCTTTCCGTCAGAGTTTATATACCCTTTTTCTAAAAGCTCATTATAAATCTCTTCACTTTTTTGACTGCCAAGATACTCAAGTTTGCCATTTTCATCTTTTACAGGCAAGTTTGCAAACAGATGTTTTTCTATAACACCAAATTTGATTCCTTCCTCCTCTTCTATCTCTTTTTGTAGCGCTTTTGCAAACTCTTCATAACTCTCATTTGCCATAACTGTTAAAGTATTTACATCAAATCCCCTTATCCTCTCTCCGTTTTGGTTTACACAAAGTCTAAGACCCCTTCCTATCTCTTGTCTTTTTTTGAGAACTGAAACTGTTTCATTTAAAGTACATATCTGAAAAACATTCGGATTATCCCATCCCTCTTTTAAAGCACTATGGGAAAATATAAACCTCAAAGGCTCATCAAAGCTCAAAAGTTTCTCTTTGTTTTTCATAATCTTGTCAAATGCACTCTCATCATCTTTGTTTTTTCCTGTGCTATCTTTTAAACGACCTTTTTTATCTTGTGCAAAATATCCGTCATGAACTTTTTGAACTTCGGTTTGAATATCTACATCTTTGAATAGAGTGTTATATTTATATTTTTTGGATAGTTTGAGATACTCCTCTTCAAACCAGATGGCAAATTTGCCTTTTATCGGATTTCCCTCATCATAACCTCTATAATTTGCAACTTTATCTATAAAAAACAGACTTAAAACTTTAATCCCTTTTTGAGTTAATCGCAACTCCTTTTCAAGATGTTCTTCTATCGTTTTTCTTATCTGCAATCTTTTAAGGGTATCCTTGTCTATATCTCCTACAGCTTCGCCCAAATTTATTACCTTTTGATTTGTAAATTCTATACATTCACACCCTTTTTCTATATAAATATCATCTACCATGTAACCGTCATACAAATCACGACCGTTTGATTTTTCATACAGGTCATCTCCGACTTTTATAGTCAGTTTTTTTCTTTTAACTGCTCCATTTTGCAAAACATCTATTTCGATTTTTGCGCTTCTTGGTTTTGCTTTTACACTCAAGAGTTTTATATAAGCTTTGTTCGCACTATCTTCAACCCTTATATTTGCCACTTCTATCTGTTTTACAAGCTGTTGTTCATAAGCATCTATGGAATCAAGTTTATACATAAGATTGTATTTTTCCAAATGAGTAGCACTGTATCTCAGTTTGCAAAGAGGGTTGAGTGTTGCGATAGCTTCTTTTGCTTTTTTTGTATTATCCACACTTTGGGGTTCATCTATGATAACTATCGGATTTGTAGAAGCTATAAAATCTATCGGTTTTTCACCATTTAATTTATCTTGACTTCTGTGGATAATGTTTGCTTTATTTTCTTTGGTTGGATCGCTAAAGCTTTTTCTAAAAGCATCTATATTTATAATCATGATACGAATATCACTACTCGTAGCAAAATCTCTTATTTGTCCTAAATTTGAACTATCATACACAAAAAAATCGTATTTTACATTATCGTATAAAGTTTTAAAATGCTCATTAGTTATCTCAAGAGATTTTTTGACTCCCTCTTTTATAGCGATACTTGGCACAACTACTATAAACTTTGTAAAGCCGTATCTTTTATGAAGTTCAAAGATTGTTTTTAGATATACATATGTTTTTCCGGTTCCCGTTTCCATCTCCACCGAAAAATCTACAGAAGTAAGTTTTTGTGTTTGCGGTAAGCCGTTTTTTAATTGAATTTTTTGGACATTTTCAAGCAATTCATCTTCTAAAAGTTCTAATCTGTTTCCGATACCAAGTTCATTTTCTGTAATGCCAAGCCTGTCATCTCTAACTTTTGAAACACTAAAATTGCTTTGAACTACTTCTTGCCCTTGAAATATATCCACTATAGAAAATACGGCTTTGTTTTGATACTCCAAATCGCTTTCAAATTGTAATTTTAGTCTGTTTGTATTATTTTGCCTCATCAATTATCTCCCAATATCCGCCTTTGGGACTTCCCACTCGTTTGATTATTTTCTCATCTTTTAGTTTTTTCATTTGCCACTCTATACCTTTGATACTCAATCCCAAAATTTCAGCTAATTGTTGAAGGGTTATATATTTGTCTTTTTTCATAAGTTCAACTATTTTCTCCCTAGTTTTTACCCTAGTTTTTTCTTTTTTTCCGACCTTTTCACCCCAGTTTTTAAAATAAAACTCCACCGTTATCATCCACACCGATACAAATCTTACCACCTTTGGAATTGGCAAACCCACAAATCCACTTGATATACTCATCTCTCAAAGATTTTTTAAATTCGATGTTTTGGTTTTCTTTAGTTTTTATCATGTTTGACTACTATTTAATTTTTTGATATTGTCATCTTTTGTAAGTATTTTCATCTGAGATATCGCTATTTCATTTAGTTTTTTTAATCTTTGAACTTGTAATAATCCCTCATTTATAAAGTGTGCATTTAGTGATTCTAAATTTGCTAAGCAAACTAGCTGATATACATTTGCCTCATCTCTTATGTTTTCATTGCTTTTTAAATTTTTATTCTGATTTCGCCACTGTTTAGCCGTGATACCAAATAGTACTACATTTAATATATCAGCTTCATTTGCATATACAAAGTTTATCTGTTGAGAGGTAAGAGTAGAAGGTATAAGATTTTCCTTGATAGCATCTGTATGGATTTTGTAGTTGATTTTTATAAGATTTCTTTTTATGTCCCAACCAAGTTGCTTGAGTTCTTCATTTTTCAATCTTTGAAACTCT
>CAYVDJ010000103.1:0-7614 GCA_964450755.1 uncultured Campylobacterales bacterium
TCTATCCATTTTTGGGCTATCCTCACCGCATTTGTAGCCGCTCCGACTCTTACCTGATCTGCCACACACCAAAAATGCAAAATATTATCCTGAAAATTATCCTTTCTTATTCTTCCTACATAGGTAAAATCCGTATCGGTAGCAATAATCGGCATAGGATAGATGTTGTTGGAAGGGTCATCTATGACTTTTAGATTTTTCCCCTCCTCCAAAACCGCAACGGCTCTTGGAAGGTCAATATCATTTTCAAAAGTAACGCTGACAGCTTCACTGTGGCTTCTAAGGACGGGAACTCTTGCGCATGTGGCACTTACGGCTATATTTTTATGTAAAATCTTTTGGGTTTCATTAACCATCTTCATCTCTTCTTTCGTATAACCGTTATCCATAAATTTATCTATATGGGGGATTACATTCAAAGCTATTTGGTGAACAAAAGCATTATGCTCACTCTCATCAAGCTTGAAAGCGAAAAAATCCTGCATCTGTTTCACAAGTTCTTCCATCCCCTTTTTACCTGCACCGCTGACCGCCTGATATGTGGCTACATCCACCCTTTTTATGCCAAAAGCATCATCCAAAGGTTTAAGAGCCTGAACCATTTGTATAGTGGAACAGTTGGGATTTGCTATGATTCCTCTCTCTTTCCATGCGGCTATATCCTGAGGATTGACTTCTGGAACAACCAAAGGAATATCCGGATCCATTCTGAAATGGCTGGTGTTGTCTATAACAACCGCTCCCGACTCTGCGGCAAATTTCGCATAATGGGCGGAGATGGAACCACCGGCACTGAAAAAGGCTATATCAACTTCATGCTCGTCAAATACACTCTCTGTCAGCTCTTTTACTTTATAATATTTACCTTTGAATTCTATCTCTTTTCCCGCACTGTTGGCACTTGCCAAAGGCAGAATCTCTGCTGTGGGAAAATCGCTCTCTTGTAGTACTTTAAATATCTCTTCTCCGACGGCACCGGTAGCACCTGCTACGGCGATATTGTATCTTCTCATTCAACCACCTCTATTTCATATTTTTTTATCTTTTTTTCCAAACTTCTCATGCTCATTCCAAGCGTCAGAGCAGACTGTTTGAGATCATAGTCAAAATTTTCTAAAACTTCGATAATAAGCTCTTTTTCCATAACATTTATATCTCTTTTAAGCTTTCTGCTCTCCAAAAAGAGATCCTCTTTTGTTATCGTGTCGTTTTCACTCAAAATCGCCGCTCTTTCCACAACCGATATCAACTCTCTGACATTTCCCGGCCATTTGTAGTTTAAAAGCTCTTTTTTTGCCTCTTCACTTATATTTTTCTCATCAAATCCGTACTTTTTGCAAACGCTTATGAGAGTTTTGTTTGCTATATCCAAAATCTCCTCTCTTCTCTCTCTAAGAGGCGGAATTTTGACAGGAATTGTATTTAGTCTGTAATAGAGATCTTCTCTAAACTCTTTTTTATCGATCTTTTGACGGATATTTGCGTTTGTTGCAGATACTATCCTGACATCTATCTTTACAGGTTTTCCTCCGCCAACTCGTACGATCTCTTTTTCCTGCAAGACTCTTAATATTTTTGATTGTAAAGAGAGTGGCATCTCTGCTATCTCATCCAAAAAAAGTGTTCCTGTATGGGCAAGTTCAAACAACCCCTTCTTTTTGGAAGTGGCATCGGTAAAAGCTCCCTTTTCGTAACCGAAAAGTTCGCTTTCAAGAAGATTATCGGGAATTGCCGCCATATTTATAGCGATAAAAGGTTTGTCGTATCTTGGGGAGTTTTGATGAATAAATTTCGCAAAAAGCTCTTTACCAACACCGCTTTCTCCAAGAAGAAGCACAGAAGCATCAGTTTTTGCCGCTTTGGATGTCAGGTTTAAAATGTATTGGAGTTTTGGAGAAGTTCCGTAAAAAAGCTCTCTTCTGTCGCTCTTTTTTCGTCTTTCTATCTTTATCTCTCTTTTATCCTCTTTTCCTACCCGCCTGTCCTCTCTTTTTCTTTTGTTTCCTATCGGTTTTATGCTTTGAAGCTGTTCAACTCTCTTTATAGCCTGAACCAAAGTATCCACTTCAAAAGGTTTGGTCAGAAAATCTTTCACGCCAAGCCTTAAAAGCTCTATCGCAAGATTTAGATCGGCATTGCCCGTTATGATGATGATATCAAACTCTCCGCCAAGATCCTTTATAAACTCCACACCGTTTTTTTTGGGCATATTGATATCGGTAACGATAAGATCAAAACTCTCATCTATCTTTTCAAGAGCATCTATGGCATTTTTAAAAGTAGAGATATCAAATTCTTTATACTCTTTAAGTGCGATTTCGAGAGATTTTCTCATATTGATATCATCTTCTACAACGGCTATTTTCATTGAGTTCCTAAATATATTTAATTATCTTTTAAGGGTGCTAATAATAGCAAAATCATCATTAAACTCAACTGTTACGCTAAAAAATTCAAAAGAGAGAGGGAGCCAAAAAGCTCCCCTATAAAAGAGATTTTATTTTTTAAGAAGAAGTTTTTCAAGCTTTTCTATACGCTTTTCAAGTTCTTCTATCTTCTTTTCATCTGCTTTTCTCATCTCATAGAGTGTTTTAATGGAAATAAGAGCGATACCATCGGGGTCAATTGTGCTTATGGATTTGTCACTGTTTCCTAATTTAAAAATGGCATAAAAATCCTGTGAAAAAGGACCTATATGTTTTATATTTTTATTTTGGTTTTTATAATTCCATTTCATAACAGGAAGATGAGATAATTTTTCCAATATCTCTTTACCATCAACTTTCTCATAATTTTCTTTTTTGTTTTTGTCGCTTATGGTATTCCACGCGCCGTCTCCGTGATTTAAATAAACTCCGCTTGATACTCCGCTGTCTGTAAAAAGTTTATAGCCGTTGTTAAAAAAACCGACAAACTGGTTATTTACCGAACTGTAAAAAGTTTTACCAATACTGCTACTATCGGAGAAAGCTACTATACCATCTCCTTCAAAATGCATATTTCTGCCAAAAACAAAAGAGTATTCACCACTTACATTATTGTCTTTTCCCCCTGCTATTGCTGAATAGTTGCCAATTGCCATATTATTATAGCCTCCTGCCACAACGGAAGAATGTCCCGATGCTGTATTGGAAGATCCTCCTCCGACAAAAGACCAGTCTCCTGATGCCGTGTTACCGCTTCCTCCTGCAACGGTAGCAGGATAATACCACCACATATGAAGAAATGAATCGTAAATTTCATCGCCACTTGCTTTATTATTATAACCGCCTCCGACAACATCATATCGGTATTCGGTACTGTTGGCATTTCCTCCGCCTATGACACTGTAATCGCTTTTTGCCTTGTTTGCTTTGCCGCTTCCTATGAAAGAACCCAAGCCACTTGCAATATTTCCATATCCTCCCGAAACCACTGCCGTATATCCCGTTGCTTTATTGGAATTACCCCCGCTTATATTGGCACCTTCTCCACTTGCCTCGTTATTTACGCCACCGGCAACAGTTGATTGTTTACCGGTTGCTCTGTTGTTATATCCTCCTATAACAACCGTAGAATATTCCGAAGCTATATTTTTTATTCCGGCACCTATATAAGAACCTTCACCACTTGCCTGATTATTTGCCCCTCCAACAATAGTTGACTGTTTGCCACTTGCTTTATTCTCATAACCGGCAGTAATCAACGAATAAAAACTGTTTGCATTGTTTCTGATACCTCCTCCGATAAAAGCTCCATCTCCGTCGGCATGATTATCATATCCTCCGCCAACAACGGCAATTGATCCTGTTGCGCTATTCATATTGCCGCTTAAAACATCACCGGCATTTGATGAAACCGCACACAATGTCATTGCCAAAACTGTACTTAACACTATATTTGCATTTTTGAAAGTTTTCATAATAACTCCTTACAAATAAATTTTCACTTTTTTATATATTATAATCCTTTTATCATAAATATAAAATAAATTTAATATTTTTAAAAAAATTTTCTATTGTATCATCTTTGAAAGGCTTGAAATAACAGCAAAATCATCATTGAACTCAACTTTCACTCTGACAAACGGTATCTTCATCACTTCTGTTTGGGATATAAAAAGGGAGTTTTGATCTAAAAAGTCATTTATGAAAACATCTCTTTTATAAAGACATTCCAATACCTCTTCTTTATGGGAGCGTAAAAATATTAAAGGTTTTTTATCACTGTTTTTATATTTTATTTTGCAAAGAGGGGTGAAATTTCCCTCGCTTTTTGTCATAGCGGGGGATACAAAATAGCGATAATCAACAACCGTATGATTTTTTACATACAGTTCATATCCTACTATATACTCATCCGATGCAAAAAGAAGAAGAGGAAAGAAGAGAAAAAATCTAATTGTTATAATAAAGATATTCCCTCAAAAGATTTTTGCTTATCTTTAGCTCCATCATAACACGATAGAGGTCTTGTTTGTAAGAGTTGTTTATGATATTGGCATTTTTTATGATGGCGCTGACTTGTGTTACAATCCTCGAATCTTTAAGTACAGCATCTTTTACGCTCTCTTTGGCACTGAGTTTTATACCGTAGAGTTTTTCTCCAAGCTGTCTGTACGCATCCGCAACCGCCGCCCGTTTTGCCAAAACCATTGCCTGTGTGGGAGAGATGGCATTTTGCGGAGCTACACCTTCTCCTATAACAGATAAAACAACTATATCGTTTTTTGGGCAGGAGACTCTTTTTGCAGGTTGTTGGGAAGCAAAAGGTTGTGCACATCCGCTGAAAAATATAAAAACTGCAAGGAGGAACAAAAACTGCTTTTTCATTGATCTAAATCCTTTTATAAAGTAATCAATTTTATTAAAGCAATTTTTATTCCAAAATCAGATTATTTGATCTCCTCTTCCTCTATCGTATCGGCGTCACTCTCTTCTTTCGGACATCTTGAGATATCTATCACCTTCTCACCGGCTGGAAGAGTTGCCACTTTTACACCGCTTGTATTTCTACCGGCTTTTCTGATACTTTGCATATCAACTCTTATCATCTTGCCGCTACTTGCAAGAGCCATCAGATCTTTTGTCTCATCAACCAAAACGACACCTATTAGATCCCCTGTTTTTGAGGTCAGTTTCATAGCGATAACGCCCTTGCCGCCTCTGTTTTGAAGTCTGTACTCTTCGGCTGTCGTTCTTTTGCCTATACCTTTTTCACTGACGGTCAAAAGTTCCTGCATATCTTCGTAGATAACGGCTGCTCCCACAACTTCATCGCCATCCTCTTTAAATCTTATACCCGTAACTCCTTTGGCACTTCTTCCCATCTCTCTTGCACCGTTTACATCAAACTTGATACACATACCTTTTTTGGTTACGATAAAGAGATATTTGGCATTCTCTTTTACGATTTTTGCAGCTACTAGTTCATCATCTTCATTGAGAGTAACACCTCTCACACCGACGGCTCTTATATTTTTAAATTCACTCAGATTGGTTCTTTTAACCAAACCGTTTTTGGTAAAAAACGCCAAAGATTTCTTCTCATCAAAATCGGTAGTAGGGATAATGGCTCTTATCTTCTCTTCAGGCTGAAGATTTATGAGATTTACAACGGCTTTTCCTTTGGCTACCCTGCTGCCTTCTGGAATCTTATAGACTTTCAACCAGTAAAGCTGTCCGAGATTTGTTATAAACATCAAAGTATCATGGGTATTGCAGACAAAAAAGCTCTCTATAAAATCATCTTCATAGGTGGTAAGTGCGGTTTTTCCTTTGCCGCCTCTTTTTTGTTTTTCATACTGTTTTAGAGGAACTCTTTTGATATAACCTCTGTGAGTGATTGTAACAACCATCGGATCATTTGGGATGAGATCTTCTATATCAATATCGTTATAATCATCCTCTATTTGCGTAAGTCTTGGAGTTGAAAACTTCTCTTTTATCTCCAAAAGCTCTTTTTTGATAAGATCATTTAAAAGTTCTTCACTTTTGAGGATATTGCTCAGTCTCTCTATCTCCTCCTGTAAAGCTTTCAGTTCATTTTCTATCTTTTCTCTCTCAAGACCGGTAAGTCTTTGGAGTTTCATATCAAGTATGGCACCGGCTTGAACTTCACTGAGAGAAAAAGTTGTTATCAATCCCTCTTTTGCGCTTTTCGTATCGGCACTTGCTTTTATCAGTTTGATAACTTCGTCGATATTATCCAAAGCTATCATCAAGCCTTCCAAAATATGGGCTCTTGCTCTTGCCTTTTCAAGCTCATATATCGTTCTTCTGATAATCACCGTTTTTCTGTGTGATAAAAAGAGTTTCAAAAGTTCTATAAGAGTAAAGATCTTGGGTTCTTTGTTGATAATGGCAAGTAAAATGATACCAAATGTCGTCTCCAAAGCTGTGGATTTATAGAGATTGTTAAGAACAATATCACTTATGGCATCTTTTTTAAGCTCTATAACGACACGGATTCCCTCTCTGTCACTCTCATCTCTTATCTCGCTTACTCCCTCTATATGCTTGTCTTTTACAAGATGAGCCGCATGTTCTATAAACTTGGCCTTGTTTACCTGATAGGGCATCTCGTCTATTACGATTACATCTCTGTTATTGCCCTTTTTTTCCATGTGGATTTTGGCTCTTATCTTTATACGCCCACGACCGGTTTTATAAGCGTCTATGATCCCTTTTTTACCAAATATCACTCCGCCTGTGGGAAAATCGGGACCTTTTACATGCTGTAAAATCTCATCTATCTCACTTTTTGGATTATCGATAAGAACAAGCAGGGCATCTATAAGTTCGTCAAGTCTGTGGGGAGGAATATTTGTCGCCATACCTACGGCTATTCCGCTTGATCCGTTTAATAAAAGATTTGGTACGCGGGAGGGCAGAACATCAGGTTCTTTTATAGAATCATCATAGTTTGGTACAAAATCCACCGTATCTTTATCGATATCTTTTAAAAGCTCCTCGGCAAGTTTGGTCATACGAGCTTCCGTATAACGCATAGCGGCGGGATTGTCTCCGTCAATAGAACCAAAGTTTCCCTGTCCGTCTATGATAGGAACTCTCATCGAAAAAGGCTGTGCCATACGCACCAAAGCATCATAAACGGCAGTATCTCCGTGAGGATGATATTTACCTATAACATCACCGACAATTCTCGCGGATTTTTTATAAGGCGCTCTTGAGGTTACGCCAAGATCATTCATCGCATAAAGGATTCTTCTGTGCACCGGTTTTAAACCGTCTCTTGCATCAGGAAGCGCCCTTCCGACGATAACGCTCATAGAGTAATCCAAATAACTCGTCTTTATAGACTCCTCTATATTGATATCTTGAATATCACTATTTGAATCAAAAATGTTATCCATAAACTAACCTCGGTTAAATATTTATATTTATTTTATCTAAAAAGTGCTTATTTCTCTCTTGCGTCTGTCAAAGTCATGGCAAAAAGGGGATTTAGAGCATTTTTTTTTGATTTTATCACGGCTTCATTTATCATCATGCCCGTAGTTACGATATCATCAACAATTATCATATCAATATCTTTTTTAAAGGTGTATTTAAGATTTATTGGATTTTACCTAATCAGCTCTTAAAGAGGTAAAGTTCTGAGGAGACGGAAGCC
>CAYVDJ010000104.1:0-6744 GCA_964450755.1 uncultured Campylobacterales bacterium
GGCTGTCGCTTCGCTCGGATGGCTTCCTTTTTTACGCCATAACCTCCTCTTTATCGGGGATAGAAGCTCTCTTTATCACCACCAAAATCGCATCAAGACCACCTGCCAATGAAAAAAGCCAAAATTTATGGGCATAAAGCCACTCTATAATCTGTACTTTTTTATCCATATCGTTTTTGATATGTTTTACCTGTATTTTGGCAACTTCCAACTCCTGCGAAATGATATATGATCTGACAAATTCAAAAACCATCGAGAAAAATTCGCTCTCATCAAAATACTCTTTTATATGATTTATCTCTTCAAGTAAAAGATCGGCTTTTTGAAAATCGATATCTTCTACTTTGTTTTTCTTGTTCAACTCTTCTATATCTTCCAAAAATCCCACCACATTTAAAAATGTCTCTTCGCACTCTTTTTTGATCGTTTCTAACTTCTCTTTCATCAAAACAACTCTCTCATAAAAGAGTTTCTCGTGCTCCTTTGCCAGTTTTTCATCACAAGGCTCTATCGATATGCTCTCTTTTTTGAAATCTCTATCGACAAATCTCTCTACAAACTCCCCAAAAGGTATCTCTATGGCTCCGTGTATCCTTGCTCCTCCCTCGGTGGCATTGTAAGTGGTCATCTCTCCTGCTGTCTGGGATATGTCATCTTCAAAAAAATTCAAAAAAGCTTTCCATACGGCAGTACTTCTAACCTGCCCCGCTCCGCCGTAGGCTTCAAGATAAACGGTTGCCCTGCTTAGATCAACATCATTTACACCTCTTGTATGATCCTTTGCGTGGCTTGTACCCTCTTTTGAAAAAGCCAAATCCTGTCCTATCAAAACAACTTTTTTAAACCCGCTGTAATAGGCAAATTCAAATGCCATATTTGCCGCACTCATCCCTTTGCCTATATATCCCCACGGATCGTTTTTAAAATATCTCAGATAGTTAAAGGGTCTCATACTCATCTGAATATTTTCGCTTTTTACATTGTTTAAAAGTTTTTGATGAACGATAGAGGTAAGAGAAAAAACAACATCATCAAATGCCTCTTTTGGCAAATCTTCATAAAATCCCGCTGTTGCTTCAACTCTCTCAAGAGAAAAAACGATATCGGGTTTAATGCCGTGCTTATACAGGATAGGAAAACTCGCATCTATACAGAGGATAGTTACACTCTCTTGGATCTCTTTTAACAAAGGTATCTGTTTCATAAGAGACGGTCCGGTTGAGACAAGAACGGCTGTCTCGGTATTTTTGGCTTTTTTGACAAGTTTGTTTAAAGGTGAGGTTTTTACCATAAAAGGAAAATTTTGAATATGGTGTTCAAGCCCTATAAGCGAATCGACAGCATCGTTTCCGACTGAAAATATGATATGCTCTATCGCTCTTGTCATCAAAGAGTTTACTTCGAGCATCTCATTTTGATAATTGTTATAATAGGCACTTAAAAAATCAAGTTCATAAAGCTTTGAATACAAAGAGGCTTCTTCTTTTACCATTATATCCACAGCCAGAGGAAAAGTAAGCTCACTGCTTGAAAAAATCAGAAGTTTTCTCTCTCCTATATATGAAGAGAGATTGATTAGATTTAAAACTATATAGATTATCTCTATCTCAGGTTCAAAAACCACGATCCTTTTTATACTCTCAAACGACTCAAAAACAAGTTTGAAAAATATTCCGTTTCCCAGACCAAAAAAATACAAAAAAGGATATTTCTGTTTCTCTTTCAGTTTTTCCAGCTTGTTCAAGGTCTCTTCCACCGCAGAAGTTAGATAAAGCGGTTCATTTCTATCCGTATCTATGATGTTGATGTTTACAGGATCATCTCCCATAAAAACTTCATATTTTCTGTTTTCTTTTATGGATTCTACTTTTTGGGCTAAAAGGGGGTTTGTCTTTTTTAAAGCTTCTAAATTTTTTGTAAATATCTTTCTCATTTGTCTGACTCTCTAATAGTTTTTTATATAAAAGCAAATAATATTCCAACCAAAGATCGTCAATTATTCAATATATTTAATAGGTTCTCCAAACTTTATATCTTTTTGCGCCTTTTTACCCAAAATCTTATAGAGATTTTTGGGATGAAGCCCCAAAGACGGTCTTACACTCTTTACATTCTCTTTTGTAAAAATTTCTCCCTTTTTTATATCTTTTGAAGCATACAGACTTCTTGCAAAAAATCTCCCCTCTTTTGCCTTTTTCGTCAGGATATAACTTTTCTCTCCCAAAACTTTCTCTGCTTCTCTGATATTTTTTACCATCTCTTTAAATTGCATCTCATCCATCGAAAAAGAGGAGTCAGGAGTTTTGATCTCTCTGTCCAAAATAAAATGCTTCTCTATGATCCTTGCCCCAAGAGCAACACCAACTATCGGTGAAACAGATCCCAAAGTGTGATCGGAGAGTCCGACAATTACACCGAAAATCTCTTTTAAAGAGGGAATATTAAAAAGATTTGCATCCTCAAGAGGTGCAGGATAGGAAGATGTGCATTTTAACAAGGCTATATCTTCATTGCCTGTACTCTTTATCATCTCAATCGCCAAAGAGATATCACCCAAATCAGCAATACCGGTAGAGAGAATAACAGGTTTTTTTCGCAAAGCGGTATATTTTATGAGATTTACATCGGTGATCTCAAACGAGGCTATTTTGTAGGCGGGGGGATCAAACTCTTCCAGAAAATCAACCGCACTCTCATCAAAAGGAGAGGAGAAACAGACAAGCCCCTCCTCTCTTGCCACATCAAAAAGCTCTTTGTGCCACTGCCACGGAGTAGATGCCTCTTTGTAGAGTTCATAGAGATTTTTACCTTTCCACAACCCGTTTTTTATCATAAAATCATCTCTTTTTGAGTTTAAAGTTATCGTATCGGGAGTATAGGTTTGAAGTTTCACTCCGTCTGCTCCCGCTCTTTTGGCAGCTTTTATGCTCTTTATCGCTCTTTTGAAACTGCCTCCGTGATTTGCCGAAAGCTCCGCAACAACAAAAACTTTTTTATCAAGATCAAAATCACCTATTTTCATTTTATCCTCTCCATAACAAAAACTCTTTTCCCCCCTACCCTCTTTTTACCACTCTTTTTAAAACCGAATTTTTCATAGAGCTTTACGGCTCTTTTGTTGTTGTAAAAAACTTCAACACGAAATTTTGGCAAAGTGAAATTTTCCATAACGGCTTTTAGGAGTGTTTTCCCCCTGCCTTTTAAATGAGGATTTGCAAAGAGTCCTATATCGTTGTTTTTCAGATTTACGACTCCTATTGCTTTATCATTTTCTTTGACCAAAAAATACGGATTTGAAAGTGTTTTCAAGAAACTTTTATGTTCGGTATAAGAGAGGGGTTTGCTGTTATACATCCATTTTCTTACTCTAAAATGATTTCTCCATTTAAAAACGGTCAGTTTCTCTTGAAAAGTCAAATTATGAAAGCTCTTTAAACAGATCAATCTCTCCTCTTTTGATACGAAAAATTTCCACTCTTTTTAAAAGTTCTTTATATCTTTTTTCGGTAATTTCTATTCTGTTTACATCTTTTAAGACATAAAATCTTTTTCTTTTCAAAAAACCAAAAACCTCTTTTTGATTATCCACGCTCATAACGGCAACAAAAGGGATACCACTGACAAGAGCTTCACTGCTTATCGTACTTGCAGATACGACAGCAAAATCATTTTCATAAAAAAGCTTTGCAATTTTGGGATAATCCATATAAATTTTTATATTTTTATGTTTTCTTGCATATCTTTTTAAAAGTGTTCTGTTTTTGTTGGAAGAGGTTATAACAAGAGATATATCATACTTTTTGTTTTGAAATACTTTTAAAGTTTTTAGAGCAAGATTTTTAGGATCACTGCCGCCAAAAGAGATAAATACCTTTTTTATACCAACTCTTTTTCTCTTTTTTACATCAAAAAATTCATCTCTTATCAAAGGTGCCAAAGAGATGGCTTTTTGGGGGTATCTTTTGAGATTTGCCCCGAAATTCGGATTTATAACAAGATCGCTTCCGTGCTTTTTGTAAGTATCGTCAAAAGAGACGGTTTTAACACCTGTTTTTTTCACTCTCTCTTCAAAAGAGGCATCTATACCGTAGTGATCAAAAATCACAATATCGATATGACAATCCAAAATCACCTTTTTAAATGTCTCAAAACTTTCATCTTTCAAAGGCACATATACAAATCCGCTCTCTTTTATTTTGTGATTTGCATTGCCTTTTAGCTCTCTTGAAGCAAAAAAGATCCTGCCTTTTAGCTTTTTTGCCAAAACAAGATCCCTCATCAAATGTCCAAGACCTATATTCTCAGAACTGTCACATCTAAAAAGAACATTCATACTCTTTTTGTTTCACCTCTTTGTTCATATCCGCTATATGGGGATTTCTTATCAAAATATTTATCATCTCATCATAATCAAAATCACTTCTGCATCCGAGTTTAACAAAAAGTTCCTTTATCGCCAAATAATCTTTTTGCTCATCCAGAGTCAATCGGTATCTTGAATGATTGATCTCATTTAAAAAACTTCCGTTTTTATAATTTTTGATAATCCACGGAGTTACATGCTCTCTCTCAAAACTCTTTTTTGCATTTTTATAAGCCTCTTTCAAAGCATCAAAACTGAAAACTTCGGTATCCATCCCACGGGGAAAAGTTCTTTGGATGACATTACTTACATATTCAAAATTATTTCGCCTGTAAAAATCAACTGTTTTTTTCACGATCCCCTCATCTATCACAGGACAATCGGATGTAAGTCTGACGATAATATCCTCACTTTTTGCACCAAATGTCAAAGCCGCTTCATAGTATCTGCCAAGAACATCGTTTTGGGAACCTCTGAAATATTTGATACCTCTTTTTTGGCACAGATTTAAAATAGGGTGTTGTTCTTCCCCTTTTGAGGTTGCTATAATGATATTTTCTCTAAAAGAATCAAGTCTCTTTATCATCATCTCCAAAACACTTTTACCGCACAAGGGAAACATCACTTTGCCGTAAAGTCTTGAAGAGTTCATCCTCGCTTGAATAATTACAAAAATATTCCCGTCTCTTTTTGACATTTTTTACCGCCTTTAAATACTTTCAAAAGAGTATCGGCAATAAAAGAGTTATCGTTTAGATGTAACAAGAACGGGAAAATGCCACACTGACTTTAAAAAGCGTATCGGCAACAAATTTGGCATCTTTTAGACTCATTTTTTGATGACAGGGAATAGAAAGTTCCGCTTTATAAAACTCTTCGGCACTTCTTATTTTTAAATCTTTATAAAACTGTTGATAATAACTGTTTTGATAAATCGGACGATAGTGAACCTGCGTGATTATTCCTTCTTTCTTAAGCTCTTCATAAATATCTTCCTTTTTGCACCACAAATCTCTGAAAAACAAAATCGGATAAAGATGATAGGAGCTTTTTATATGAGGCGGAATTTTAACAGTACTGAAATACGGGTTTTTATCAAACCTTTCATCATAATATTTTGCAATTTCGGCTCTTTTTTGCAAAAAGAGATCTGTTTTTTTAAGTTGGGAAAGTCCCAATGCACAGGCAACATCATTCAAACGGTAATTGTAACCCAAAACCTCCATATCACTTTTAAAAGCCTCTTTTTTGACCATCCCGTGAGATCTGAAAATCTTTGCTTTTTGATAAATCTCCTCGTCATCCGTTGCCAAAAGTCCGCCCTCTATCGTAGTTATAGGCTTTATCGCATGAAGACTGTAACAGGCGATATCCGCATCAAATCCGGCTCTCTTATCACCTACTTTTGTTCCAAAAGCATGACAGGCATCCTCTATAAATGCAAGATTATATTTTTTGCATATCTCTTTTATACTTTTTGTATCACAGACATTACCTCCAAAATCAACAGGCACAACTGCTTTTGTCTTTTTTGTGATAAGAGCTTCTATCTTCTTTTCATCGATATTGCCATCTTTTTTGATATCACAAAAAACAGGTTTTGCCCCAAGATACAAAGCGGCATTTGAGGTGGCAACGAAACTTGTCGCAGTTGTGATAATCTCATCATCTTCTTTGATACCCACCGCAAAATTGGCAGTGTGCAAAGCAGCGGTCGCCGAATTGAAAGAGAGAACAAACTTTCTCCCAAGAAAAGCGGCAACCTCTTTTTCAAACTCCAAAACTCTTTTGCCTTGAGTTATCATATCTGCTTTTAAAGCCTTGATTACGGCTTTTATATCATCATCTTCTATAAGCTGACGGCTGTATGGGAGCATTTGTCAGTCTATCTCTTTTTTAAGCTCTTCTTCGGTTGTTATAAATTTGATATTTTTTACAATAAAATGATCAAGTTCAACTATCATAATCTTGTTTTGTTCTTTCTCATTTTTGAATTTTGCTGCCAACTCTTGATTATAGACTATTAAAACCGGATATTTTCTCTTTCTGAGATCAGGCATTGCTATATATTCTCTTATCATTGCCGGCATTTTGCTGATGTCGGCTACAAAAAGAATATCTCTTTTTTGCAAATAGTTGTCTTTTTGCTGATTTAGATAATTTCTCACCAAATGTCCCGTATCTTTTTTAAACACAAAAATAATCTTTTTTGTAGATTCACTCAAAGTATGAAGTTTGTCAAACTGATCTTTTAAAGTAAAAGGTGCAAGTTTTTCACCAATTTTCAGCTCTTTGACCCCTTCATTTCCCTTTA
Organism: uncultured Campylobacterales bacterium; assembly: GCA_964450755.1. Taxonomy (GTDB): domain Bacteria; phylum Campylobacterota; class Campylobacteria; order Campylobacterales; family JAADDG01; genus JAADDG01. Next base: position 6,678 of record CAYVDJ010000104.1, read on the forward strand.
CGGATTTATCTTCTTTTGTACTCATATAACCATAACCCAAAATTACCGCTATAACAAGTACCAATAT
>CAYVDJ010000105.1:0-6027 GCA_964450755.1 uncultured Campylobacterales bacterium
GTCAAAAAGATCCGATGGTTTTTGTAAGAGGGGACAAAGAACTTAAATTCAGCGGATTTATAGGACCAAAAGATCATAAACTTTTAAGCAGTATAGATCCAAGGCTTACCGATATCATAGAGTACGGATTTTTTACTTTTATAGCAAAACCGATGTTTTTACTTCTTCAATTTCTTTATAATCTTATCGGAAACTGGGGATGGGCTATCGTTGTTATTACGATTTTGATAAGAGTTGTGCTTTTTCCTTTGACTTTAAAAGGGATGGTTTCAATGAGCAAGATGAAAGAACTTGCTCCGAAAATGAAAGAACTTCAAAAAAAATACAAAGATGACAAACAAAAACTAAACGCCCACATGATGGAACTTTATAAAAAGCATGGTGCAAATCCTATGGGAGGATGTTTGCCAATGATCCTTCAAATACCCGTCTTTTTTGCAATTTACCGCGTTTTATTAAATGCCATAGAGTTAAAAGCCGCTCCGTGGATGCTTTGGATTAGTGATCTCTCTTTGAAAGATCCCTATTTTATTCTTCCTGTTTTGATGGGTGCTACAATGTTTTGGAATCAAAGGGTAACGCCGACTACCATTACCGATCCTATGCAGGAAAAGATAATGAAATGGCTTCCTCTTGTGTTTACATTTTTCTTTGTAACTTTCCCTGCGGGATTAACACTTTACTGGTTTATCAATAATCTTTTATCTGTTGCTCAGCAATATTATGTAAATTATTATTTGAAAAAGAAAAAAGAGCAAAAGGTCGTAAAATGATTCGAGTGGAAGCTGAAACTCTGACTGAAGCCTATTCAAAGGCGGCTGAAAATTTAAACTGTTCCGTAACTGAACTTAATATTACGGTTTTACAAAATCCCAAAAAGGGGATATTCGGTTTTTTACAAAAAAAGGCGATTATTGCGGCAGAAATAAAAAAAGAGGAAAAAAAAGGCGGTTTTAATAAAAAATCATCGGAATCATTTCAAAAAGATGCAAAAAAATATACTTTAATACCTCAAGAAGAGGTTGAAGAAGCTGCAAAAGAGATAGAGAAACTGCTTCAAAATCTTATGAAATACAGCTGCTTTGACCTTGATACGATAAAAGTAAGAGCCGGAAAAGGAAACAGCGTTGTAATCGATATCAACGGAAATGATGCGGCACTTCTTATCGGGAAAGAGGGTTACAGATATAAAGCTTTTTCATATATGATATATAACTGGATCAATATAAAGTATCAGCTGAATATCCGTTTGGAGATAGCGGAATTTCTGAAAAATCAAGAAGAGATGATAAAAAAATATCTCTCTCCCGTCAAAGAGAGAATAAAACAGTACGGAAGAGGACAGACAAAGCCTCTTGACGGCGTTTTGGTCAAGATCGCTTTGGAAGAGTTAAGAGAAGAGTTTAAAGACAAGTATGTCAGTATAAAGACAAACAAAGACGGAGACAAATATATCATTGTCAATGATTTTATAAGGCGCTGAAAATAGAAACCATTGCAGCTATTGCCACGGCTTACGGCATAGGCTCTATCGCCATTATCAGGATAAGTGGGGATAGAGCTTTACAGATAGCAAAAAAGCTTACAAAAAGAGATGATTTCAAAGAGCGATATGCTCATTTGACAACAGTTTATGACGCGTCTGATGAAATAATCGATCAAACTATCACTATCTATTTCAAAGCCCCAAAAAGTTTTACATGTGAAGATATCATAGAGTTTCAATGCCACGGCGGAAGTGTTGTTGCCAATATGATTTTGGATGAAGTAATAAAAAACGGTGCAAGACTTGCAAATGCCGGAGAGTTTTCAAAAAGAGCGTTTCTAAACGGTCGTATAGACCTCACCGAAGCTGAAGCAATAGCAAAACTGATAGAGACAAAAAGTATTGACGGCGCAAAAATACTCTCAAGACAGTTAAAGGGTGAGTTAAAAGAGTATATGGACTCTTTGAGAGATTCTCTTGTGGAGATTTTGGCTTTTGTAGAGGTAAATATAGACTATGCGGAAGAGGATTTGCCTGAGGATATCGAAGATATGATCTTCTCAAAATTAAATGATTTAAAAAATACTTTGAAAAGAACTGTTGATATCAGCCGTCAAAGAGAGGGTTTGCTGGATGGATTTAAGATATCGATAGTAGGCAAACCAAATGTCGGCAAAAGTTCTCTTTTAAACTCTCTGCTTAACTATAACCGCGCTATCATAAGCGATATAGCCGGAACAACAAGGGATACGATAGAAGAGGAAGTCAAGATAGGTACTCATCTTATCAGGATAGTAGATACTGCCGGTATAAGAGAAGATACTTTGGATATGATAGAGAAGATAGGAATACAAAGGTCGATAGAAGCAATAGAACAAAGCGATATAGTTTTGGCTCTTTTTGACAATTCTATGCCTTATGATTTGAATGATGAAAAAATAGTGAATATTTTAAACGGATACAGGGACAGTAAAAAGATAATTGTTATTTTAAACAAAGTGGATCTGCAAAATCGTTTTGACATCTCAAAAATAGAAGATTTTGATTATATAAAAGTAAGTTGTAAAATAGATACAAAAAAGGTTATAGACAAGATAAAAGAGTATCTTGATACCCAGACTCTTGACAATGATGTCATGCTTGTCTCAAAAAGGCAGATAGATGCCGTATCTGATGCTCTAAAAGCGATAGAGGAGTCAAAAGAAAATCTGCAAAACAAAGAGCTGGAACTTTTTGCCTATGCTATAAATGAGGCTATCGAAAAAATTTCATCTGTTACAAGAAGATTTGAAAGAGATGAAATTTTGGATAAAATGTTTGGGAGTTTTTGTCTTGGGAAATAGTCTATCTTCTTTCCAATAAAATGCTTTATTAAAGATAAAGAAAAACCTCTAAAAGTTTTTTTAGAGTATATTTCTTATATTTTTCTCAAATTTATGAAGTTCATCATTGTCAAGACCTGCTACATGGCTTAAAGGTATTGTAAATGCAAGAGAACTGTTTTTATGGCTATCCAAATCAAATTCGTTTCTTAAAGCTTTCATAACTTTCATAGAAAGTCTTCTTGGTAAAACAAAAAGCAGTAAAGATACATTTTCTTCCAATGTCAAGCCGAAAAAGACTTTCTTTTCTTTTAGACCTATATTTCTACCGTGTACGATAGTTACTCCTCCCGCACCTGCCTCTTTTGCAATTTCTATCGCTTTTTCTTCATCTTTGTCCTGTATTATCGTTACTAATGCAACAAATTTCATATTGACTCCTTACTCTTTTTCCATCCGTTTTTTTAGTATCTGTGCATAAATGCCATATCCCATAACTGTAATCATGGGAAACAGTGAAGCAAACGCTATCAGTCCAAAACCGTCGATTAAAGGATTTCTGCCCTCTATGTTTTGGGCAAGTCCTAATCCAAGTGCGGCTACAAGAGGTACTGTTACCGTTGATGTTGTTACTCCTCCACTGTCGTATGCTATCGGTATGATATATTTTGGTGCAAATTGTGTTAAAATTATAACAATAATATATCCTATTATAATATAATAATGAATCTCATCTCCAACAACAATGCGATAAGCTCCCAATCCTATGCCAATAGCCACTCCAAAAGCAACTGCAATACGCAAAATAGTCTGTTTAATAATCTGCTGACTTATCTCTTCTGCTTTGATGGCTATTGCCAATAAAGCAGGTTCTGCCATAGTTGTAGAAAAGCCGATAAGAAAAGCAAACAGATAAATAAGTATATCATTTTTCATGGAAGTAAGTTGAAAAGCGATAGTCTCTCCTATCGGAAAAAGTCCCATTTCAAGCCCCATGATAAAAGCATATAATCCCAAAATTACCAAAATGATACCTACTGCTATTTTATGAAGATGTGCAACCGGTTTTTTTATAATAAAATATTGAAAGAAAAAGATAACGGCTAATATAGGAGCAACATCTCTTATAACAGAGACGATATCCCAAAACATATCTAAAAGTTCAAATTTTTCATGCTCTTTGAGCATTTTTGTAACTACCTCTTGTACTATTGGAAGAGAAGAGGTTGTGTCGTTGGAAAATGCATAAACAAATATTCCGTAAAGTTGTACGAAAATCATAGGAGTCAAAGAGGCAAAAGCTATCAAGCCAAAACCGTCAATTACCGGATTACGGCCTTTTATACTTGAAGCTAGACCGATTCCAAGTGCCACTACCAAAGGTACTGTTACAGTAGAGGTAGTTACTCCCCCGCTGTCGTAAGCTAAACCTATTATCTCTCTTGGTGCAAAAAAAGTTACAATTACAACAATTATATATCCTGTAATAATATAATAATGAATAGGATGACCTAAAAGGATACGAAGAGTTCCGAGTGTGATAGCAAAACCGACTGAGAAGGCTACTGTCATTCTAAGAAAAAAAGCATCGATTTTTCCGGCACTGATTGAAGCTGCCTTATCGGCAATGGCTATGAGGGCAGGTTCTGCGACTGTGGTTGAAAAGCCGATTGTAAAAGCAAACATCAAAAGCCAAAAGAGAGAGCCTTTTTTTGCAAAATCGGTAGAGAGATTTTCTCCTATAGGAAAGATTCCAAGTTCCAAACCTCTGATAAAAAAGGCAAGTCCTATTGCAACTATTATAAGTCCTGTGATAATGGAAAAAAGATTTTCAGGTATTGTGCGAATAATAGCTGTTTGAAAAAATGTTACAACGACTATAATAGGTATCAAATCTTTAAGAGAATTTTTAAGGTCGTTTGCAAATACTTTCAAACTTTCTATTATCATAACTTTTTTACCTTTTATTTGAATCAGTATAATATTATTTTTTATATTTATATGTAAAACTTAAGATTATACATTTAAATCTTAAGTATGTCAATTTAAATTTATAAATTATTAAAATAAAAAGGTAAAGTGTGAAGTTATGCTATACTATATCGTTAATCAGATATTTTTCTATAAAAACATTTGCCATCTTACAAGGATTATATGTATTTTTATCAGAATTTTTTTAATTTCCAAAGAGATGTTTTTTTGTTTTTTGCAGATGTTTGATAACTTTTATGATCTCTTCATATCCCATCTCACCGTCTTCTTCATCATCAAAAACTTCATCTATTCCGTCAAGATAAGCCTCTACCGCTTCTTGCATTTTATCCTGTTTTACTCCTGCAAAATAGAGAGCAACTCCCAACATATCCGCTAATTGCATAGCGAGTTCTTCTATCTCCACTTTTGAATCAAAAAGTTCCTGATTTTGTAGTTTTGTCAACATTTTTATTCCTTATTGTGCATTTAAAATTTTTTGTACCTGAGTTTTTATATTATCATATAAAAAACTATCTTTAAAGTTATTTAATCTGCCTCCACTGGCGTTTCTGTGTCCCCCGCCACCTGCTATCTTTTTTGCCATTGAGCTTACATCCATATTTCCGTTGGCTCTTAGAGAGATCGTTTTTCGTCCGGTAATATCCATAAAAAAATCAAAATCCTCATTTTTGATTAAAAATTCATTTCCTATAACCGAAACATTTCCTATGCTGTAAGTCAATATACCCTTATATCCCTCATAATTTATACTCATCTCCTCTTTATTGCTGCTGAGCAGTGAAACGATAAAGTGCGAAACGAGGTTGTCCAAAGTGTCTTTATCCATATCGTCACTGTTTGAAAAAAACTCTTTTTTCAATCTGTGCAATGAGTCATCTAGTTTTATGTACCCTTTTGAGTGATCGAAAAAACTTTGAGCTCTTTGCAAGAGAAAAAATATATAGCGGTTGTTCTCTTTTGGGAAAAGAGTTCTGTTTATCTCTTTTGCATCTCTTACAAGACGCATACAGACTTTTCCCGCTTCAAACTTTTCATGATCTTTGAGCCAGATATCTACTGCATTTACTATGTTTACAAAATCGTCATATTGTTTGATAATTTTATATTTATCCATAAAAAAATCATAAGTTATCTTTGTTGCCGATTTTGAAATATCCATGTTGTACCACGGATACATTTGGGCGCAATCTTTTCCCGTTATATGATGATCCAACAGCAAAATTT